>CAZTAJ010000131.1:0-10844 GCA_964611575.1 uncultured Verrucomicrobiota bacterium
GCGGGACATCTACGACGTGGATGGCGTGTTCCAGTCGTGCCACCCCGCGGTCGTCGTGGCCCAGGCCACGCCCTACTCCAAGAACCGGCGCACGGTCACGATTGTCGAGACCGACGTGCCGAACGGGGCGCAGGTCGGATTGGTGGCGATGGTCGAGGTCGTGGCGTTGATGATCGGGGATGTGGTGCAGTGCTACAGCCGCGAGCGTTACGACGAACCGCGGCCGGTTCGCCCCGGCATGCATCTGGAGCGCGGGGCGCCGAAGAGCCTCTTCCGACCGGGCAGTTCCACGGTCGTTCTGATCTTTGAGCCGGGCCGTGTCCGCTTCAGTGAGGATATCGTGGCCAACCTGCGGCGCGGCGGCGTCCGCAGTCATTACTGCGCCCCGGGCATCCGGCCCCTTATGGAAACCGACGTGCCGGTCCGGTCAACGATCGCCCATCCGCTTCGGGGAGCCTCGCGATGAGCGCCGCCGTCGCACTCGGCGTCATGGCGGTCGGGCTTGCGGCGCTTTTTGCCTGGGCGTTCCGCCACTTGCCTGGCGAGCGCTGGCAGATTCTCGCCGCTCTTCCGCGGGAGCGCGAGTCAGGCGGCGGCTGGCGTGGAGTCAATCTGACCTACTACGGCGTGTTCAACGCCTTGGGCGTTGGAGCGGGCGTGGCCGTGGCGGTCTTCCTGCCGGGAACGGTGGGCCTGCCTCTGGCCTACCTGACGGGCTGTGTCCTGGCGTTTCTGGCGGTCGTCCTGCCCGCCTCCAAACTGATCAACCGTCTGGTGGAGGGGCACTGGCACGGGTTCACCGTCGGCGGCGGTTGCTTTGCCGGGATGGTGGCGGGCCCGTGGGTGATCTGGGGTGTCGCGCGCCTCTCCCTGCCGCCGGCGGATGCCGCGGCCGCCATGTTGTACGTCCTGGGCGCCCTGGCGCCGGCTTATGCGCTGGGCGAAGGCATCGGGCGGCTGGCGTGCATCAGTTTCGGCTGCTGCTACGGGCGCCCGCTGTCCGACAGTCCCGCCTGGTTGATCCCGCTGTTCAGTCGTTGGGCTTTCGTGTTCGAGGGACGGCTGAAGAAGGCCTCCTACGCGCACGGGTATGAGGGGCAACGTCTGATTCCCGTGCAGGCCCTGACGGCCGTCATTTCCAGCCTCGCGGGTCTGGTCGGTGTGGCGCTGTTTCTCTCCGGCCGTCCCGTGGCGGCCTTCGTTCTGGCGATCGTCGCCACCCAGGCCTGGCGGTTCCTTTCGGAGTTCCTGCGGGCGGACTACCGGGGCGCGGGCCGGATCTCGGCTTATCAGTGGATGGCGCTGGCGGGGGCGGTTTACACCGTTCTGCTCGGCCTGTTGTGGCCCGCCGTGCCGCGCACCGTGCCGGATGTGGCGCGCGGTCTGGCGCTGCTGTGGACGCCCGGCGCGATCGTCTTGATCGAAGTCGTCGCCCTCTTCGTTTTCGTGCGCATGGGCGTCAGCACCGTCACGACGTCCCGCATCGTCCTGGACCTCAGGCGCGACCGCATCAAGGCCGTGGCAGAGAAGCACTCCGGGTGCGGAAGCGAGGATGACCATGGCCTCAACGCCCGGCAAGCCTGACGGTTACCTCCGGCGTACAATCGGTGGACCGTTGCTGGAAATGTTCACTCAGGGCGCCTCCCCGAAGGCGATCGCCGAATGCGTTGTTCTTGGCGCCCTGATCGGCCTGGTTCCCCTTTTTGGAACGAGCACGGTCGCCTTGACGATCGTCGCCGCCCGCCGCCGTTTGAACCTGGCGGCAATCCACGCCGTGAACTGGCTGATGGCGGGACCGCAACTGGCTCTGTGGATCCCCTTCATGCGGTTTGGCGAACGGCTGTTTCGGAGCCAGCCCCTCCCTTTGCGGCCCGAACAGATCCTCGAGCTGCTTCACCGGGACGTGCTTCAGTTCATGCGGCATTTCGGAATAGCCGTTTTTCACGCCCTGACGGGGTGGGTCGTCCTCTGCATTCCGCTGAGTTGGGTCTGCTACGTCTTGCTCGTTGCCGTGATGCGTCACGCTCGCGTCTTGATAAGACCGTCGTGACACCAGGCGGCGATCGTCTTCTCGCTTTCCTCAGGCAGATTGAGCGGTTGTCCCGCGCGCCGACTGCGACCCACGACCGATCGGATTCCGCCTTGTTTCAGCCGCGTCACTCTGCGACACTGGGCGACGATTTGCAGCCTGGATGATTTGTCGTGAGCGCGTACGAGACAGAGAGGGTCTTCTCCGCATCCGTCGGACAGATCGAACGGCTGCCCCTCGTCTTGCGGAATCTGGCGGCGGCCGCGCGAACGCGGCCCTTGCGCGTGGTTGAGGACCGGTATCTCGACACGCCGACGCGCCTGCTGATGAGGGCTGGCGTTGCCTGCCGGCGGCGGCAGGTCGGCAAACACGCCACACTCACGCTGACGTCACTTCACGAGGGGCCGGCGGATCGGGTGGAGTTGAGCGAGACCCTGCCACCCGGCGACTGGACCTGGCCGGGGCCGCTGCCAGGGTCGGAGTTGCGGACCCGACTGCTGCCGTTGACGCGGCGTCTCGACCTTGAATGCTTGTTCGATCTGCATCGCACTTGTCGCCTCTACGACGTTCGGACACGGGACGGCGCGCGATTGGAGGTCTCCGCCGACCGCACGACTCTTGCCGGATCGAATGGCGACGCCCCGCTCCAACGAATCGAAGTCGAGTTGCGGGAGGGGTCCGCGGGGGCGCTGATCCGCTTCACGTGTGCCCTGCGGCGCGCGTTGAAACTCAAGCCGGCGAACGGATCGACGTTCGAATACGCCCTGCGGGAGGCCGGGTTGACCGTGCCGGTTCCGGTTGAGGGGCCGGCGCTCCGAATCCGTCCGCGAGATACGGTGCGCAAAGCCGCCGCTCGGGCGCTGACGCTTCACTTCCGGCGCCTGCTCTGGCATGTGCCCGGAACCCGGCTGGGCATTAACCCGGAGTGCCTGCACGACATGCGGGTGAGCGTCCGCCGCTTGCGCGCCATCCTCCGGTTGTTCCGGGATTTCCTTCCGCCGGCGACGGCGGCGAAAGTGGCGGAGGAGTTGAAATGGCTGGGGCAAAGCCTCGGCGCCGTGCGCGATCTGGATGTCCATCTCCAGAAATGCGCCTCCAGGCTCGGCCGACTGCCCGAGGCCGAGCGCGCCGCCTCCGAGGATTGCCGGCAGGCCATGAGCCGGCGGCGTGAACGGGCCTGCGACGTCATGTGCCGCGATCTGCGGAGTTCCCGTTTCGGCGCCCTGAAGAAAGCCTGCCTGGACTTGATTCGCATGCTTCGTCGTCCGGCGGCCGCCGGAAGCGCCGCGATTGCCGCGGAGGGGGCTTCGCTGATGGAGTCCGAATTGAAAAGGATCCTGAAGGCCGGCCGCGGGATCGCGGCCGACACGCCCGCCGAGGAGTTGCACCGTCTGCGGGTCCGCTGCAAACGATTGCGCTACGCTTGCGAAACCCTGCGCGAGGTTTACGGAAAGCCCGTCGCGAAGATGGCGCGGCGGCTGGCGGCGTTGCAGGATGTGCTCGGCGCGCACCAGGACGCGGCGGCGGCGCAGGCCCTGATCGAACGGGCGATGGCGGAATCGGCCTCCGCGTCACCTGACGGCGCGGAGGTTGCCCACGCCCTGGGACGGTGTGCCGCCGGCTGGCGCGAGGAACAACTCGCCCGGCGGGCCGCGTTCCCCGCGACCTGGAAGGCGTTCGACCGCAAGAAGGCCTGCCGGTCGTTTCGTGGAGCCCTGCGGCAGCCCCGGCGTGGTTGACTCACTTCAGCACCGCGCGAATGCCCATGGCCTGATCGGTCAGGCGGTCGCCGGCGGCCGGGCGGCGGCGCAGCGCGAGCAGCGGCGACAGCAGGGACAGCAAGCGGATCAGCAGCAGGCGGTCCAGCCGGCGATAGCCGCGTTGCGACCGGAAGAGCAGGGCGAAGGCCAGCCGCAACTGATACCGCGGCATGCGGAAACGCGAGAAGTCCAATTGGACGGCGTAGCGCAGGGGATACTTGCGCTCGTAGGCTGCCCTCAAGGCGTACAACCGTTCGACCCGGTCCGGGCCGAAGATGCCGAAGTAGTATTCGCGCGCCGCGGCGAGCAGCCGGAAGGTGTCGTACTGGAAGTCGAAATCCTGGACCGGCAGCCCGAGTTCGGCGGCCAAAGCGCGCATGGAGTGGATCTTGCCCAACGCCGCCCACGACTGGGTCGTCTTCCCGGCCTGATCGAGCACGAAGCAACGCAGTAACTTCCGCATGGAGTGGCTGATGACGATGCGGTCCCAGAACACATGCAGCAGCGGTGGAACGCGCAGCCGGCGAAAGAACAGTTTGCGCCGCGCGAACTCGTCGATATACAAGCCTTCCTTGACGGTTTCGGCCGACAGGCGCAGAAGGACGAGCAGCCGCTCAGCCTTGTCCCCGCCCAGCCGCTCCCGCGCCCAGGCGCGAACGGCCTCGTCCGCGTTCACGCCGTCGCGCACGAGGCGCAGGGAGACGGCCGTGTTAATTTCGTTCCAGACGCCGCCCGGGTCCAGGAACGTCCGGCGGCGGAAGCAAGACCAGCCGCCCGTCTGGCACCAGATCCAAGCCCCCATCATGTTGCGGGCGCCGGATAGTTCCCGCACATACTCCTCATAGTCCCACCCGACGAAGGAGGGGAACTCGCCGAAGCCCTCGTACTCGCGCCGCGCCTGCAGTTCGACGATCTTGCGATGGTTGCTGTGGAAGAAGAGTCGGTTGAGCGGCAGGTAACGGAAGAAGTCCGTCTCGCCGTATTTCATCGAGAGCACCAGATTCGGATTATCCAGGTCTCCGAAGGTTCGATCGAACGTGTTGCGGTTCCAGATCAGATCGCCAATGGGATGGGCGCCGACGGTCCAGGTGCGGAAGATCAGCACCTTGCCGGCGTTCTCGAATGCCGGGAGAAGGCTGAGGATGAGCGCTTTCGCCTGCTCCGGCGTGCGGATGGCAAGGCGGCTTGCGAAATCGCCGTGGACGTCCCGGGCATCGCACTCTCCCACCCGGAAGATCACACCGCCAACCGCGGGGAAATCGAGGAAGAGCGCCTCGCAGGCCTCGCGGAGAAACGGGGCGGCGCCGCGGCGGAAGCCGCCGAAAAGGCCGGGGCGAGATATTGGCTCGAACATGACGTCGGTGGTCACGTAAGCGGTCAATCCCCGGGCGGCCGCAATCTCGAACAGCTCGCGATAGGCCTCACGGTAGCGGTGGAGTTTGGAGTTCAGCCGTCCGCCGTAGGCGGGGTGCGGGCTGAGGTGCGCGAGATCGTCGAGCGTGATGCCGTTGAAGCCCAGCGCCGCGGCGGCGTCCGCAAAGCGCTCGAAATCCTCCCGCACCCCGGTAAAGCGCGCCGCGTCGAAGTCTCCCTGATTCTCCAGGTTGTCGAAGGGAATCTTCGACCAGTTGATCCGGCGGCGGGCATACCCGCGAAAGAAAGGGCCTATCCCATCGATCAGGAGCAGATTCATGCGGGATTGACGCGTTCGAGTTCCTCCGCGCCGTCAATCGTGTTAGGGATCATGGATCCTTCCCTCGTCCCCTCGGCCTGGTTTGAGCCCTCTTGCCTGTCCCTGTTCCGCCACACGCAACAGACAGTCGCTCAATCGCGTTAGGGGAGTGTGTTGGCGCGGTTAGGAGTCGGCGATGGTGTCGCCCTGCCCCCGGGGCGATGCGGCCCAGGGTCTCACGAACTTCTGACGGAGCGCGAATCATGCGCTAACGGCCCGGTGACAATGTGCGGACTTGTTAACGGCGCTTCGCGCGGCTTGGCCGCTTGAGGAGGTGCCTTGCGAGGGACTCACGTGGTAGCCGCCAGGAAACACATTTTGGTTGTCGAAGACGAGGAGGATATCCTCGAACTGCTGCGCTTCAATCTGGTCAAGGAGGGCTTCAGCGTCGCCACGGCGACACGCGGCGAGGACGGCCTTAAGGCCGTGGCGCAGAAGAGGCCGGATATCATCCTCCTCGATCTCATGCTACCGGGGCTGAACGGGCTTGAGGTGTGTCGGAAACTGAAAGGGGATCCGAAGACCGCCGGCATACCGATCGTCATGGTCACGGCCAAGGGCGAAGAGGCGGACATCGTCGTCGGGCTGGAGGTCGGGGCCGACGACTACGTGACCAAGCCATTCAGCATCAAAGTGCTGATCTCGCGCGTGCGAGTGACGCTGCGGCGGCAGCAATCGCAGGCCTACGACCCGAAGACGGAGGTCCATATCCGCGACCTTGAGATCAGCCCCAGTCGCTTCCAGGTCTTTGCCAACGGGAAGGCGATCGAGGGATTGACGGTCACCGACTTCCGTCTGCTGCACTTTCTCGCCAGCCGTTCCGGCTGGGTGCTGAACCGGCAACAGATTCTGGATGCCGTACGCGGCGAGGAAGTGGCCGTGACGGAGCGCGCGGTAGACGTCCAGATGGTGAGTCTGCGCAAGAAGCTCGGGCAGCGCGCGGACTATATCGAGGCCGTGCGCGGCGTGGGCTACCGCTTCAAGGACGCCTGAGGCCGGCCGCATTTCCCCCTGGCTGAATTGCCGTTCGCATCCCATGCGGGATCCTCCCTTTCCCGCCCCCCGGGCGGCCCCGCCCGACTAATCGAAAAAAACCCGCTCCCTAATTCACCGCAAACGCCCCCCCGCGACCATGGCCTTGCTCTTCAGATGGAAAAGGCGCGCATGAAGCGGGTGCCACGATCCGCGGGAAGGAAAGGAGGTGGCGGCGAGAGAGCAGACGGCAGGGAGCGACACGGCATGCAACAAGAACGAACAGGTACGAGGATGAACCGATACGAGCAGGAAGCAGACAAACCAAGAAGCAATGAGGAAAGAGCAAGCATGAAACAGAACAACAAAGCAATCATGGGGCTGATGGCCGCCGGCGCTCTCGCGCTTGGCGCGCCGCAGGCCGAAGCGGCGAATATCGACGTGAGCGGCGGTATCAGCGTGTCCACGACGTGGACCTCGAACAACGTGTACCGGTTGATGGACCCGGTGGGCGTGACCGCCGGCGCCACGCTGACGATTCAGCCGGGCACGGTGATCCGGGGCAAGCTGGACAGCAACGGCTCGCTGATCATCACGCGCGGCGCGAAAATCGACGCGCAAGGCACGGCGGCTAATCCGATCGTGTTCACCTGCGAGGGCGACGACAACATCGGCGCCAACCCGGGCACGGGCGTCTGGGCGCAGAAGAACAACGGCATCGGCAAGAAGTGGGGCGGCGTGATCCTGCTGGGTCGCACCTACCTGGCCACGAACATCGGCGGCGGCACCGCCTCGCCGAACAGTAACCTGGCGATCCAGATCGAAGGCACGGGTGACTTCGGCGATCTCTCACGGTACGGCGGTGGCATGGATGACGACGACAGCGGCGTGATGCGTTACTGCTCGATCCGTTACGGCGGCTTTGTCCTGGCCGGCGCCAACGAGATTAACGGTCTGACTATGGGCGGCGTCGGACGCCAGACGGAAATTGACCACATCGAGGTGTACCAGAACTGCGATGACGACTACGAGATGTTCGGCGGCACGGTGAACCTGAAATACCTCGTGGCCTGGAGCTCCACGGATGACGGGTTCGACCTGGATGAGGGCTATCGCGGTAAGGGACAGTTCTTCCTTCGCGCTCAGGGTACGCTGTCCAGTATCGGTGAGAAGTCGGACAAAGGCACGGAAGAGGACGGCGGCATGGGCGACACGACCCAGCCTTCCACGATTGCCACATGGTACAACTGGACCCAGGTCGGACTGGGCAAGGGCACCAGCAAGAAGAACACCGCGATCCACCTGCGTGACGGTGCGGGTGGCCGGTTCTACAACAGCCTGTTCATGGACTTCGGCGGCGCCTGCGCGCTGTTCGAGGGCGATGCCGGCGACTCTGACGGCGATTCGGCCAGCAAGTTCGGCGAGACCTACGTGAACAACGGGCTCTTCGGCGCCCCGGACGGTTCGGGCGTGCCGACTTCCGGCAACGGGTACGATCATGAGGCCAACGGCAGCAAGAAGGCCGAGTTGAAGTACAACGTCTTCTGGAAGATGGGAACCAACGTGGCCTTCGCTTGCGCGGCCAACGTGACCGGCGATGCGGGTGTGTGGGGCGCGGAGCATAACGGCACCGACAAGTTGGACGGCAACAAGGCCCACTACGGTTACCCGCTGTTCACCGATGCTTCGCTCCAGAACTATTACCTGGACGAGGTCTCCTACACGTCTCCTGTGGCCAGCCTGGTGCGCAGCGCCGTGCCGGTCACCCTCAGCACCGTGGACTACTATCCGGTCGAGACCTTGAATCCGCTGGTGCAGCCGGCCTACCAGAACGAACTGATGACCTACGGGCGCGTGCCGCCGAACGACGGTTTCTACACCCCCGTGGCGTTCATCGGCGCCTTCGGCAAGAACAAGAACTGGGCGGCGGGCTGGACGCTGGTCTCCCGGCTCGGCTTGGTGACGGGCGGAACCGCCGGCGACTACACCGGTATCGTTCCGGAAGTGCGCATCAATGCCGGTGCGATCGAAGTGAAGCTCGCGGCGGCGGACTACGCCCAGATCAATGGCGATGTGTACATCGTGATCGACGCCAAAGCGCAAGGCTGGAAGTACTTCAACTACACATCCGGCACTCCCGGCTACGCGACGATGATGCCCTGGAACTTCGCGGCGGTCACGCTTTACGGCTGGCTGGGCGATGTGGCCTGGTCCCCCATCACCTCGGTGGCGGGTCTGCCGTCCGGGTCGACGGTGTACTTCGGCGTGGACCTGAAGCCCGGCAACGGGACGCTCGACTGGGACCACCTGGTGTCCACGACGCTGACGATTCCGTAACGGTCGGGTCGATACGCTAACGTGTTCCGGCAGCGGCAACCCCGCTGCCGGATTTTTTTGTCCCGAGCCACGGCCGGGGTCACACAAAGATAACGGAAGCCTAATCGTACCCTCACCGGTCGCTGCGATCTTGTGAGGGTCTTTACGTCGAAACGAACGCGAGCGGGTGTCTTGCCCGGCGGGGAGGTGTATTCTGATGAAGCGGCAGGGTTGGAGTGGAGTGCTGGTTCTGGGTGTCCTGGCGCTTGCGGCGGCGACATCCTGCGCGCCGCGGCCCGAACGCCGCGCCGCGGCGGCCGCCGATGACCCCTTGCGGGCCGGTTGGCAATTCGCCTGTGCCATCACCAATGACGCGAAGGATCGGGCGACGTGCCAGGAACTCGTGGCCCTGGCCCATCTGGTCCGCGGCGAGTGCGACAAGGCGTTGGAATTGGGCGAACGGATCGAGAACTGGCGGAAAGGGGTGGTGCTGGCGGAGGCGGCGGCCGTGCTGGCCGAGAAGGGCAAGACGAACGCCGCGCTGGAACGGGCCGGCCAGGCGGAGACGCTGGCGCGCGCAATTCAGGACTGGCAGCGGGACCGCATTCTGGTCCGTGTGGTCAAGACGAAGGCGCTGCTGGGACGCGAGGAGGAGGTCAGCCGTTGGAGCCGTTTCTATGGCGGCAACCGCGATTACCGTGGTGAAGTCGTGACCTACCAAGCCCTGGCGCTGGCGCAACAGGGGCTTGTCACGAACGCCCTCGCTGCGCTCGACGGCCTGGCCGACACGACGCACCTGGATGTGTCGAGCTGGCGCGCGCACGGCTACATGCTGTTGGCAAAGGCCGGTCATCTGGACGCCGCGCAGACGAGCAACGCGCTGGCCCAGGCGTGGGCTGCCGCGGAGCGGATTCCCGGCTCGAAACGATGGGACGTGCAGATGGAGCTGGCGGAAGCGGCACTGGCGCGAGGCGAGGCGGCGCTGGCGCGCATGTGGCTGGACGGGGTCTCCTCGAACGTTCTGACCGGTGAGATACCGGCTCACCTTAAGGCGCCGCTGACGGCAAAGCTGGCCGTCCGATGGGGGGTGCTGGGGCAAGCCGAACGCCTGGCCGAGTGCGAGCGGGTGGCGGAACCGCTGATCCGCCAATTGCAGGCGATCGAGCAGCCGGCCCTGTTCGCCGTGCTGGGCGAAGCCTGGGCGCGGTTGGGCGATCATCAGAAGGCGTCCACTTACTATGAACACGCCTTGGAACTGGCCGGACAGTTGACCAACCTCCGGCCGCGCGCCATAGCCTGCGTGGACATTTGTCTGTCGTTGGAGCGGGCCCGGCTGCGCCACCGGCCGGTCAGCGAAGGCCTGAACCGCCTGCTGGCGGACTTTGGCGCGACCCATGACTAGAAGGACGATGCGGCTTATGCTCCTGATGACGCAATTCGGCGCGGTCGCGTTGTGCCGGGCGCAAGGCGACGCCGGCGGTCTGCGCGGCGTCGTCTACGACGGGGAATTCGACGGCCCCGTGCCGGAAGCGGCGGTGAAGATCGTCGAACTCAACCGGCAGACGAACACGGTTGAGGACGGGCACTTTCTTTTCGGCAATGTGCCGGCCGGATCCTACACACTCACGGTCTCCAAGCCCGGCTACGAGCGCTACGTGCAGTCGGCGGTCGTGGTGGCCGCCGGAACGCTGGCGGACGTGACGGTGCGGCTGAAAGGCGAGTTCACGGAGATGGAGGAACTGGTGGTGCGCGACATGGACCTCGCGGACACCTCCAGCGAAGCCGGCCTTCTGAACCTGAGGGGTACCTCCCTCTCGTTTCAGGATTCCATCAGCAAGGAGCTGATGAGCCGCGCGGGGGCCGGAGACGCCGCCAGCGCGCTCCGCCTGGTTGTCGGTGCGTCGGTGGCGGACGGGAAGTACGCGACGGTACGGGGCTTGAGCGACCGATACGTGGGCACGGCGTTGAACGGCATCCGGATCCCCAGTTCGGACCCGAAGAAGCGGTCGGTGCATATGGACATGTTTCCCGCCGG
>CAZTAJ010000132.1:0-10488 GCA_964611575.1 uncultured Verrucomicrobiota bacterium
CCGGCCGTCCCGGCCGGGAATTACGAAAGAACGGCGGGGACCGCCGTCTCCAGGGGGATGCGCCCAGGGAATTGAGGGGGAACGGCGGGGACCGTGTTGGAGCCGGCCGTCCCGGCCGGAATACGAGGAACGGCGGGGACCGCCGTCTCCAGGGATGCGCCCAGGGAATCGAGGAGGAACGGCGGGGACCGTGTTGGAGCCGGCCGTCCCGGCCGGGAATTACGAAAGAACGGCGGGGACCGCCGTCTCCAGGGATGCGCCCCGGGAATTGAGGGGGAACGGCGGGACCATGTTGGAGCCGGCCGTCCCGGCCGGAATACGAAGCACGGCGGGGACCGCCGTCTCCAGGGAATGGCGCCGGATAGATGGAAAGAAAGGAACCGGGAATGCACACAGGCACGATTCGGAATTTGGCCGCGGTGGTCGTCAACGTTCTGCTGCTCTTGGGCGCGACCGCGCAGGCGGAAACGGACGCCGAGATGGTCAAACGGGTCGGGCTCGATCCGCGCGCCTATTCCAAGAGCGAGTTCGATCCCGGTAAACTGCCGGGACTGACGTTGTGGTTGAGGGCGGATGCCGGTGTGACGGCGGACGCCCAGGGCCGGGTCGCGGCTTGGGCGGATCAGAGCGGGCGAAGCAACGATCTGGTCCAGGCGAATACAAATCTCCAGCCGTTGCTCGCGCGCCAGGCGGTGAACCACCGCGACACCGTGCGTTTCAACGATGACCGGGGCGCCTGGACTTGTCTGGAACGGCAACGCTTCGCGCGCGGGAGTCAATCCTCGCTGAGCGTGTTCCTGGTGGCCAAGGTGCATAAGGATAGTTTTGCGGCCACACTCTTCAGTTACGGCAACTCCAATGGAAAGAACACGTTCAATGTCCGCGTCACGCCGACGCTCAGCGCCGGCGTGAGCGGGGGACCGCAAGCCGTGGGGACTGCGCCGGTCATCGGACGCGGCTTCCGTGTTTTCGGGGCTGTGGTCGACCAGGCGGGCGGCGCGGTGCGGGTCTATGACAACGGCGCGTCAGCGGCAAGCGCGACCGGGAGGGTTGAACTCGTGCCGGAGGACATCCTGGCCATTGGCGCCCGGTCGTGGGATCACATGGTCGGCGCGAACGCGGACGTGGCCGAGGCGCTGGTCTATGACCGCGCCTTGTCGGAGGTCGAGCGGCAGGCGGTCGAGCGCTTTCTGACGGCGCGGTACGAACTGGCTGGGCGGACTCTGACGCCGTTGGCGAACCAGCTTCCCTTCGCCTACTATCCCTCGTCGAGCGAACTGGAGGTCGCGTTCGACAAGGACAGCCCGCTGATCAAGGAGTATGTCGCGGTTACGCCCCGTCCTGCCGCCGCGCCGGCGGCCACGGAACCGGGCGTGAACTACGCCCTCTACACCAACAGCCTGCCGCCGACCGGTGCGCTTCCCGATTTCGCCAAACTTACCCCTGGCAAGACCGGTGTGACGGGCGGTCTGTCGCTGGTCCCCGCCGCCGATGGCACGATCTTCACGGGTGACCACACGGCGCCGTTGGGTGTGATCTTCAAGGGCTATCTGGATGTGCCTCGGATCGGTGTCTATACCTTCTATCTGCGGCAACTTGGCGTGGCGCAACTTTTTGTGGGTGATCGGCTGGTGGTCGATCAACCGAACGGGCATTACGGACCGCACTGGAAACAACGTGGCGGCGCCATTGCGTTGGCGGCCGGCAAGCATCTGATCGTGCTGGCGACGAAGGTGTATGCCAGGATTCCCGAACTGACGCCGGACTTGGTGACCTGGTCCGGCCCCGGCGTGGCGTTGGCGCCGATTCCGGCGGCCCGGCTCAGCCACGGCGGTTCCGCCGACTGGACGCTGCCCACGCCGGTCACTCCAGCGACCGTGTCGCTGCCGGCTGCGATCGAGGCGCTCAAGGAAGTCGGCGTGCGCGTGGTGGCACTGAAGGACGGCTCGACGGTGAAGACGTTCACGCTCCCGCTCGACGGCGGGGGGCGCGGCCAGGCGCGGTTCAAGTTGCCGGAACTGGCCGACGGCGAGTATGCGGTCGAATGGCTGGTGCCGTACGCCATGGAGCCGGCGGTCCCCGCCGGTGCGCGAAACGGGAACACCGGCCGGGACGGCCGGCTCCAGGGGGATTCCTCCTCCGTTGCGGTGATCCGTGCTACGCAGACCTTCACGCGTCGTCATTTTCCGTTCGAGAAGAACGAACTCGGACTCGAACACAAGGTCTATCCGCCCTTCACGCCGGTGGCGGTCAAGGGCCGCACCGTTTCCGTGGTGGATCGCACCTACACCGTGAACGCCCAGGGCCTGTTCGACAGCGTGGTGTCCAAGGGCAAGGAACTGCTCGCCGAACCGATGAAACTGGTGGCTGAGGATACCAACGGGAAACGGATCGAATGGCAGGGTGGGGGGCTGTTCTCCGGCGGCGTCAAAGGCAAAGCGGTGCATCCCGATCTGGCGGTGTTTGACACACAAGCGAAGTGTTCAGTGTTCAGTGTTCGGTGTTCGGTCCAGACTGAAGAGGACGGATGTGCCAGAGTCCGGATGGAGTTGACCCCTTCCGGACTGAACACTGAACACCGAACACCGAACACTGCTCTCTCCCGCCTTTACTTGGAACTCCGCTTCCGCGATCAGGATGTGCCGCTCTTCCATTACACGGGCAACGATGCCATGCGGCACAACTACGCCGGGAAGACGCCCAGGGGCGGCAAGATCGTCTGGGATCTCGTCCAGGGGTGGGTGCCGTGCGATTGGAAAGCCGAGCCTGGGCCGAACAACGGCATCATCTGGGATTCGACCCAGATCAAACACTGGTCTCCCGGCAATCGCGACAACTTCTGTCCTTATGTCTGGCTGGGCGCCGAGGAACGCGGCCTCGCCTGGTTTGCCGGCACCGATCACGGCTATGTGAACGACGGGCAGCAAGCGGTCCAGACGCTTTCCCGCGAGGGCGACCAGGTGGTGCTGCGCGTCTATTTCATCCAGAAGCCGATCACGTTCGACAAGCCGCTGCGCTACACGTTCGGCTTGCAGGCCAGTCCGACCAAGCCGCTGCGCGCCGACTGGCGCACCCACAAGGTGCCGGGCGGCTCCGGCGTGGCGGTTCATGTCTGGGGCGGGTACATCTGTTCCGACAAATACCCCGACGGCCGTGACTTCACGATTGTGGACAAACTCATGGAAGCGCGCAAGACCGGGAAGGTGGACGAGGCTTGGTTTAGTGCCAAGGACAAGAACCGCGCCTGGTCGGACATGAAGGTGCATTATGAGAGCCCCTGGCTTGGCGACGTGGGGAACACGGCGGGACACCTTGCGAACCAGAAGAATTACGGCGACGGGAAGAGCGGCACCGCCACCTATTTCGAGGAACACGTCCAATACACGCGCACCTCGGAATGGCAGGTGTTCCAGGACGAGTGGTCGAGTTCCGAGTTCAACCGTTTTCAAAAGGATGACGGTTGTGCGAGCCAGGCGGCCCGTAGTTACCGCGACTTCGCGCTCCATTATGCCAACGAGTGGATGAAGCGCGGCGTAGGCATGTATTTCGACAACACCATGCACCGGGTCGTGGACAATCCCTACAACCAGGACTTCATCGGGCGAACCATTACGATCTGGGAGCAGCGCGATTACTACAAACGCATCTGGAAGGTGCTGACCCGCCTGAATCTCACGGGTGGGACGCCCTATGAACTCGATTTCACCGGCCACATTACCAATACCCAGACAACGCCCCAGAATACCTGGTTCACGGCCACGCTGGATCTGGAGCAACCCTACCGTTTCGATATGAGCCGCCCGGCGCGTAACATCCCGGCGGGCGACGCCTCGTGGATGGGTGCAGGGAAGTGGTGGCGCTTGCCGTTCCCGCCCGACTACACGCGGGCGATGACCATCAGTCGTACTATTGGCGCGACCCCGTACATCATGTTCCCGTTGCCGAACTGGGGCGACTACCGGGACGCGGCCATGCGGAATTCACTCACGGAGGAGAACTGGAATTCGGATGGCGGCATGCAGTTGGTGCACGAGATCGCGCGGCCGTCGGACGCACCGGGGTGGGGAAGCACGTATGAAGGCCCCTTCCACGGTATCCGGCTGAGCGATTACCTCGCCTGGTTCGGTTATGGCCAGTCGAACGTGGTCGTCCACAACTATTGGGAGGAGAAACCGTTCGTCACGGTGAGCGATCCCCTCGTCACCTGGCTGGCGCTGGAGAGAAAGGTTGCAGGTGTCGGGTGTCAGGTGTCAGGGGGGAAACCGGCCGGGACGGCCGGCTCCAATTCCCTGAACCCTGAACCCCGAACCCCGAAACCTTCCTTCGCCGGTCTCCTGCTCCTGCAGAGCTACAAAGAAGACCCGGTCACGGTCTCCGTCCAGTATCTCGGTGGCGGGGCGATGATGGACTTCTTCACCCGCGAGGTCTTCACTGCGGATGCCCAGGGCGCGGTGAAGATCCCGGTGGCGGGACTCTACGGAACGCGGCTATTGGCCGTCGCCAAGTCACGAGCCGAGTTGCCCGCCATACCGGGGGCCGGCGACATACTGGTCGATGATTTCGAGCTCGGCATGTCGGCCGCGCTCAAGTTGCCGCGTGGCAATATGAGTGTGGTGGCGGATGACCGGCTGTCCGGCAATCACGTATTGCGCATCCCGCCGGGGCATCCGGGAGTGCATCAGTTGGTGCTGCAGAATCCCGAGGCGATTCCGGCCGGCGATGCGACGCTGTCGTTCAAGTTCCGCCTGCCGGAAGCGCCGAAGAAGACCGGACGTGGAGGTGTGCTCGCCGTCACGTACCGGTCCACCCGTTTCTATCCGAACAGCCAGGGCTATGACCTGCGACTGGCCTGTGACCGGGCGGCGGACGGGAAACTTTCCTGGTTCATCGACAAGGTCACGGCGACGCGCAACAACAAGCCGGAACCGTTCACCAACATTGGCATTGATCTCACCGGCAATACGATCCCCGGAATCCCGGTGGATACGCAATGGCATCGGCTGACCCTTCAAGCGAAGGGCGCCCGGCAGACGATCCGCCTGGACGACACGGTCGTCTTCGAGGGCGACAGCGACGCGAGCCTGGACAACCGTTTCACCCTCGCGCCCGGCTGGGGCTGGGAGGCGTCCATTCCGTATGTGGAGCTTGACGATTTGCGATTGAGGAAGTAGCAGTCGGGTACGCGTAGTCGGACGACTATTGAGCGTTTCGTAAATGAGTGACACCTCCAGGTAGGGCCGGCTTTATGCCGGCCATGTGCGTAGCCGGCATAAAGCCGGCTCTACCGCTTGCGTCGGGATGTCACTCTTACAGGAAACGCTCAATAGGAGTGGGGTGCGCGTCGTCGCCCCGCGTAACCGAATATGAAAACATCATTCAGGCAACTGATCATGATCGCCTCATCACTCTTGGCCGTCGCCATGCCATCTGACGTATCCGGGGAAACGCTTCCCCTTTGGCCTGGGGACGCTCCTGGCGCATTGGGGAAGGCGGCGCGTGACATTCCGACCATGACCCTCTATGCCGCTCCCTCCAATTCCCCCGCCAATCCAGCGGTCGTTCTGTGTCAGGGAGGGAGTTATGGCTTTCTCCACGAGGCGCAGGGCGAGCCGTTTGCGCGTTGGCTCAATACGCATGGCATCACCGTGTTTCTCCTCAACTATCGACTGGGTACGTCGGGCTACCGTTATCCGGCGCAACTCAACGATCTGAGTCGCGCGGTTCGATTAGTCAGAGCGCGGGCAAAGGAATGGAGTGTGAACCCCGCGCAGGTTGGCGTGATGGGGTTCTCGGCGGGAGGTCATCTGGTCTCGAGTCTCTGCGTTCGTTTCGATGGGGGCGACCCCGCGGCGGAAGACCCCATCGAACGGCAAAGTTGCCGGCCGGATTTTGCCATTCTCTGTTATCCGGTCATCAGCATGATCGTCTGGCCGGAGCCCGGATCACGGGGCAATCTCCTGGGCGATACCCCCTCGGAAGCGCTTCTGCGCCTGACGTCGAGTGAGTTGAACGTTCGCCCCGACACGCCGCCCTGCTTCGTCTGGCACACCGTCGAAGATACGCTGGTGCCGCCCGACCACAGTCTTCTCTTCGCCACCGCGCTCCTGAAAGCCAAGGTTCCCTGCGAACTTCACCTCTACGAGAAAGGTCCTCACGGCACCGGTCTTCTGGGCGCCTACCATCCCTGGACCGACGATCTGCTCCATTGGATGCGGGCCAGGTTGAATTTGAAACTGTAAGAGCGAGATACAAAGAAGGGAAGTATAGTGATGAAAAGGATGAACAGGAGTCCCCTGGGGACGCGGAGTAGTGGAGTGGTGGAGTATTGGGGCAATGACACCGACTCGTTTTCTAACAGCGCTTCACCACTTCATCACTCCAATACTCCATCACCCCGGTCACGATTTGTCACGCTCACCCGCGCCTTGGCCATGGCCGCCTTTCTGGCGACGGCGGCGGCGCCGGCCCTGAACGCGGGGCCTTCCGGGAACCTGCCCGAGGGGAAACTGGCCACCTACAACATCCCGAAAATGACCCAGCCGCCCGTGATCGACGGAACCATCGACCCGGCTGAATGGCGCGAGTCGGTTCAGTTCACCGGCGTGGCGGCGACGTTTGGCGCGTCGCTCTATCCCCGGCCGGTTCAGTTCTGGGTGGCGTGGGATGACGAGCATCTGTATTTCGCGGCGCGCTCAGGCATCAACGTGGGCGAGAAACTGCTCAAGTCGTTCCGCGAAAAGTACAGCATGGGTACCGTGGGCGACGACGCGTACGAATTCGGCCTCGGCCAGGAAGGCCGCAACCGGCTGCCGGGCGAGGTTACCAGCCTGTATAAGTGGACCGTCAATCCCCTCGGGTCATGCGAGTACCGCAAGATGTATCCCTCGATCGGGCAATACCTGTCGAACTGGAATCCGGACATCCGTTACGGCACCCGCACGACGCCCGACGGTAAATGGTGGGAGATGGAATTCGTGATGAACCTGAAGGATCTCGAACTGTCGGCCAAGCTTCAAGCCGCGCAGATCGTGCGTCTGCTACTGGCGCGCGATTTCAAGAATCCCGCTTGGATGCAGGCTCAGGTGCCGGTGGACAAAGGGTACATGGACGATAGCGGCTTCACGCAGGGCACGCTCACGGCCGACCAGCCCTATATGCAGGTTGAACAAATGGACGGCCTGTTCGACGACCGCTTGCAGTTCCGCTCGGTGATCTACAATCCCGGGTCGCAACCCGCCAAAGTGCGGGTGCGGCTCAACGTCTCCTCGATGGCCAAGAAGTCGCCGCAGGAAAAACCGGAACCGTTGAAGGTCGGCGTGGCCGAGGATCGCGTCCTGGACATCCCCGCCAAAGGCAGTGTGCGCTTCGACCGCGAGGCCGGGCCCTTCGGGTTCGAGTACCAGCCGCCCTGGCCGGCGAAGACGGGGATATTCGATCTGCGGGTCACTCTGGCCGGCAACGAGACCGCCGCGCCCCTCTACACCTCGTACTTTGAATTCCTGCGCGATGCGGAGAAGAAGGCGCTGCGCGCCAATCCCTGTCCGTCGTTTGATTTCAAGGCCCTTTACAACCCGGTGCGCAACAATCTCTGGCTGGCGGGCGATACGCTGGATACCGACGTGCCGAAGGGGACGATTATCGCCGGCTTCCGGTATGCCGTGAAACAGGGCGACAAAGTGGCGGCTGAAGGCACCCTTGACAAGCTGGTGCTGCAAAAATACCAGGGACTGGTTCAATTGCCCGACCTCAAGGCCGGCGAGTATGTGGTGAGCGGCTCGCTGCTCGATTCGGCCGGCAAGGCCCTCCTGACCCGGGAGCAGAAGATCGCCAAGAAGGACGAAGCCAAGGAATTTGCGGCCTGGTGGAACAAACCCACCGGCGACACCGAACGGCTGATGCGCCCCTTCACGGCGCTCAAGGTCAAGGGCGGCGATGTCGCCTGCGTCCTGCGCACCTACTCGCTCGATGCGTTGGGGTTGCCCCGGCAGATTGTTTCGCGCGAGGGCCAGGTGCTGGCGGCGCCCGCCCGGTTGATCGTGACGGTCGCCGGCAAGGACGTGAGCGTGCCGCTTGAAGGCAAGCCGTCGTTCACCGCGAAGAGAGACTGGAAGGTCGAGTTCAAAGGCAAGTCGGCGGCGGCAGGATTGCGTTTTGATGTCATCGGGGTGATGGAACAGGACGGTTTGGTGGATGTGCGTTTGACCTATGGTCCCGAGGGCAAGCCGGTCGAGGTCACGGGGCTGCGTCTCGAATGGCCGTTGGATGACACCCTGACGAACCGTATGGTCTGCGTCGGCCTGGGTCACAACTACTCCACCCGCAAACTGGGTGACATTCCCAAGGCGGGCTATCGTCCGCAACCCAATGTAGGGCCTTCGCTTGTCGAAGGCCGCGGCGCGCCGACAAGCGGCGGCCCTACTGAAGGAGAGGGCGTGGTGTGGAGCACGCTGGATCTCGGCAAAGTGGGCAGCGGCATGACCGTTGGCAACTTCTACCAGCAGGTCTGGATCGGCACGGAACAGCGTGGTTTCCTGTGGCATGCCGACTCGGATGAGGGCTGGCTGCCGGATGATCGCGTGCCGGCGCACGAAATTGTCAGGGTTCAGGGTTCCCCCCTTCGCCCTGCGGGCTACGGCGGGCAGGCAGGTGTCGGTGTTCAGGTTTCAGGCAAATTGGAAACCGAACACCGAACACCGAGCACTGAACACTCCGTCCTCATCCTGCGCAATAACCTGATCAAGATTCCGGCCGGCGAGAAGCCCTTCCTGCTGGCGGCGCCGCGAACAGTGCGGTTCCAGTACATGGCCTCGCCGTTCAAGCCGCTCGAACCGGGCTGGCGCCTGTCCATGCGCTCGGCCGCCAACGGGTTTTCAGGAGTCGGTTTCAAAGAAAGCCGCGACGGCAAGTTCAAAGGCTGGAGCATGATCACCCCGCCGTCGACTGACGTGAAGGAGTGGCCTGGGTACTACGCCGAGTACAAGGAGAAGGCCATGGGCGCCCGGTCGAACAGTGTTTACGGTGTTTCGCCCCGTCTCCTGGCCTTCCTCTGCAACCAGATGGCGGTGCGGGGGTATCAGGAGAAGACCGCCGAGCCGGGTATGTATGGGTACTTCGGCCCGGAATGGCTGAGCGGCGGCGCGGAAACGCTGACGAAGAGTTACAACGACTACTTCATGTATCTTCTCGACCGCTGGATCAAGGAGGGCGGCCTGCGCTCGGTCTATTACGATATCTCGATGGTCGAGGCGCTCAGCACCCCGTGGAACGGCCAGGGCTATTTCCTGCCGGACGGGCGCATCCAGCCAAGCGGCGGCAGCATGAACCTGCGCGACTTCTACAAGCGCAACTACGCCACGTTCCTCGCCAACGGCTACTACCCGTCGGGGGTCAGCGGCCACAACACGCACTCCTACGTGCTGGTCTCGTATCCGTGGGCCGATGCCGTGCTCGATAGCGAGTTTTACATGATCGATTCGATCGACACCTATCCGTCGGAAGCCATGATCGCCGCCGACTGCCCGCAGAACTGGGGCACGCAGGTGGACCACCTCGGCTACATGAACCCGAACTGGGCCCAGATGCATGACGGCGGCCCCGGAGTTGCCGAAGAACCCGAATTCCGCCACTGGGGCATGGGCCGCGCCGATGTCGAGTTCATCCCGTACTGGCGCAACCAGGCCGTGGTGAAAGAGATCGCTCCCGGATTGATCGCCTCGGTCTGGAAGCGGCCGGGCTCCGCCGTCGTGGAACTGATGAACTACGGGCCGGATGCCGACAACGCCCAACAGGTGCGACCGGCCAAGGTGAAGTTCGACTTGAAGGCGCTCGGGGTGCCGGCAGGCATCGGCGGGGAACAACTCCGCGTTCGGGAACTAGAGCGCAGTCGGATCATCGCCAGCAGCATCTATCATCTGCCCTGGGTCAAGGCCCTGCCGGAGGTCTACGGAAATGTGTTTGAGAAGCAGGTCGGGAGGCATCTTTATATTCGGTCGGACATCGCGCCCACGCTGGACGCCGGCACGGGCCTGCTGGGCGGATTTGACATCGGCTACCACGACCAGCGGTATCTGGTGGTCAGTTGGGACGACCAGCCGATCAAGGATAAGGCCTGGAAAGACCTGTTCGACGCCCGCCTCAGGCCGCTGGCGCTGGAATGGGGCCTCAACGCGGCGACGGCTATCCCTGCCGCCGACGCGGCACGGCTGTTCAAGACTGATGCCACAAACGTCACGGTGCATGCCTGGCAGAAGCCCGGCAGCGTGCTGATCCGGGTGGCCAACACCGGCAAGGAACAACGTCAGGTCATGGTCACGCCCGACCTGGCGGCGCTGGGCCTAGCGGTGACCCCCGCCGAGTTAGACCTGCATTTCGTCAACGCCTACGACCTCCAGGGGGTGACGGCGATTACCAACAAGCCCGCCACCGTTACCCAAGGCTCGTTACTGGCGGACTACAGCCAGCCGATCAACGTCAAGCAGGGCGCCTGGC
>CAZTAJ010000133.1:0-10471 GCA_964611575.1 uncultured Verrucomicrobiota bacterium
CCAACTCCATCGCGCGGATAAGCAGGGCCTGATTTCGTGACCGTGCCAACATCTTATCCAGATTCGCCAACGCCAGAGTCCGCCCACCACCGGCCCCTCTCGGTCGCCCTGATGGATTACCCGACTCTCCTGTCTTAAACTGAGCCATGTCCGACCCTCCCTCGCTATCTGTCCCATCTCTGCAGCATCGCGCAGAATGCTGAGACCCTTCAGCCTACAGCCTAAACAACTACAGCCTCGGCGTCCCCGTGGGACGCCACGGTCCCTATATAACAGACACTTTTCAACCCCCCCGGCATCGCAAACAGGAGAAGATCGATGCGCAATGACCAATATTCTCGGGGACCCACACGCTTGATCTCCCACCTCCCAACTACCACATACCATGCCGATCCGGGCAGGCGGCGCTCGCCCAGGGGGCTCGCTTTCAGCCAAACGGGCGACCTACTATGCCGCCCGCCTACTATGCCGCTCGCCTACTGTGCCTCTCGCCTTCCATGCCGATCCCCGGTAGGCGTACGCGCCTGTCACGCCTCGTGCTTTGAAGGCCACGAGGCGCGCCAGTCGCTCAGCCACGGGCGACCGTTGTCCCCGCTTCCTACGCTCCGCACCGTCACGCCCCCTGCGGAAAAAGGCCAGGGGGCGCGCCGGTGCTCCGCTCCGCCGGTGTTCGCCTACGGCTCACCTCGACGGCGTTCCGAATGGCCGTCATCACCCGCTTCCGCGCTCCGCAGTGCCTCCGCGCTCCAGCAGGCGTTGCCGTCCCATTCCGAACGCCTTTGCTTGCCGCCGCTGCGAAAGGTGCGGCCAGTGCGCCGCACCCTTCGCTGACCGCGGCGGACAATACCAAGCGGAAGCGCTTCGCTTCCCCACGGATACCGCGCTCCAGCGGATCGCCACACAGTCAGTGCCCTGTGTGGCGAACCGCCTCTGCGCGGGAATACCCATCGGAAGCGTGCCCAGGTGAACAGCGTCGGCGAGTACGCCGCCGCAGATCACCAGGGCACTTACCCCACGGCGGTTCAGCCGCCGTTCATCGTCACCCTGCACGCTCCGCAGTGCCTCCGCGTGCCTGGTGCCGCTGCTCGTCGGCACAACCGCCTCACGTGAACCGCCTGCGCAATCAGTGCGCCCAGTGCGGCGCACTCATTGCGCGGTCGGCGGGGAATACAAGCGGAAGCGCTTCGCTTCCCCACGTAAGACCCGGCTCCGTTGCTGTCATGCCCCGTGCGGAAGAAGGCCACGGGGCACGCCAGCAACTACGCCGGAAGGTGTTCGCTACGCTCACCCTCACGAAGAGCGCGCTGGGCGTCCCGGACCCACGCCGTTTCCCCCCTCAGTTTCCCCCCTTTGGAATCCCCCCTTCCTGATCCCCCCTTTCAAAATCGAATCCGCCAAAGGGGGGAAACCGCAGGGGGCACCGGCGCGGCGGCTTGTACGGCGCGGCTGGGGAAACCGCGGGGCCCCTTTCCCCGCGGAGCCGCGCGCCGCCGCCCTACGGGTGGGCCGGGACACTCCAGCGCTTGTGCCCCCCTGCGCCGACGGCCCCCGCTGGGCCGGGCGCGTTGCTGGGGTGGGGTGGCGCTCGTTCCTCACAGCCACACCCACCCCCAGGGTGGACGCGCTACGCGGAGTCAGCACGGAATACCGGAGAGCGACCATCACCTCTCGTTGCGTCTGCTTACCCTCACGGAACAGGGCATGCCGGATGAAAGGACCGTGGAGGTGGTACCATGACGACCTACCTGGGGGAACGACTGCCTCCCATCGCGAATGCCGACCCCTCCATGTGGGTGGATGAGGCGATTTGGGGCCATCGATACCACGACGAACAGACACCATGGCTGACCTTTCTCGAGTTTCTGAATGTCTTCGCCCACGAAAATGCGCGCGACAGGGCGTTCATTGAGGTGGGTGGCTACAATACGCTGCGGTACAAGGCGGCTCGCCGGCTGGAACTGCGAAGCATCCTTTTCAATAATCCACGTCTCATGGAAGTGCGAAATCTGTCTGTTGCCGATGACCACAAGTGGCGGCGGTGGGCGGAACTGATGGGGCACGCTGTCCATGTGGCTGATCCCGGATTTGCCTACCTGAGGAAGCACTTTCAAAGTTTCGACGACTTTGCGGACATTGTCGGCATGGTGCAGGCCACCAGCTTGGAAGTCGATACGAACAAGCGCTGGACGTCCAAGTTTGCATTTCCATACGGGCGGGACTGCCTCTTTGAGGATCTTAACAAGGAGGCCGTGACGAATGATCGGAACTTTTTCGGGCGCACGGGAGAAATTCTGTATCTCATGCTGTGCCGGAGCAAGAGTAAGGATGCTGTTCGCGAAGGGCTGCGAAAGTACGTCGATGGCGGAGACGGGCCATGGAATCGGGTGATACGTTCCCTCCAACCGCCGGGGGATGCGGAGACCGGCTCGGAACTGGCGAGGAGTTACCTGCCATACCCACACCATCCGACCTTTGACCGACTTGGTGAGGATTGGGCCGCTGTGATGGGACTCGCGCTGCCCGGCTACGACGCACTACCGCACTTGGTTGGTCTTGTCGGCCTACACCTAGTGATTTACCAATTGATGGTCGCGCGCGACGTCGCCGGTGTGGGCGGGGTTCACCGCATCGTCTGCGAGGTGGTCGCACCGAAGAAAACGCTCATTCGGGATCTCGCGGCGGATTCGTATCAGGAGAACAACCTCCTGCCAGCCCAGGCGGTCGATCAGTACCTAAAGGACATCGAGGAATCCGAGGAATGGGCGACAGCGAAGGCTAAACCTGCGGCATTCGCAGCGTGCCGAGGACTGCTCGAAGGGAAGGTACTGTGGGGCGACGACTACAACGGCATGCCCGAACCCGATGCACTGATGACTGCGTTGAAGGAAGATGCCAAGAAGCGGCACAAGCAGCATGTCGCCAACGTACACAGAAGCTATGGAAGGGCGATAGGTCTGGTCTCGAAACGCGGTACCAACAAATTGCGCTATGCACCCAGCGATGAACTGCTGAAAAGCCTGATTCTTGCGAACGTCCGGCGACGTATGGAATGCGGCGAGTTTCTCGCCCTTCTTCATCAGAGGTATGGTTTGGTTTTCGGCGAACGCGAGGCCGGCATGGTGCTCGCGGCGGATGAGTTTGAGGTGAAGCCGTTCAAGGCAAACGCAAAGAGACTCGAACAACGGCTTGGAAGTCTGGGCCTGATCAAACGACTGTCCGACGGTTGCGCGTACATCATGAACCCTTACACGCGGGGTGAATCGTGAACAGCGACGCGTTGATCGGTCGGGTGGTCGCTGCGTTTTTGAGGGACAGGCTTGGCGACAGTGATGGGACGGGGACAGCTCGGTATCTTCTCGACTGCTTTACGCCCACACAGTTGGTTGCGATCGCCACGGTTGTCCTCGGCGATACGGACCTGGACCAGCAGGTCGAGATGCGCCTGCCGAAGCATTACCTCTTGGATTCCGGACTGCCCGAGCGCGTGTTGACAGCGGAGCGGACAACCTACTGGCGCAATGCATCGTTTTCGAAGGCGATTCTGCTCGTGGCCAACACGGGGGATGACGAAGAACAATCCCTGAAGGAACTGGTCCCGATTGGTTCCCAGCAACTCCAGGCCGATTGTGATGTCTGGGTGCGCATCGCTGGCGCGGGGTTGGCGCTCACAAACGACCACGTGAAGTGGTGGGCACGCGCCCTCAAAGGACTCTTGGATGCAAAGGCTTTGCCGCTTGAGCGCATGGCTGACTATGTGGCCGAGACGCGCAAGGCCATGGCGGAAGAGGGGCACCCGATTCTACATGCGTTGGGATTCGCGCTGCCGGCACTGCATGTGCCCAGGGATTCGGGCTGTTTCACCGGGCTAACAGACAAGACGGCCGCGTACGCATCTAAGTGGCGGAATCTGTTCGCCACTGTCTACAAGAAGAGGGCCTGCTACCTGGTCAAGCAGACACCCGCGCAGGCGCTGTTGACCGAAGACGATCTGGCCGCGGCCTTTGAGAAGGTGAAGGACTCCATCCCTGCACCTGTGCATGCCACTGTCGAGGGATTCATCCACGCGATTCCCGGATGGGGTCACGAAGCGCATGCACTCGCGGAGATCGAGTGGGAGCAGGTCAAGCCATTGTTCGATGGACTGAAGAGGGAACCATTCAACCTCGGGAAAGCGTCTGCTGAATTCTACGACGAGGCATACCCGGAGATTTTGACGGCCGACGAAAACGAGTATCTGCGAAGGCTCGCGGAAAGAAAAGCGCTCGACGCTGATGAAGAGGATGAGGATTTCTATCGTCGCCATAGGCAGGAGTTGAAAGAAAAGCCGGGCCTGAAGGCTCGCTGGGACAAGTTCATCTATGGGATGCCCGTTGAATCCGATGACTTCTTGTCTGGTCTGGCGGAGTGTCTGGAATCGCTATTTGATCAAGATCAACAAAGTACCAAGCGCAGGCTCTGCATCACGAGCGAGCGGAGAACGAAGAAGGACCTCAAAGAACTGAACGGCGACGCCGGGCTTTACTTTGCGTTTCGGCACAAAGGGCTAGCAAAATTGTTCGGGCGCGGCTGTAACTGGGAAATGGGGGAGTTGATGAACTTCCCCGCCCTCGATCAACAGTGGCGGGCAGCGACAAAGCCCTACGTGAACCGCTCGGTGGCGCGGGGTGCGCTACAGTTGAAGTTCTATGTTGATCTGGAGGTGACCCTGCCGCAGGGCAGCGTGGAAACGTTCTCCAAGCAGATGATATGGACGTTCAACCCCTCTTCGGTGAATTCGGAACTCTATGCGGATTGGCTACGACTCGTGGAGCATCCCTTCTTGGAGTGCCGTGCCACACGTGAACTCGTGAACAGCAAGGGTCGGTCGCAGACCATCGATCTACAGGATATACGGACGTTACTGCCGACTTTCGACAAGGATCGTGGCTCCCTCATTCCGTCGTACAAGCGGGACCGCGACATCGAGGTTCTCTGGCGGCAAAATCTAAAGACGAATCTCGACGGAGGACTCGTTTCAGCCGAGACGCATGCGCAACTGATAGCGCTGTTCGATGCATTCGCAGACGCGTATCGGGCTGCCGTAATCGGACTGAAAGAGGAAGGCCTTGCGTGCGAACCCATTATGGCCCAGGCGGCAGCCTATGGGGACTTGCTGACATGCATCTGTCGGGATGCGAAGGGCGACCGGAACCGGGCGAACCTTCTGAGACCGTTGCTGGAGTTGGGCGCCGCGCCCGTCGATGGCGGAGCGGTCACAACAATCATTGCGCCGTGGCATCCTCTCCGTATGGCGGCGGTTGGGGTAAAGGCCAGGTATGTTGCGGGCCTGGTGCGTCACCTCTTGGCCTCCGAAAGCGTGCTCTTTGGCGACACGGCCCTGTATTTCGAAGAACTCGTCTCCGAGATGCGCCACCCGTTTTATCCGGAGATCGTTCTTGGGTGGTATGAGAGCCGACCTGAACTACTGGCGTTGAGCGATCATTACCTGGACTACTCGCTGCACGAAAGTCCCATTGCCAATGCTGAGAACTACAGCGATACCAACGAGAATCCGGCCGGATCGGCGGATCGAGTTATCGAACTGATTTCCCGCTATCTGACGCTCCACCCACACGAGCAGGCGAACCTCTCCGTTGTGTTGTACAACTGCGACTCTGCGCGCCTGCCGCAGGCAATTGTGGATCGGCTCAATGACCTCCACGAGGACGACGAAGACATGCGGTGCCAGGTGATCCTACGGCACAGGAATGCAGGCAAACTGCGTGGACTGTACGAGAAGATCATTGAAGCATCCGATGCGAATGCAGATTCGTTTGTGGCAAGCGAAGCTACGCGCGATTTCATGGCGCGCCTCCGCATCGGCATCATGGCGGATCAGGCGCCACCGCCCGACGCGGCCGATGGGCCTCCAACGGACCTCGTTTTCTTGCAGGATGTGATCGCCCGACACTCACGGCTGGAATGGTACCTCGAAGATGCTCGCCCCGAGCCGCTCGAAAAATGGATTCCGCCGCGCTGGGCGCGACGCCGGCCGGCAGCCACAGATGACATGAAGTCCGTGGTTTACCTGTGCTGCCCGGTCGCTTCGCAGGAGTCCTGGGCCTATCGCACGGCCATTACGACATTTCTCAAGGGAGATTGGGATGGCAACGAGAGTCGGCGCCTGCTGCCGGCGCGGCAACTGGACTTCAACGACCCGACGACCGCGAGCATATTCAAAGAAGTCCATAATCTGGGGAACTGGGTTGTGAACTATGACGAGTTGCTGGATCGCCGTCAGTTGTTGAATCAGTCCGTCAAAGTCATACGGTTCAAACAGTCTGACACGCAAGGCCGCAACATCCTGATCTCGTCCACGGCGCCTCTCGGGCTTCTGAAGTCGATGGTGTTACAGCGCGTCCGCGACTTGGACCTCGGCTTGACCGGGGAAGAGTATCAGGCGTTGACGCAACGACTGATTACGGATGCGAACGAGATCTCGGGTGACCTTGTGCTGCGAGCTGCCAAGCGGGGCAGAAACGCGAGCGAGTTGATTGGTGTTGTACTCAGCCGGTTCCTGATCAAGAAGGAACTCGGTGAAGCCGGGCGGTTTTTCGGTTGGTATTTCCTGGACGACTACGCGAACTGGCTCGGGCAGCGTGAAGAGCAGATTGCTGACATCATGTGCTTGAGCCCTGAGCGGAGGGAGGATGGGAGCCGCAGACTGGCCGTTGTCATCTCTGAAGCCAAATACATCGATCATGCCAACCTCGCCACAAAAGCGAAGGAGTCTCAGAGACAACTGCGCCAGACCATGGACCGCATTGGGAAGGCGTTGTTCGGCGATCCCGGGCGGCTTGATCGCGATATCTGGCTGAGCAGGTTCTCAGACATGGTGTTGAGCGGGATCCAATTCCCGGCCACGATGGACCTTGGCCTCTCTGAGTGGCGGCGGGCAATCCGCGAGGGCAAGTGCTCGATCTATCTGCGGGGATACTCGCACGTGTTTGTGTCGGGGCCGGTGGATGCTCCGGACGTCTCGGCTAAGGTAGCGGTGGCAGACTGCGATGACGCCTACCAAGAAGTCTTCTCGCCGGCCAAACTGAAGGCGCTCCTGTTGCACTATTGGCGTCAGTCCGATCCCCAGGGGGTTCGCATGGACATGACGGGACCTGTCTACAGAAAGCCAACCGAGCGACTCGACACTGCACGACCGCGTGTCGGGACTGGGGACGAGAGGACCAAGCCCACGGCAGGAAAGCCACCAATCGTTGAACCGACAACTGTGCCACTATCACCACCTGCTGCCGCGAAGCACGAGGTGACCGGCCCTGAACAGACGCCCGCAAAACCGGCCCCGACTGTCAACGGAACGTTTGGGCCTTGGACTGCTGTTGGGGGGAGCACAGCGAAGACCCATGTTAGCGATGATGATCGCGAGGAAGACCAGACATGGCTGACCCAAACCGCGAATGCCGCCAAGTTTGCCCTGCAACAGTTTCAAATGAATTCGAAACTGCTGTCGGCTGCGCTGACGCCGAACGCCGCTCTTCTCAAATTCCAGGGAAGTGCGAATTTGACGGTTGAGCAAGTGCTGAAGCGGCGCTCAGAGTTCCTTACGACCCACAAACTGAACCTAGTCTCCGTGCGCGCGGAGCCGGGTGTGGTCTCCATCGCTGTGGCGCGGCTGCGGCGGCGCACGCTGCAAATGGAGGACTGTTGGTCACGTTGGAACCCGAGTTGCGCCGATGGCAACGTTGATTTGCTGGCTGGCATCCGCGAGGAAGACGGCAGCTTGCTGTTGGTATCGCCGGTAAGGAATGCTCCGCACACGCTGATCGCCGGGGCTACCGGTAGCGGCAAGTCTGTTCTCATGCAGAACCTGATATTGTCGATGGCGGCAACGAATACGCCAGAGCAACTGCGATTGACGCTGATCGATCCCAAAATGGGGGTCGACTATTTTGCGTTTGAGCCGCTGCCTCACCTGAGCGGACCGATCATCACGGAACCTGGGCAGTCGATGCAGGTTCTGAGCGGGCTTGTGGGGGAGATGAATCGCCGGTACGAGGTTCTGAGGGCGAATCGTGTGCCCAACATCATGGAGCTGCGCAAGAAACCAGATGCATCCGAACGGCCGCCGATTCTATGGGTCGTGCATGACGAGTTCGCGGAATGGATGATGACAGACGAGTACCGGGATGGTGTTTCGAACATTGTGTCCCGGCTGGGGGTGAAGGCGCGTGCAGCAGGAATCTTCCTGATCTTCGCCGCCCAACGGCCCGACGCGAACGTGATGCCAATGCAACTCCGCTCGAACCTGGGCAATCGACTCGTATTGCGCGTTGACGGTGAAGGTACCTCGGATATTGCGCTCGGCGAGAAGGGCGCTGAACGCCTCTTAGGCAAAGGACATCTTGCCGCGAAACTGGAAGGGGAGGACGGGATCATCACGGGTCAAGTGCCTTTCGTGGCACCCGAACGGATTGAAGCGATCGTCGACGGAATTGCGAAGGAGTGGGAGTCCCGTAAGAAATGATCTATCTGGATCATCATGCCAGCACGCCATGCGATCCGAAAGTCGTTGAGGCGATGCTGCCATTCTTTACGGCCAAATGCGGCAATGCCGCATCCGGATTCCATAGGATGGGACAGCAGGCAAGCGAGGCCGTTGAAAGGGCGCGATCGCAGGTGGCCGCATGCCTTGGCGGTGCGGCGGAGCATGTTATCTTTACCAGCGGTGCGACCGAGAGTAACAACCTGGTCCTATTCGGACTTGCTCAGGCCGGACGGCGCAACAAGATCGTGACAAGCGCCATTGAGCACAAGTCGGTACTGGGCCCTTGTGACGTGTTGGCCGGCCGCGGTGTTGAGGTCGTGCGTCTACCAGTGGACAAGGTTGGCCGGGTCAGCGTAGAGGCTGCGCGTGCTGCCGTGGACGAATCGACCCTACTTGTGAGCATACAGTCGGCGAACAATGAGATCGGAACGATTCAAGACCTGCGATGCTTCGCTACCATGGCGCACGAAAATGGGGCGCTGTTCCACTCCGACGCCGCGCAGGCGCTCGGGAAGATCGAGCTGGATATCGAAGCCTTGGGCATCGATCTCATGTCTGTGAGTGCGCACAAGGTCTACGGACCGAAAGGCATCGGGGCTTTGTATGTCAAACCAGCAGCCGCGCGCCAACTCAAACCCATGATGTACGGTGGGGGTCAGGAGCAGGGACTCAGGCCGGGGACGCTGCCTGTACCGCTCTGTGCCGGTTTTGGAGAAGCCTGCCGAATCGCAAGCGCCGCCCGGCAACAGGAAATGGAGAGAATCGGCGCACTCCGGGATCGGCTCCAGTTGCATCTCCTGAGCGAATTACCCGGCTCACGAGTCAACGGCGACCCCAGGAGTCGCTTATCAGCGAATATCAGCCTGACAATTCCGGGCGTGGATGCAGAGAGCCTGGCACTCGCGCTTCGTGCCGTGGCCCTGAGCACAGGGTCCGCCTGCAACTCAGGAGCTCAAGAACCTTCATACGTTCTGCGCGCTCTCGGAATGGATTGGGATGAGGCAAACTGTACGATTCGCATCGGGCTGGGTCGGTTCAATACCAACGATGACGTTGATCAGGCGGGTGCAGAGATCGTCGCAACGGCAAGACGTCACGGTGCTGCGAGTTAATCGGCGACTGGGTGACCGGCCAGTGGAAGTTACCTACCTTGCCAACACCCCCAGGTGCGCCACCAGGAAGCAGGCGAAGTCGCCGATGACCTTCCGGTCATCGCCCAGCACCCGCCGCCACTCATTGTCCTGGCCAGCCTGCCCCATGGCCCGTGACAGGATGTTCGCAGCGTCGATGAACGCGTTGTGGGCGGCCGTCCGCTGCCTGTCCGCCGCCAGCCGTTCCGCGGCCGTCATCAGTAACCACTCGACCCGGATGTTTGGCACCAGGGGTCAGGGCGCCACATTCAACATTCACTTCTGCCGTGACGCCTACATGAAAGAACTGCTCGCTGCACTGAGTGCCTGCATGAAACTGACTGCCGCCGTCGGCCTCCTGTTCTTGGTCGGCGCGGCGGGGGCACCAGTGGGCGTGTGGGTGGGCATGGCCGTGCTATGTCTGGCGCTTCTGCCGACACTGCCGAGACATAATCAGGACCGAAATCCTCCGAAAGAACGATCAGCATGAAACAGCCTTCTCCACGTTCCCGCGCCTATCTGGCGCGACTGGCCGCCGAATCCCGTCACCTCGCCGCGCGCAATGCCTCTATCATCAAGGCGCTCAAACGGGGAACCAGCACCACGAAAGAATTATCCGTGCGCCACGGACTTCAAGTCCAGAGCATCCGCATGATCTTCGCCAAAGCCACCGGCCGCCCCGCTCCTTACGATCCTCGCGCTTCTCAAGTCCACTCCGACTATGGCCTTCGGAGCACGGCCTACCTGGCCCGACTTTCTCAACTGGGGGATGGCGCGCGCGGGAAGGCCAATGAATTGGCGG
>CAZTAJ010000134.1:0-10409 GCA_964611575.1 uncultured Verrucomicrobiota bacterium
AGCAGCACGACCGCCGGGTACTCGCTGCCCTGCGACTTGTGCACGGAACAGGCGTAGGCCAGGTCAAGCTCGTCCAGTTCCTCCGGCGTGTACGTGACCCGGCGCCCGTCATAGTTCACCACTACCTCCGGCGTTTCGGCGTCGATGCGGTCGATGAGCCCGATGTCGCCGTTGAACACATCCTTGTCGTAGTTGTTGCGGATCTGCAGCACGCGGTCGCCCGCCTTGTATTGCCGGTTGAACCGCGTCAACGGCTGCCCGCCGGGATTGAGCGCCGCCTGCAGCAGCGTATTGAGGTTCTCGCTGCCAAGTTCGTTGCGTCGCATGGGCGTCAGCACCTGGATCTCGGTCATCGGGTTGAAACGGAACCGTTTCGGGATGCGATGGGTCACCAGGTCCAGCATCTTGCGGATGACCTCCTCCGGCGTTTCCGCCGCCACGAAGAAGAAGTCGCCGGCGCCCGGCTCCTGCCCGAGTTCGAACGGCAAACCGCTGTTGACCCGGTGGGCGTTGTGCACGATCGCGCTCTGCGCCCCCTGCCGGAAGATCGTTTCGAGCCGGGTGACCGGCACCGAACCGCAGTCGATGAGGTCGCGCAGCACGTTGCCGGGCCCCACGCTGGGGAGCTGGTCCGCATCCCCCACCAGCACCAGCGCCGCCTTGTCCGGCAACGCCCGCAGGAAGGCGTTCATCAGCAGGATGTCGATCATCGACACTTCATCCAGGATGAATACGTCGCCCTCCAGCGCATTCCCGGTATCATGCTCGAAGTGGCCTGAGGCGGGATTGAACTTCAGCAGGCGGTGCAGCGTCTTCGCGTCGGTGCGCGTGGATTCCTCCAGGCGCTTGGCCGCGCGGCCGGTCGGGGCCGCCAGGCACACGTTGAGTTTACGGGCCCGGAAGATGTCCACCAGCGCCCGCACGATCGTGGTCTTGCCCACCCCCGGCCCGCCGGTGATGATCGCCACCGGGTGCGACAGCGCCATCTCCAGCGCCGTGCGCTGCGCCGGCGCAAAGGACAGCCGCATGCGCTCCTCGGCCCAGGCCACGGCTTTACCGGCCTGGATCGGCGGATAGTCCGCGCGCCCCGCCATGAGCCGCCGCAGGTTGGCCGCCACGCCGGCCTCCGCCTCGTGCAGCGCCCGCAGGAAGATGTTGCCGCGCTCGTCCACCAGCGTGCCCGCCGCCACGCCATGCCGGATGGCGTCTCCCAGGATGGCGCCGGGGATTTCCAGCAGTTGTTCGGCCGCCGCCAGCAGCTCCTCGCGCGGGCAGTAGCAGTGGCCTTCGTCGGACAGGGTTTGAAGAAGGTACAGCACGCCGGCCCGCGCCCGGATGTCGGACTGCGGTTCCACCCCCATGTTCAAGGCGATCCGGTCGGCGGTCTTGAACCCGATGCCCCACACGTCCGCACACAACCGGTAGGGATTCTCGCGCACCACCGCCACCGAGGCATTCCCGTACTGTTTGAAAATCCTCATCGCATGCGCCGTGCCGACGCCATGCGACTGCAGGAAGACCATGATATCCCGGACCGCCTTCTGCTGAATCCAGGACTGCTTGATCAGCTCGCGGCGCATCGGCCCGATGCCCTCGACCTCCTCCAGCCGGCGGGATTCACGATCGATGATGGTGAGCGTTTCGGCGCCGAAGGCCTTGACGAGCCGTTCCGCAGTGACGGCCCCCACCCCCTTGATCAATCCGCTGGCGAGGAACCGTTCAATCCCTTCCGTTGTGGCGGGCGGATAGCACGCCATCCGTTCCGCCTGGAACTGCAGGCCGTGCTGCCGGTGACGCGTCCAGCGGCCCGATGCCTTGAGCGTCTCCCCGGTCCAGATCGTCGGGCAGTTCCCGACCACGATCACCTCGTCCTTGTGGCCGCGCGCCGCGATGCCGCACACGGTATAGCCCGTGTCGTCGCTGTGGAAGATAACCCGGTTGATGACGCCGGCAATGTCCTCGACCGGTTCTGCCGGAACGGCACGATCGGTTCCCTGGACGACGGGCTTCATAGAGGTCCGGATGCTAACGCGCCGTCGTGATGCCGTCAAACCGCGGTTACCGCCCTGAACAACCCCTTGAGCTGTCTCGTCTGTTGGTGTACATAGTCGACATGACGCACCGCTTGTCGCTGACGCCTGTTGGGCCCTGGTTGGCCATCGTTCTCGCCTGCGCCCTCGCCGGCTGCGTCATGCACCAGGTGCATTCCATCCCGCCGGCCACGGATGACGCCCTGCGCCCTGTGGTCGCCGTCACGTCCTTCGAAAACCGGTCGGGTTTCTCCGGCCAGTGGCAGTTGGGCGACGGCATGGCGGACCTGCTGGTGTCGGAACTCGTGGGGTCCCGCCGCTTCACGGTCGTCGAGCGCCAGCATTTTGAACGTCTCGCCGGCGAAATCGGCCGCCAGCAGACGTCGCTCTTCCGGCCGGAGGGCAAGACCGCCGTCGGCCGCATGAAGAACGCCCAATTCATGATCCGCGGCGTGGTGAACGATTTCTCGCAATCAGGCGGGGCGGGGCTCTGGATGGCCTTCCGGAGCCTGCTCTTCTTCGGCCGCGGCAACAACGCGCGCGTCGCCGTGACGCTGACAATCGTCGATGTGGAGACCGGCCAGATTATCAGTTCGGTCAACAGCACGGGCATTGTCCGCAGCCGCGAGGCTTATGCGGAAGGCGCCTACAAGGGCGTGACCTTCGGCGGCGACATCTTCTTCAAGACGCCCCTCGGTAAGGCCACGCTCGTGGCCATCCGCAGCGGCGTGAGACAGATCGTGCGCGATATGCCCCGCACGCTGTGGCGCCCGATGGTCTGCGGCACACGTGAAGGGTACGTCCTCTTAAACGGCGGCACGGACCGAAAGTTCCGCCAGGGCGCCCTCTACACCGTGCGCGCCCCCGCGGAACCGGTCACCGATCCGTCCACCGGCGACGTGCTGGCCTTCGTCCCCGGCCGCACCATCGGCACCCTGCGCGTTGTCAGGGTGGACGAAACTCTCACCTTCGCCACACCGGTGCAGGGCTCCGGGTTCGCCCGCGGCCAGTGGCTCACAGCCCCCGACGCGCTGCCGGCCAAGTGAACCTCGCGAGCCGGGCGCTTCAACGGGCTGCCGGTCTCAGTTTCTACGTCGCCTGGCCGGGCGCCCACTGCGCCTGGGGATCGGCCTGCATGATTCCAAACGTGTTGCCTTCGGTGTCCTTGAGATAGGCCAGCCACCCTATGCCGGGGATGGCCAGCCTGGGACGCACAAGTGCGGCGCCCATGGCCTGCGCTGTTTTCAAGGTCTGATCGAGGTCTTCGACTTCGATGGTGCAAATGTAGGCGGGGACGGCTGGGTCACCCAGGGCGCCTCGGCGCGGCAGGAGCCCGCCATCGATGCCCGGTTCGCCGGCTGAGCCGGTTTCGATGGTCCAATACGCGACCGTTTCATGCCATTGTTTGAATCTCCACCCGAACACGCCGGAGTAAAAGGACATCGCTCTCGTAGGATCTTCAGCATGAATTTCGAAATGGATGACTCTATTCAATAGCATCCCATGGAATAGTGGAGTGATGGAGTATTGGGGCAAACAGGCCAAGCAGAGTCGGCTGACCCGCGAAGCATGGATATCGGAAATCCCTTGTTCCGCGTAAGGGTAAACGGAATGTGTAAGTCATGGTCTGGCAACACCCCAATACTCCCATACTCCACTACTCCGCGTCCCTGTGGGACGCCAGTGGACTCTATCAGGGACGCGACTCTATTGCGCCATGCCGTCTCAGCGCTCAGGTCGCGACCGTCCAGGAGAACGTGCCGCACCAAGGCGCCTCGACCGTGACGGTGTCGCCGGCATGCAAAGCGCCCACCCCCTCCGGCGTACCCGTGTAAAGCAAGTCGCCCGGCCGTAACATCCAGATGCGGGCCAGGGCGCAAATCAGGGCCGGAATGGAAAACACCATGTCGGACGTTTCGCCCCGCTGGCGGACCTCGCCGTTGACGCGCCCCGTGAAACTCAGGCGGGCCAGATCGAGGTCCGGCGGACAGGGCGCCAGGGTTCCCAGCGGGGCACTGCCGTCGAACCCCTTGCAGGCTTCCCACGGGTGCCCCTGTTTCCGCAGGTCGGTCTGGACATCACGCAGCGTCAGGTCCAGCCCCAGGGTGATCCCGGTCACCATCGCGCGGGCCTCGGCTTCCGTGCGCGGCCGGCCCTCGCGGCCGATCAACGCCACCACTTCGGTCTCGTAGTGGAAGTCCGCGCCATGGGTCGGGATCGGGATGCGGGCGCCCGGCGCCAGCAGGCTCGTCAGCGGTTTCATGAAGATCACCGGGGCTTGCGGCATGGGGTTCTTCAACTCACGGATATGCGCGGCATAGTTCATGCCGATGCAAAAGATGCGACCCGGGGTGTAGTTCATGCCGCCAGCATGCCCGCCGGCCGGCCGGCCGTCAAGCGGGTCCCACCCCCCGCTGCGCCCCGCCTGTGCCACACCTCTGTGTTCTGGTCCTGAAGAGCCGCTCCGTAAAGCCGCCGTCCTTCTTGAAAGCGGCGGCTTGCGCCGCGATCTGACGGTCCAGGAGGCTGTTGGCGACGGCAATATGGGAGGGCGCGCATGCTGCGCGCCGTGGACCCATCCGGATTCACTCTTCTGTAGCCACGGCGCTGTGCGCCGTGCCAGCCGCCGAACGCGTCGCACAGCGACGCGGCTACACCCCCAGAACCACCCGCAAAGCCGCCGCCAAGGCCCCTTTTGGCCACCCTGCCGCGGCACATCTCATTCCCGATCAGTCACTTATCGTGGTCCGACCCCAATGGCACGACCCCAATGGCAACGCCCAACGCCGATGGCACGCCCAAGATCCCCCTTGCGCCCGCGCGTTGCAGGCGCAAGGTGGGACTCGATTCGACTGTTGGATTGGCCTATCAGTTGGCCGTGACTTTGTCCGAACCGACTTGGAATCCAAACATCAGGATGTCAATGGCGAATGGCACCCCCAGTTGGACATCGGCGTTCTTCAGAACATCGCCGCCGGCATCCGCCTGCGCCTTCGCAAGATATGCACCGATATCCGGGGCGGGTCTAAAACCGGCATTCAGAAAGTAGAAACCACCTCTGGATTGCCTAGTTTCGACCTTTGTGCCGACCGCCTTGATGGACCCTGCAGGCCGCGTTGAGGAAACGTAACTCAACGGTGTTTGCGGTTGACTCGTGACACAACCGGAGCCCAAGACCAGCCCGATTCCCGTAAGGGCACAACCAAGCGCTTTCGTATATCTCCTCATTTCGCACCTCCATCCCTGGGAAGGGTCTTGCTGTTCAGGCCCGTGCCCTTCACCTCGATTGTGTTGGACCACACCAGAAGCCCAGTCTTGGTGGTCACTTCGGCATCGATGAGCGTATCGTACTCGGTTCCTTTCAATGCATTTCGCACAGCCTCAGACAGGTAGTAGGCATCACCACCCACTTTGCAGGCATCCCGGCCAACAAGAACGGGTCCATCCACCTTTGCCGGAATCGTCCTGCACTCCATATCGCCAACGGACAACAAGGCAACCTTGCTGACATTCGTGTGTCCGCATCCGTAACACAGCGTGGTCAACAAGAGTGCCGCACATACTTTGGTTACTGTATTCACTATCATCTCCTGTTAGTAGTTTTTCACTTCCATCTGACTTGCCAATAATACTTCAGTCTTTTCCGTGTCCTCCTTCCCTTTAACCTGTCAACCATTAACCCTTCCTCTTCACCCACCCAACAACCGCCGCCGTCAACCCGCCGCGCCGCAGACTGCCCCGCGTCTCTCTCGTGTAGCCACGTCGCTACGCGACGTGCAGCCTCAACGCGTCGCACAGCGACGCGGCTACAGGAAAGGGCCGAGTCTTCCTCCACCTTGCCCCTTCCCACCTCCCACCTTCTCCCCCCCCTCACCCACCCACAAACCGCCCGCCCTCGACCTCGCGCGCCTAGCCGAAATACATCTGCCCCGCATCCGTCCCATGGGAGGGCGCGCATGTTGCGCGCCGCCAAACTGGCCATCAAGGCTCCAATTTTGAACCTTGAAGCCGCGCATGCTTCCGCTGCCCCTCTTACACTCCCAAAACCACCCGCAAAGCCGCCGCCAAGGCCTCTTTTGCCCACCCTGCCGCGGCACATCTCATTCCCGATCAGTCACTTATCGTGGTCCGACCACGGGTTCCCACTTATCGTGGTCCGACCACGGGTTCCCACCACGGATTCCCCCCGGGATTCACCGCACCCAACATGCGCGGCTACAGACCATGGTCTCTGCTGTAGACGCGGGCGCTGACCGCGTCCCGCCGCGACATTCCTCATACCCACCCGTGCGCCAATTACAGCGTTACCGCATACATACCAATACCTTATCCACAACGTCCCCGTTCCTCAATACCTTATCCACAACGTCCCCGTTCCCCGTTCCCGTCCCCCCCCGTTCCCGACGCGAGCCGTATCCGCGAGCGCTATGTGGCCTTTTTGATCTTCTGATGGCGTGGGTTTCCCGGGGCGGGCGTGGCCCAAGCCGGCCATTTCAACACGATGCCCCGCAAGCGCTCGATCGCCTCCAAGACCCGTTGTTTTGAGTTGCCCGTCAACGATCCCTTGCGTTTGCGAATCTCCGCCAGTTGATCGGACAGCAGGCCTATGAGCCGCTGGGCGTCGGCGGCAGCGTCCTCACGAGTCTCACCCGTCAGCACGACACCCGTGGAGGCTGGTTTCGGTTTCTTCGGTGCCGCCTTACCCTCCAGGGCGTCCAGTGCCCGATCCAACGAGCGGGAACTCATCTTTCGAAGCGCTGTTTGCTGGCCGGTCTGCGGGTCGGTCAGTGGCGTGTCCGGCGTCAGCGTAGCGGCGATTTCGTCGGGCAGCGCGGCAATCCTATAGAGAAGCGTTGGATCCAGGTCGAAAAAAACCGAAGCGCTTCGGTTTCTTTCGCCGAACCGGGCTACCCGCATGTAATTCTGCGCGGTGTCCGCCGAATAGTGCACATGGTTCTTCAGCCACCGCAACCAGGCGGTCTTGGCGGAACGTTTGTCAAGCGCCTCCTTGACGGCCAGGAGTTCGGCGCCGATCGCCGCAACGATCTCGCCCAGTCTTCTTCGTGTCTTCCGTTCCTCCTCCTGCAACGCCAGGATTCGCTCGGTATGACCTCGGATCTCCGGATCGATGAGTACATCCTTCGCTTTCGCCTCAGTCATCGGTTTCACCTTCCCCCCCCTCCGGCCACCTCCCATGTCACTCGTCATTCTTCACCCGTCACTTCCTTCTCCCCCCCCCCTCACCCTCCCACAAACCGCCCACCCTCCACCTGCCTCGCCTGCCCCAACGTCATCAACGTCCGCAACAATTCCTCGGCCATGGTCACCTCCTTTTCGCACGGTAGGGCGCACGCGCTTCTTTGACGTGAAACCCGATTTCTCGAGACGGTTCCGTTGGCGGGGCCATGAGTTCGTGGATGGCCTCGAACACGGTGCGGATGCTGGTGTCGTGGCTCTCGATCCTGCGCTCCAGTTCGGCCAGTCTGTGAGCAAGTTCCTTGTGCAATGCGAGCGCCTCTCGTAGACGCACGAATACCCGCATGACGGCAATGTTCACCTGGATGGCGCGCGGACTGCGCAACACGCTCGACAGCATGGCCACCCCTTCCTGCGTGAAGACATGAGGTAGATATTTGATGTTCTGCCCTCGCTTCAAGGTTCCAAATTGGAACCTTGAAGCCGCGCATGCTTCCGCCTCGTCCAGCGTAAGCTCGAACATGAAGTCATCCGGGAATCGGTCGAGATTACGTTGGACGGCCTTGTTGAGATTCTTGGTCTCAACGCCGTACATCGCCGCAAGATCGCGGTCCAGCATGACCCTCTGACCACGGATCAGCAGGATTGACTCCTCGATGTGTTTTGGCCGAATCAGCGATGTTCCATTATCCATGGCTCTGTCAACCATCCACCATTAACCATTCCGCTTTCACCCACCCACAAACCGCCCGCCCTCGACCTCGCGCGCCTGCCCCAAGGTCACCAACGTCTTCAGCAGTTCATCCACCTTGCTCACGCGTGCCCGCGCAAAGCCTTTGGCAATATCCGCCGCCGTGGCCGGCCCATTCTGCTTCACCAATGCCTCGCGGATCGCGCGGACCTGGTCCGGGAGCGTCTTCGGCCAGGGGGAAGGTGGGAGGTGTTGGGTGGGAGGTGATAGCGATTCAGTCACAGGAAGATGGCGCCGGGGACGGCGGCTACTACAGGGCTCCTCGGTCTCCGGGATGTCGAGTTCTTTCTGACACCTGACACCCGACACCTGACACCTTTTCTCCTGGTACTCCTTCCTCAGCCACCGCACCTGCCCCTTGGCTTCCTCCGCCGCCCGCTCGGCGTTGAGTGCTACCAGCCTCTCCAGGATCTGTTCGTCCGTCAGCGTCTTGGGCCAGCCGTAGGCCTCGAAGACCGCCGCATCGAGATCGTCGTGCAACTGCTTCAGGACCGACACCAGGCCTTGCTCGTGAATGACCTTGTCCTTGGCAGTGAGTACTTCGCTACTGAGGTCGGCATGTGTCTTGGGTAGGGCCGGGTTTATCCCGGCCACTCCTGGCCGGCGTAAAGCCGGCCCTACCTGTCGTTCCGTCGGTGACTGACTCCTGCCAGACTCAGCAGCGCGCAACTTCTCCATCACGTTGTACATGCCGGTCATCGTGAGATCCGGATGCGCCGCCTGCTGCCGCTTCCGGTGCGCGTCCAGTTGCTCGGCCAGCTCCCGAATACGCGCCTTCTGCGCGTCTGTCGCCGCCGGGAAGGGGAAGGTCTCGAAACAACGGGTCTTCACGTAGACGGGATCGTTCCCGACGCCAAGGTGACTTCCTTGCGCCAGTGCCCAGCACACATGAAGCTGACTGCTGAGAACACCGAGGAAATAGGCATCGTCCAACGCGACGTTGATCAACTTATTGTCAGGGAGAACCATCTGATCAAGGAACACAAAAAACCGGTGCTTGGACGTCTCAGCGGTGGCGATGTAGCGGGAGAGGCCGGATAAGGCGGGACGCATCTCCCCTCTCGGCTCTCCGAACACCCACCACTTGTCTCGGTAACTTTTCCGATTGTTCTGATCCCTTTCCGGTTTCACGCGTTCCACCACGCACTGATACACAGTGGGGAAGCGACTGCGAACCTCGGCCTCGGTTAAGCCGAATAGGTCAATCACCATGACGTCGCGAGGGGTTGCGGTCAGATCGCGACCGTTGCGGTATAGTCGGATGTGCTGATCAAGTCCTGGAACCTTCCCCAACCCAAGCGTCGCAGCTTCGTCGAGGGTCACGATAAACCCGGCACCAATGATCTGAACCCCTCGGTAACCTAACTGCCCGTTGGACAAGAGCAAAACCGCCCCCGCCACATCCGCACCGCACGTCAGATCGGCATTGATCCGGCCTCTCACACTCGCAAGTTCCACATCGTACCCATCGCCCTCGGTTTCCTTCTCGCTCACGACCCGGCTCAACACGCCGTCGTGCGTGCCCACCGTGCCCACGGTCATGGCGATCCGCACGGCCGCGCCGTCGGCCGCATCGACCCAGGGGTGGTCGGGGATGGCGAAGAGGAGGGAGAGCGGTCTATCCCCGGCCACCCAATGGAGGGGCACGCTTCGTCGTGCCCTCTTGTCCATGCTCTCACTCGGCGCCGACGAAGCGGCGCCCTCCAGCGGACGCGACAGAGCGCGGCCCTCCATGGCGGTCTCCACCACCCGACGGTTGAAGGTCTGGCGGAGACTGTTGGTGGTCACGAACCCGAACCGCTGGATCTTTCCGGCCCGCGCGAGTTTGGCCGCGTGATTCCACCAGTACATGACGAAGTCGCTGGATTCACCCACGTCGGCATGCACCGTGCGCACCGTCTCGGTATAGCCGTCGCCCAGCGCCTGACGCATCATGGCGGGACCGATGAATGGCGGATTCCCGACCACATACTCGGCTTCCGGCCATTCCGCCGCGCGCGGGTTGACATAGCGAACCACGGGCGTGCGGGACGCTTCGTCGGGCACCTCGCGGCCGGTCACCGGGTGCGGCTTCGTGGTCCGCCCGTCCCAGCGCGTCACCGGTTGGCCGGCGGCATCGAGCTCGGGCTCGACCTTGTCATACGCGATCAGCGCGTCCTTGCACTGAATGTTGCGGAAATTACGGATGATCGGCTGCGGCGGGTTGACGTTACCCCGGTTGCGGAAATGCCACTGGAGCGTGCCGATCCACAGCACGAGTTCGGCAATCGCGGCGGCGCGCGGGTTGATCTCCAGCCCGAAGAACTGATGCGGCCCCACCGTCTCGCCGGCCATGTCGAGCACGGCCTGCCGGTCGCCCAGCGAGTTGAGCAGGTCCAGCACCTCGCCCTCGATGCGCTTGAGGTGTTCGAGGGTCACGTAGAGGAAATTGC
>CAZTAJ010000135.1:0-10099 GCA_964611575.1 uncultured Verrucomicrobiota bacterium
GACTGGGCCTTTGACTGGGCCTTTGACTGGGCCCCTGACTGGGCCCCTGACTCTGACCGTAGCGTCGTCGGGTCTTTTTGAGGGGTGTCGAAATCAGGGCATTTGACGATGATCCGGAAAACATCGCCTTCAATCAGTTCCGGATCACTTCCCCCGAAGATCTTGCCGTACTTCATCAGTTTGCGCATGCCAGAGCCGAGTTCATCAGCCCGGCCAATCTCCCGAAAGAATCGCGCAATCACCGGATTCTTGGGAAACGGCGAAAAGGTGGCCGGATTGATGAGGCCGAAAGGCCGAACCCGTGGGGCTTGTTGCTATTGCCCCGCCTGCCCGCTTCTGGTACAGCTTCCGCCATGTCGAAGATCCGCCTTTGGAGGAAATTCGTTCCTTCAGACCGGTCTCAACGGGCGTGTGCCCGTACTGCCCGAAAAGCGACTTCTTATCAGTGTTTGTAAATAAACGGCCATGAAGCGACTAACCCCCGGTTTGTTGATTGCACATTTTGCCTAAACCAGAGAAAAGCAATCCATGAACAAAGCGCTTCTGCTTATCGACCTCCAAAACGATTACTTCCCCGGCGGGCTCTTTCCCCTGTGGAATACCGGGGCGACTCTCGCCGCCATCAAGGATGCGGTTCAGCGCGCTCGCGCGGCAGGCATTTTGGTTGTTCACATCCAGCACATCGCCGATCCGGAGGCAGGCATCGCCCCGTTTTTCAACCAAGGCTCAACAGGCGCCATGATCCATCCTGAGATTTTGGCCGCCGCACCCGATGCCCCTGTCGTCATCAAGCATTTCGCCGACAGTTTTTTCAAAACCGAGCTGGAAACGGTGCTTGCCAACCACGGGGTGGATGAACTGCTCGTTTGCGGGATGATGACGCAGAATTGTGTGACGCACACAGCCATCTCAAAGTCCGCCGAGAAGTATAAGGTATCGATTTTGACCGACTGTTGCACCACGGTCAGCGAGTTGATTCACCTGATCGCACTTCATGCCGTTTCCACCCGGGTGACATTGGCCGTCGCAAGCGATGCGTTCTGATTCGGGCGCGCACATTTCAACAGACTCCCAAAGCACAACTTCAAACATTCAAATCATGAACTCGAAAACACACCAGCTCCGCTTCCGCCAGATCCATCTCGACTTCCACACCTCTCCGCACATTCCAGGGATCGGCGGGAAGTTTGACAAAAAGCGTTGGCAGGAGACCCTCAAGGCCGCAGCGGTCGATTCGATCACCCTTTTCTCCAAATGCCACCACGGCTGGAGCTACCACCCGACCACGGTGGGCAAAATGCATCCGAACCTTTCCTTCGACCTGCTGCGCAAACAGTACGACGCCACCAAGGAGGCGGGCATCAACGCCCCGGTTTACCTCTCTGCGGGCGTGGACAACCTTGCTTCCTACAATCACCCCGAATGGCGCGAGGTGAACAAGGATGGCGCCTACACCGGTTGGGCCCAGCGCTCGCTCCAGGCCGGGTTCCACATGATGGATTTCCACAGCCCCTACCTCGATTACCTCTGCGAGCAGATCCGCGAGGCGGTGCGCTTGTTTCCGGACTGCGACGGCATTTTCCTCGACATCATCAGCCAGTACCAGTCCTGCGGACGCTGGAGCCTCGATTTCATGAAGGCCAACGGGCTGGATCCTGAGAAGGAGGAGGACCGCAAGGAGTCGTCGCGACTTGCTCTGGAGAAATACTACCAGCGCACCACCGAGGCGGCCAAATCGCTCCGCTCCGACATGCCGATCATTCATAACGCCGGCCACATCCCGCGCGGTCGCCACGATATTTTCCCGTATTTCAGCCATTTGGAGCTGGAATCGCTGCCCACGGGCGGCTGGGGCTACGACCACTTCCCGATGTCGGCGAAGTATGCGTGCAACCTGCCGCTGGACTTCCTCGGGATGACCGGGAAATTCCACACGACCTGGGGCGAGTTTGGCGGTTACAAACACCCGAACGCCCTGCGCTACGAGTGCGCGGCGATGCTGGCCTTTGGCGCGAAATGCAGCGTGGGCGACCAGCTCCACCCGAACGGGACGCTCGATCCCTCCACCTACGACATCATCGGCGAGGCCTACCGCGAGGTGGAATCCAAGGAACCCTGGTGCCGCGGGGCGCAGCAGGTGTTTGACCTCGGCATCCTCTCCAGCGAGGCGGAGAGCCACACGCACCGCGATGCCCCCTCCGACGAGGGCGCCTGCCGGGTTCTGCTGGAAAGCCATTTCCTCTTCGGCCTCATCGACCGCACGATGGACTTCGCCCGTTATAAGGCGCTCGTCCTTCCCGACGATATCCGTATCGACGCGGATCTGAAGGCCAAGCTCGACGCCTACCTCGCGCAGGGCGGCAAACTCGTCCTCTCCGGCGATAGCGGCCTCTGGAAGGACCGCGCGGAATTCGCCTTCGACATCGGGGCCGACTACGAGGGACTCAGCCCGTATTATCCGCCGGCCGACGAACGCAACCGCGGGCACGATTACATGCTGCCCGTGCCGGAACTGCGCGCCCCCTTCGTGAACATGCCGGAGATCATGTATGAGCGTTCGCACCGGATTCGCGTGACCAAAGGCAAATCGCTCGGTCAAATCTTCGATCCCTATTTCAACCGGACCTGGGATCATTTCTGCAGCCACCAGCACACCCCCAACCAGGAACAGCCCTCGGGCTTCGACTGCGGCGTTCGCAACGGGAACGTCCTGTATTTCGCCCACCCGGTGTTCCGCCACTACCGCGCCTACGGGGCCGTGGCTTATCGGGAGTTCATCGTGAAGGCCCTTCGCGCATTCCTCGGCGACGCGCTGAGCGTCAGTACGAACCTGCCCTCGACGGCGCGTCTTTCGCTCACCGAGCAGCCTGCGGAAAATCGGCACATTCTTCATCTGCTCTACGCCCCGACCGTGAGCAGGGGAGGGGTGATGCAGCTTTCCGGCGGCAACATCTCCGGCGGCAAGAGCGTGGAAGTCATTGAGGATCTGCCACCGCTCCATGACGTGGTGGTCACCCTGCAAGTTCCGGTCAAATCGGCCAGGCTCGTGCCGCAGGTGGGCGAGGTTTTGCTCGAGAAATCCGGCGACCGCGTGACGCTGCGCCTGCCAAAGTTTTCCTGTCACCAGATGATCGAGTTCAAGAGTTGAACCGTTGGATTCAGCAGAATGAAGTCATCCATGGATACCGTCAGCGGATCCAACACGCCGTGTTGTTTCACGCTTTCATAGAGCTCGTTATCATCCGGGTCTCGGATGTCGAAGGCGTGATAGATGGCGTTGTTTTCCGGTGCCGGCTGCACAGAGTCAATCGGGACGCGCACAACCATGTCCGGGCGGTCCCGTTGCCCTGCCGCAGGGGTGGAGAGGCTTGTCACGACGCCACCCCCTCTCCGATCATGATCCGCTCGACCTCGTCGGCCAGATAGCCACAGGCCCGCTTGCGGCCCGGCAGTTTGACCCGGCGCAGAATGCCCGCCTTCCCGAGATCATCCACGAACCGGACCGACCGGTTGAAGCGCCCTGCAACGTCAGTCCGACTCAGGACACGTCGTTCCACGGCCGCCGCCGGCCGTGCCGGTGCTGTTCCGTTCCTGTAGTTGCGGATCAGTGCGACAATCCGCGCCCGGTCCGCCGGCGTCAGCACCGGGTCCGCCTTCATCACCGCATTCATGGCCTCAAATGTTGTTGGTAGCATGCTTTCCCCCTTTCAGTACGGCCGCAGTTCCTCGAAATTCGGCCACAGTTCCCGCACGTCCATGCCCAGGCCCTTGGCGATCCTCAATGCGTTGCGCTGGTTCGGGCGCTTGCCGTGGGCGTAGGCGTTGAACATCTGGGGATCGAGCCCGATCTCCAATGCCGTTCCCCGGATCGATTTCCCGGCCTTCTTCAGGTATTCCTGCAGGGCGCATGTCGTCATTTCAGTCCTCCTCCTCATGTGTGGTGTTGATGTTGCTCCCTATATAAGGCACAAGAATCAACTGGCTCGGTTGACCCTTTCCAAAGAAGTGAGCCAGGAAACACCGCTCAAGAGGGGCGGGCAGGGGGCGCAATCAAATATCAGGCAGAGGAAGATGGGACGATGAAGACACGGGGCCTATTGGCGAGCAAGGCGCGGCAGATTGTTGCCGAGCACGGGGTGAGCATGAGGCAGGCGTACCGGTATGTGGCGGCAGGACGGGAGCCGTCAGCCGATGTGCGTATCGGCATTGACGGGCGGCAGTACCACGTGCACCTGCGTCCGGGCGCATACGATCAGGTACGCGTCCGGCGCATTCGCTACATGATCTCCACGGTCACCAGGCAAGCCCGTTTGCACGGGATCACCGACTCTGACATGGCCGAACTCGAGGGGGTCACCCGTTGTATCAAGAGACTTGCGGCAGAGTGGCGCGGGTGGTTTGCCGCCGATGCAGGAAAGTTGTGACAGGTAGTATATAGTATACCACGTGACACAATGACGGCCGGTCGCACGCGTTCGTTGACGGTCCCCTGGTGGGGCGTTTCTTATTCGAGCAGAAGCCGGGTCCCGACTACTTGCGCCACACCCACTTGTCGTCGGGCGTGTCCGGCGGCTTCGGGGGCTTCCGGGGTAGCGGCGGGCGCGGCACCCTCATTGTAGGCACGGCGGCGCGCATCGGGCGGAGCGGGCGGTCCTGTTTCGGCATCTGGTTCCACATGGCGAATCCTCCTTGTCGCGTTCAGGAGGATATTTCGGCGGCGGGGGCGGGATGTCCTGCGATGGGGACGAACGGCGGCGGCCGCACGTGGTGCGCGCGGGCGTTCGTTCACAGGGCATGGGCGGTTGGTTTGGAAGAATGCTGCCCTTGCGAGGGAAGTCAGGGCGGACGAGTCTTTTGATTCTGCGGGGGCAGCGCCGGACAGGCTCCGATCGCGTCGCCGTAAGGATCGCATCCTTGGCCGCCTTGGGATCTTGGATTTCAGCACGGGCTTGGCGGCAATCTGGATCGTGGAACTAGTTCTTCTCGACCCCGGCGGCTGGCGCAGCGGCCCGGTAACGCGTCGGGCTGACGCCAGCGTGCTTCTTGAACAGACGGCTGAAGTACGCCTGATCGGGCAGGCCAACCCGCCCCGCGATCTCCTTCACCGGCAGCGTGCTTTGCTGCAACAACTGCGTCGCCACCTGCAAACGGACCCGGGTAAGATAAGCCGTGGGCGCGAGGCCCGTACGCTGGCGGAACTGCCGGTAGAAATAGCCCGTACTGAACCCGTGACGGCGCGCCACCTCCGGCACATGTAACTCTTCGGCATGGTGATTCACAAGGTACTCCACCGCATGCTGCAGGGCGTCGCCAGCCGGCTCCTGCACTCCCTCAGTGGTCAGGCGCAAGAACCGATGCAGGATGTTAGCGAGCTGGGCATCCACCTCCGGCCCGATGCGGCCCCGCGTCGTCGCGGCAAACAGCCACATCTGCCCGATGAAGTCGAGCAGCGGTTTGCTTTCCACGACCGTAACGCGCGGACGAAAGCGCGGTGGCACAACCTGACGGCTCAGAAACCCGATCCAGATCGTATCCACTTCGTGATCGGCGACTTCATCGTGCCGGTAACCGGGGGGGATGAGACAGACCGCCGGCGACTGAACATCCAGCGAGGAGGAGCCGATGATCGTCTCCTTGCCGGCCATGACGGCGGACAGTTCCCAGAAGGCATGCCCAGCAAGTGTCCGCGCGGTGCGCGGCCCCCGGTAGCGCTCGACAAACAGCGTCGTCAGGTCGCATGAGCGGCGGCCGGATGGCCACAACGCAGGGTTCAGCTCATGAACAAGGCGGGGGAGTGGCGGGTGACGCATGCAGGAATGTCACAAAAATCCATGCCAAGTGTCAACCCCGTCCATGGCCGGCCTCGATCGCTTGGGCTACGGTATTTGCGTTGCCACGAATCGGTGTGCAAGCGGGAGAGCGGCGCATGACTGGAAAACAACGCATGTTGCAGACGCTGCGGTTCGAGCAGCCGGATCGTCCGCCCCACTTTGAGGTGATGTTCGAGCTCGAAAAGGAGGCGTTCGGCCTGGAGTTTCCGGACCGCAACGCCTGGGCGGGCTGCTCGCGCACGGAGAAGGATCGCATGATCGGTGCGTGCATGGCGATTTACGAGAAGATCGTCGCGCGCTACCAGTGGGATGCCCTGGCCGTGTTCTGGCCCTGGAGCGATCCGGACGGCGTGCGGGCGGCAAAGAAGACGTTCGGCGACGACATCCTCATCGGCAGCATCGTCGGCGGCACGATCTGGTCCATCGAAGGACTGACCGACTGGGAGCAGTTCGCTATCGACCTGGCTGAGCACCCGGAGGTGATTCACAGCGAGGCGGAACGCAAGACGCAGGTGGCCCTGGCGAAGTTCGAGGAACTGGCGGACGCAGGCGCGGAGTTCATCCACGTGGTGAACGACGTGGCCTTCAATGCCGGTCCCTTCATCTCGCCGGCTCAATGTGGCGAGTTTATCACGCCGCATCTTCACCGGCAGGTGCAGCATATCCGGTTGCTGGGGGTGATCCCGTTCGTGCATACCGATGGCAACATCATGCCGATCCTCGATGACTACCTGTCGCTCGGCGCCGCCTGTTTCCAGTCCGTGGATCCCATGGCGGGGATGGACATCGCGGAGGTCAAGCGCCGTTGCCACGGCAAGATGGCGCTCATGGGCAACGTGCAGTGCAATCTGTTGCAGGATGGCCCGAAAGAAGCGATCCGGAAATCCGCCCGCTACTGCCTAGAGCAAGCCTCGCCCGGCGGCGGCTATATTTTCAGCACCTCCAACACCATCTTCCCCGGCATGCCGCTGGAGAACTACGAGTATATGCTCGACGTGTACCGGGAGTTCTGCGAGCGGGGGTTCCCTGTAGTGTCGCCATGAACTCCGTACCCTCCAGGGCGATCAGTTTGAACTTCATGCCGGGGTTCTACGCCAAGCATCTTGGCGTGACGTACGGCGAGGACTACTATTTCGACCCGCGATACCGGGCCACGGTCGAGTGCGCCGAGAGCCGCTTCCTGTTTGAGATCCTGGGTCGGTTCGGCGTGGGCAGCCCGTCGCCGGAGCCTTCCCCCTCCCTGTTCATCCAGCCGATCGATCTGGTGAAGATCACCCAGGGCGCCGAGATCCACTGCCCGCCGGATGCAACGCTGGAAACCCGCGGACACCCGTGGGCCGGCCTGACGGCGGCCCGGATCGAAGCCATTTCGCCCAACGATGCGGCCCGCCATCCGATCGTCGACACGCTGCTGCGGCAGTACCGCGAACTTCGCGTGCTCTATGGCGAGCGGGCCGATGTCTTCGGAATCGCGGCCGGGATCATGAACATTCACACGCCATTCACGACGGCACACCAGTTGTGCGGGGAGGAATTGTTTCTCATGCTGCTGGACGATCCGGACGCGGCCCGGCGGATCTTCGCGAAGGTGGGGGAGATCTACCGGGCGATCTTCGACCGCTTGACGCGCGAAATGCGCGCCGGCCGGCCGCGCCGCGTGCAACTGGGCGACTGCTCGGCGTGCATGCTCTCCGCGGAGACGTACCGCTCCTTCGTGCTCCCGGTCAATCGCGCGCTCGCGGCGGATTTCCGGGACAGCGGCTACCACTCCTGCGGCGCGTCGTCGCATCTGCTGGCCGCCTTCGCCGCGCTGCCCCGCGTCACTGCGATCGAACTCGGACCGGGCACGGACCTGGCGGCCGCGGTTCGGGCCTTGCCGGGTGTGGCGATGCGGCCGCTCATCGATCCGGTGCTGATGCGCAACGGACGCCGGGACGAGGTGGAGGCGACGGTCGCCGGCACGCTGGACGCGACGGCCGCGGCACCGGAAACGACGCTCTGCGCCTGGTCGTTCGATCCGGACACGCCGGTTCCCAACGTAGAGGCGCTCTATGCCACGGTTGCGGCGTGGACCTGCCGGGACGGTGATAAACCGCTCCGCCGCTGAGCCGTTGAAGGAGAATGAACACATGACCAACGCCGTCGCCTCGCGTCTGGTTGCCGGTCACACGGCCGCCACTGCCGACCGACCGCTGGCGTTCGTCTTCACCGGCGAAAGCAATTCCGGCGGGATCGGGCTGAACGCGGACGCCGCGCCATCGGAGTTGCGGCCGCGTCCGGCGGTCCAAATCCTGAACCTGACCGACGGCCGTTTCGGCTTCGAACCGTTGTGTCTCGGGAAAAATAACCTGCGCGACCATGCCCGGCTGGATGCCTACTACGAGACCTGCCACGGGCTGGAGAATGGTTTGGCCCATGCCGCCGAGACCGGTGTGTTCGCAGGCCGTGCGCCGGTCTATCTGGTCAAGACCGGGCAGGGCGGCTCCCGGATCGCGGAGTGGGCGCCGGATCACGCCTCGGGCTACTGGCAGAAGCACGCGCAGCGGATCGAGGCTGCCAAGCGACAACTGCCCGGCGATCCGCAGTGGGCCGTGTGGTTCAGCCTCGGGATCAACGACGCCATCGCCGGCACGGCCGTGGGCGTCTGGCAGTCCGCCGTGGTCGCGCATCTCCGGCGGCTCCGGGAACAACTGCCCGGCGCCGTGATCGTGATGACGCAATTCCAGGCCATGAAGAAGTACCCGGCCTTCGACGCCGCCATCGCCGCGATCGCCGCGCGGGAGCCCGGCGTCATCGCGGTCCCCTCCACGGGCGCCGCACTGCGCGACGAGAACCATTGGAGCTACGCCGGGTTCAAGACCCTGGCCCAGCGGATGGCGGAGGCGACGCTGGGTGGTGAATGTGAGCCCTGAAACCTGACCCCTGCCATTTTTTCCCATGACCCCCAAGCAACGCATGCTCAACGCCTATCGCGGACTCCCTAGTGACCGGCTGCCGGTGGCTCCGGAACTCTGGTATTACTATCCCGCCAAGTTGCTCGGCGTGGATATGATCGAATTCGAGCGCACGGTGCTGTTTCACAAGGCACTCAAGCAGGCCTTTGAGCACTATGGCTGTGAAGGCTGGGGCGTGGCATTTGCCGGAGCGCCCAACGACCGGGTGAGCGGCGAATCATCAGAGCACTGGGTGGATGCCGACACGCTGGAAGTCCGTCACGTCACGCACACTCCGCACGGCGACCTGACATCCGCACAGCGGTACCACCGCGAGGAGCCGAGTTGGAGCGTGGAGCGTCCGATCAAGGACCTGAAGCGCGACCTCCCGGCTTGGGAACTGTCCGCCCTGGGTGGCGTACCTGAAGCCATGGACGTTTCCGGCCTGATTCGGGCCTGGAACGAGGTGGGCGAGAGTTATCTGCTGGAAGCGTGGCTGGGTGTGCCATTCTTCGACTACCTGGCCACCGCGATGCAAGGTGGGCTGGAGGATGGCATCTACACATTCCTGGAACCGGAGATGGAGCCCAAGCTGCTGGAGTTGCAGGCCCGCTACACGGACTACATGCTGCGGATGGCACGCGCCATCTGCCAGAAGACCCCTCTGGAGAGCCTCTGTCTCGGCTGCTCCTGGAGCTGCAATTCACTGATCGGCCCCGACCTGTGGCGGCGCTGGGACAAGCCGGTCATTCGCGCCATTGCCGAAGAGATTCATCGGCACGGCAAGCTGCTGCATATTCATTTTCATGGGAAGTGTCTGGAGACCGTGGCGGACTTCCCGGAAATCGGCGTGGACTGCGTCTGTCCGTTCGAGCGGCCGCCGGGAGGGGATATTGTTGGGCTGGACGGGCTGAAGGCTGTGGAGTGTCTGCTCGCCGGACGCACGACCATGAACGGCAACGTCCACACGGTCGAGACGCTCATCCGCGGGACGCCGGACGATGTGCGGCGCGAGGTGCGCGAGATCCGGGAGGCCTTCCACGGCAACCCGCGCGTCATCATCGGCACCGGCGACCAGGTCGGCCGCGAAACGCCGGAGGAGAATCTGGTGGCGATGATTGAGGCAGGGAAGTGAGAAGGGCAATACTCAGCGAGTCTGAACTTGCGGAAGAGGGAAAGGCATGATGCCCATGCAACCGGAGTCTTTGCTTTCCGCTGACATGCGGACATTTCTTGAAACCACGGCCCGCGCGGTGCTGGCGACGTGCAGTGTTGATCCTGGGCGGGTCTGGGAATGCATCGGATGGGGTGGGGCGGCCAACCAGAATCCGGGCT
>CAZTAJ010000136.1:0-9469 GCA_964611575.1 uncultured Verrucomicrobiota bacterium
TATCGGCGGCAAACTTGCGCACGTGCTCCTGCTGGATTTCCACGCTGTACTCTTGTTTGTCCTGCGCCGAGTGTCGGTAATAGGCCACCGCCTTCTTCTCGGCTACGGGTTTTGAATCAAACCACCCCACGATGCAGTGCTCCCTGTTGTCGGTTTTCCGTCACGTGTTCCTGCCTATACGCGGAAATATAGGTACTTTTGGCGAAGATATTTCAAAACCGTTGGCAACATCTTCACGACGCGAGCGCGCCGGTCGTGCGGAAGCATCCCGGCGAGGCCGTCTATCTCTCACCACGCCAACGTGTTGCGGGACGCCAGGCTCCGGAACAGGGGCCTTCGATGGAGTCTGTCGCGCCGCGTCAGGTTTTGCTCATGGGTCGATGGATGCGGGCGGGAACCGCTACCGATGAAGGCCATTGATGCTGGAGGCCACGGCACGGCGAGTCGCAAACTCATCAAGCATGTCATTGAGCGTGGAGATCAACTGACCGTGGCGGTCGTCCGTCCCGCCGCCTTGCACCGCGGCCTTGCGGATGCTCTTGCGTATCTTCTGCATGACGCCGCCCACAGCCTTGCCCCGCTTCATCTTGCCGATCAGGTGGTGATTGACCGTTGCCTGGGAAATGCCAAGGATTGCGGCGATCTCCACCTGCGTGCGTTGCTCCTGGTAGCACAGGCGAAAGATGACCCTCTGTCGAGGCGTCAGGACACCTGCGGCCATGGTCCTGACCAGCACCATCATCTCGCCTATCGCGTCTGCTCGCGATGCCTCGTGAGCCGCATCCCGGTCAAACCATGGACTGGCTGATTCGGGCATGTTCTGCATTGTTTCGGGACAAACGGGGATTTCGGAATAATTCAGTTCATTGTCTTTCATGCACCAGACTGGCACGGGTGGCGAGTCGCCGCGACGTGGGCATGCTGACAGGAAGTTTGACCGGTGGGTTGCGCCGCCGCCGGTTCAAGTCAACGGCGCCATTCCACGAGGGTGTATTCAGCCGCGACGTGACCGTTATTTGGGGATTGCATGAACCCTCCAAATCTTGTGGGTTCTGTGCAGGTGAGCCAATGACCGAGAATCAACAGAAGCTCTATGAAATAGCCGATTACCAGTGTTGCCGCGGAACCGATTTGCCAGGTCAACGGCCCAAACCCGCCGACACCCCTTTGCGCCCGGCAAAACCCATGCTGGCCTCTTTCGAAATCCAGACCCGATGGGGTACAGTACTCTTAATGAATGAGTCCATTGTGACGCGTGCTCACGGAGGACTGATGACGCAAGCAATGCAGATTAGCGAGGATGTAGTCAGGCGTGTGATTGGCTCGCTGGGTTTTCCTGCAGACCGCGTGGACAGGGCTTTGTTTTGCCTCCTCAATGATGGGAGTGAGATCCGAAACGAGAGCCGAGTGAGGCGTCTCCTGTCTTTTCAAGAGGTGCAACGCACGCTCGGCATCTCCAAGAGTGGGCTGAGAAGGATCGTGGAGGCAGGATATCTCGCGCCAGTCGACCTCACAAAGCATCGGATCGGCTTCATTGCTGATGATGTTGATGCATTCATTATGTCCCGCAAGCGCGGGCATCAGTGACCAATCGCTCTCCTGCCTCTCACTGGCGCCGTACGTCACTTCGTATGTCCGGTCCCTTGACTTTGACAGTCCTCATCTCTATGGTCTTGGTGTCTCGTCAAGAGGGCGTAATGATGATGATGCAACCAGTAGCGAGTGTGCTTTCGGACAAAGGTTTTCGGGCGCTTTTTGCGGACGAGATTTGGATTTATCGGACTATGCTAAACTATGCTAGAACCACAGAGATTCAGGGTGTTTCGGTAGGTACACACCTGCGTTTGCGGTGTCATGCATTTTCTGCAAATACCTCACAAAATAAGGGGTTTTGTGGCAATATGATGCTGTAATTGAACTTCGGGCGGTTAGCTCAATTGGCAGAGCGCCAGCTTTACACGCTGGATGTCACAGGTTCGAACCCTGTACCGCCCACCACTTTCAAACGCATAAAAGCCCCGTGTTTATTGGTCATTATGCGCATTTTGCCTTCTTTCTTCAAAACCGTGACCCGGCGAAACCAGACGCAACTCAGGGTGAAATCACACACACAAACACACACACATACACACGCGCAACCCCCTGAAACGGCCATTGAAAAAAGGTGAAAAGGTGCTGGGGTGCCCTGTCTGCCACCGGAACGAACACGGGACTTGTCTGAAACGGCGTAACATCTGTCCCACGGCGTCCACGTCACAGCCAGGGCAGGCGCCCGCCCAACCGCCATACGCCCCCGGGGCGACGGCCGTCAGGCCGGCAACGATCCGCAGCATTCGCCCGCAACTCTCGGTTTCCCACCGACGGTGATTCGCCAATGCCAGTGCCATTACGCTGTCGTCATGGTACCCAGACGGCGCATCGTACGTGATCCCGCCTGACGGCGAGATTGCGTACTCGAAGCGCCGCATCTCCGCCGTCAACACGTCCCAGGTCGAAGGCCAGAGCACCCGCTGCTGTTCTACCCCTACGATCAGACGCTGCACCAACTCAGTCTTGCTGTGCCCGGTGAATTTGTGGACTCGCCAACGCCATGATTCTCCCGCCATATGACCCCTTGGGCCGCCCTACCGGGTTGCCAGAGCTCCCTGCCTCAAACATGATGCCACCCCCGTGCTGAACCTGACTGCCCTGTGTCCCATCGAAATGTCGAAGGGCTCCAAGTGAGAGGGGGAAATCAACACAAACCGTCCTGCAATCTCCGTGGGGGAACCAAGGCGATGATCTTTCGGGCACTTGCTATAAAATTCAAATGCGCGGCCAACTGCCGTATGGAATCCTGTTGCTATTGTTCTGCGGAATGGGCCACTGTTCGCTGATTGGTTGGCCGGCACGTTCACAGAGATACTGTGAATCTGCACGCCTCGATGAACGGAGGGACTCAAGACAAATGAAAGCATTGGTTGTGGTGGACGCGGGGATTTGTGGGTTTCAGACGCGGATTCACGCCGAAAGCGACGATTCTCAGAACGTGACGTTCAAGATCGCCAGTGGATGCGAGAAGGCGCGCGCGTATGGAGAGGCGCTGATGGCCAAGGGGCCAGTGGACGGCTATGCGGAACTCGGCGCGGGATCGGATGGAACGGTCCTGGCAACCGCGCACGAGACACTCAAAGGCTGTTGCTCCGCGTGCGCCGTGCCGGTCGCCGCGTTCAAGGCCATGCAGGTTGCCGCTGGTGTGGCGTTACCGAAGGATGTGACGCTCAAGATCACGGCAGAGTGATCCCAATGGGGAAGAGGCTCGCAGACGATATGGGCGTGGAGAACATGACGATGGCAGGCATACATCAGGTTCGGGCGCGGTTCGACCGCTTGGCGGCGGAATGGGACGCGAATCCGATGCGGGTTGCTTTGGCGCGGGCGGTGGGCGATGCGATCTGTAAGGCCGTGGCGCTACGTCCCGATATGAACGCCATGGACTTTGGGTCTGGCACCGGACTGGTGACACTGGGGTTGTTGCCCTATGTGGGGAGTCTCACGGCCGTTGACACCTCCGGGGAGATGCTGCGAGTGCTGGCTGAGAAACTGAAGGTATTGCAAATCGGGAACGTTCACACGCTACTGAGTGAAACCGATAAGACGCCACTGCCGGCGTCGGAGTTCGATCTGATCGTCAGTTCCATGGTCCTGCACCACATTCCGGATGTGCCCAAGGCAATTCGGCGGCTTCGCCCTTGCCTACGCCCCGGCGGGTGGATTGCGCTGGCTGACCTCGATGTGGAGGACGGGACGTTCCACAGCGATCCGACCGGTGTCTTTCACCACGGCCTTGACCGTAACGAAGTCTGCCGGTGGCTGCAGGATGCCGGGTTCAAGGACACCCCGGCCCGCGAGGCTCATCGGATCGTACGGCCCGCGCCGGACGGCCAACTTCGTCAATACCCCGTGTTCCTCGTGACCGGCCGGGTAGTCTGATCACAGGAGTTAACAGTCCCCGTTCAAGTTCATCCCGCATAACGCCAGCGACAGCAGTCCCCGGCTGCCGCCAGTGCCGTTCAGATCATGGCCGATGCAACCTACATTAGAACTCAATCCTTGTTCCGGCGCCGCATGGTCGGCAACGGGCGCCGAAGGCGGTCACCAACCGCGCTGTCGCCGCTACCCCGGTGCAATGGCACGGCCACAATCCCTCGATGTTCAACTGATTCAACGAGGCGATGGTCCGCGCCACGCGTTCGTCTGACGCGGATCCCAGGTGCATCCCTCCCACAACGGCGCGAATCGGCTTTTGACCGGTCAACTTCTGAATATAGTCGACCGTGTTGATGACTCCGGAGTGGGCGCAACCGAGCAGCACGACAGCGCCGCCCGGGGTCTCAATCCACATGGCTTGGTCATCCTCAATCCCGTCCGGAATGCTTCCATCCGCATCGAGAAAGAACGGGCCGCCCGTATCCTCAAACCCGCTCCGGCGGGGAATCGGGCCCGTCACGAACAGTCCCGGATCGAGTTCTGTCGGTTCGGTCGTCCACGTGATCGAGTTCGACCGACCGTCGATGGCTTCACGGACAGGCATGGGCATGCCGATGGCATGGGCAACGCCCCCACGGCGGCTGAACCGAGTCGCAAGGGCTGCCGGATGCAGGAGGACCCGAGCCTTGGGACTCTGGCTCAGCGCATGGACCAAACCGCCGGTATGATCGTAGTGGCCGTGGCTAAGGACAATGGCGTCGGCACAATCCAGGGCGACACCCAGCGCCTCTGCATTGTGGGGGAGAACCAACCCCTGACCGGTGTCGAAAAGCACGCAAGACTCGGGCGTCTCAATCCAGAGACTGAACCCGTGTTCTCCGAGCAAGCCCATACCCTGGGCCGTATTCTCGGCCAAAACGGTGATGGTGATCCCTGCGCTTTTCATGGTGCCTTTTCATGACACCGGCGATAGGCCCGGCAGAAGGGACAAGACCGTTCCACCCGGTGCATGCAACGCGCCCATGCGGAGTCCGGCCAGCGGCGAGCGATTATGCAGAGAGGACACATCCTGCAAAGCAGAGCCAATAGGCGTGTGATCATGTTACCCCTCCTTGTTTGAAGCGCTTGTCGGCATGGGTCCGATCCACCCGCTGTGCGTCAAGCCAGCCAGCCTTCGCCTCGGGAAACGAGTCGAACGCAGGTACGTAGGGTTTGATGTCCAACAGCGGCGTGCCATCCAGCATGTCCACGCCACCCACACGCAACGTGTTGCCTTCGATGTTCAGCAACCGAACACACGACAGCCCTATAGGGTTGGGCCGGCAAGGCGATCGCGTGGCGAAGATACCGTGTTCGCGGTTGTCGCGAAACGGAACGACACGCATTTGTCCGGGTGAAGCACAGTGGAGGTGATAGACCAGCCAGATTCGATCGAAGCCTGCCAAATCGCTCAGGCCCTCCGCGAACTGCGGCAACACCTCAACCGTACCATCCGTTCCCTCGGCAAACACCGGTTGGATTGGCGTCCCCGCAACTTCACGGAAAGGCGACCGGATAATCCCAATTTCTGCGAACTGCATGCGATTCCCCCCTTCAATTGCCATGCGTCCCCGCCTTCACTTCTTCCAGCACGACCCTCAGCACATGTTGTGCCTTACTCCCGCAACTCGCCCGCGCACCGGAACACTCCAGAGTGAGCAGTGTCTGGGATACGGAACGCATCAAACATGTAATCTGTGCGAGGTCCGCGCCCTGGGCAAGCGCCAGTCCCGCGGCGAGCGCTGGCGCGGCCTTGGTCGCTAATCCGCAGTCTTCGGAAATGCGGCTCTGCTTGCCTGTCATGTGGATCAGCGCCAGAAGGGAGAACAAGGCAGCGGGCAGGATGCGTGCGCCGTGCTCCCTGTACATTTCGTAGAACGGCACACCGAGCAAAATGCCATGGTTGCCCGAACCTGTGACCGTCATGACGGGCGACGTTGACCCGCACATGCGCGCCCGAATCAAGGCGGCAATCCGTTCGGGAAGCGGTTTGGCCGGATCGCCGCGTACCTGTTGGAGGATGAACTCGCGCGCGATGTCTTCCAGCCGCCAGTTTCGTTGTGCAACCGCCTTCATGATCTCCGACATCCGTAGCGACTGCTGCCGATGAGGCGGAGATCGGAAGATCGTTCTCCCGTTATGGGATATGGCCCTGACCTCGTCATGCCGTCCCTGGATGACCACGGACACGGATTCTGTCGGCGTCGACAGAACCGCATTGACATAGATTCCTCGGTGCCGGGCGCTTCGCCCGACCTTCAGCCACGACCTGCGCCGAAGCAGAGTTCGGGTAATGCGCCGATCAATGCCGGGGAAGAGATTGAACTGATCAGCCGTGGACGACAAACCCGCCGCCACAACCGTTCGCAGCCCCCGGCGGTTCAGAAACGGTACTACCGCCGTGGCCGCATTCCTCAGCACCTCCGCCGACGCATACAACTGCGCCTTGACCATCCGCGGATCAAATGGCCCATTCAAGTGACGGCGGGCCCGCAGAAACGCGAAGGCAACGCTGGCCGGCTCCGTGCAGCCGGCGACCTCAACGATCTCCGACTGAAGCAAAGATCTGATTTCGGAAACAGTTCTCGTGGTGTCAGCCTTTTCTATTTCTTGCGGGCTGCAACAGCTTCGATCTCCACCAGCGCTCCCCTCGGAAGGGCCGCCACCTGGATACAGCTTCTGGCGGGGAATGGGTCTTTGAAGAACCCGGCATAGACGCTGTTGAATGCCTCAGCGTTCCCCATGTCGCTAAGAAACACCGTCGTCTTTATCACGGTGGTGGTGTCCGCGCCTCCCGCGAGCAGCACGGCCCGCAGGTTCGCAAGCACCTGACGCGCCGCTGTGACGATATCGCTGTTCCGGAACTCGCCCGTGGCCGGATCGATGGGGAGCTGTCCGGACGTGAAGAGCAATGGCCCCTGCGCCATGGCCTGACTGTAGGGCCCAATGGCCGCGGGAGCGTCGGTTGTCTGAATAGCGTTCATGATGTATGCCTTTCTGTGGAAGGGAGGGTGGTGATCTGCCACCACCCTCCACACTTCGTTGAGGGTTACTTCTTCGGGCACTTCTTGAGGCACATGAACCAGTCGAGGCACTTCACGTCCGGGTCGGGCTTGGTCATGCGATCCTTGGCCACCCCGCACGATCCCGGCGGCGGCACGATTACGTCGTCGCCCGGCACCCAGTTGGCCGGCGTGGCGATCTTGAACTGGTCGGAGTACTGCATGGCCGTCAGCAGGCGCTTCACTTCCTGCATGTTCCGTCCATTGCTGAGCGGGTAATACAGCAGGGCGCGCACCTTGCCTTCCGGGTCGATGATGAACACCGCCCGTACGGCCTGCGTGTTGCTGGCACCCGGCTGGAGCATGCCGAACGCCTTGGACACTTCCATGGTCAAGTCGCTGATGACCGGGAAGTTCACTTCGACATTCTTCATGCCCTTGTACTCGATCTTCTCCTTGATTGTCCGCAGCCACGCGATGTGGCTGTAGGTGCTGTCAATCGAGAGCCCCAGCAACTTGCAGTTCAGGGCCTCGAACTCCGGCTGCATGGAGGCGAAGGTCATGAACTCGGTCGTGCACACCGGTGTGAAGTCCGCCGGGTGCGAGAAGAACACCACCCACTTCCCCTTGAAGTCATCCGGGAAGTTGAGCGGTCCCTGGGTTGTCTCCGCCTTGAAAGACGGAGCCTTTTCTCCAATCAGCGGTAACCTCGTCACTGTCTGTTCGTTCATCTTGTGCATTCCTTTCCTTTTGTCTGTTTCCCGATCCGTTCTTGTCGTCACTTCCTGCCGGACTTCAGCAGCGTCTCCAGGTCTTCCATTTCGGCCTGAAGATCCTCCTCGTGCGCCACTTCGTCCTGCAATATCTGGAGCACCACGTTATACGTCACCGGGTCTTTGCTCATGGTGAGCTGCACGAGTTTCTTGTAGGTCATGATCGCGCACTGTTCGCCCGCGATGTTCTGTTTGAGCACCTTCTTGACGAAGGGATCGTCCGGGGCCTCGTACCCGCAGTTCGTATGCTTGTACCACTCGGCGGGTTTTGTCACGGGAGTGCCCCCGAGTTGGATGATCCGCATCGCGAGCATGTCGGCGTGCCGCAACTCGTCGGCAGCATGCTGGATCAGTTCAGCGATCACAGCCTCCTTCATGGGTCCCTTGACCACTTTCGCGCCGATCCAGTATTGGTAGTAGGCGAGCCACTCATCCGAAAACGCCTTGTTCAGCGTCTTGACGAGCTGCTTGACGTTCATGTCGACAATCTCTCTACCTTTGGTTCCCATCTTTGGCTCCTTTCTCCGCCGTTTTGTCCCTCGTGTTGCTTACTGGTCAGTGGTCACAGACATTCGCCCCGGACACCAGTGTTCCCGCCAGATATTGAGCCACCAGTTGCTCCGGTGCTTCAGCCGGCGCCCCGACCACAACTTTGATGCCGTTCTCGGCAAACAGCGACTGGGCGCGTTGCCCCATGCCTCCGGCGATGATCACGGTGGCGCCCTCCTGATGCAACCAGCGCGGCAAAACCCCCGGTTCGTGCGGTGGCGGCGTCACCATCCGTTTGCCCGTGATTTGTTTCGTCGTCTCATCCACATCAACCAGGGCAAACTGGTCGCAGTGACCGAAATGCATGCAGAGTTTCCCTTCGGCTATCGGTATCGCGATCTTCATGGCTGTCTTGTCTCCTTCGCTTGTTGTTGTTTGCGTCTGTTCCGTTGTGACCTTGTCCGAAAGCGCCAGAATGGGCGTGACCACCCGCTCAAAAGCCTTGGCTGTCTCCGTCCGGCTGTAGTGATAGACAAACGGCTTGCCGTCATCGCACGCTTCGCCCACCGCCGGGTCGATGGGAATCCGGCCGAGAAAGGGTACGCCCATCTCTGCGGCCATACGCTCGCCGCCGCCGGTCTTGAAGATGTCCGTCACCGTGCCACACTTTGGGCACACGAACCCGCTCATGTTCTCCACGACTCCAAGCACGGGAAGGTCCAAGCGGCGGCAGAACGTGATGGACTTGCGCACATCGGCGGTGGCCACATCCTGTGGGGTGGTGACGATCACCGCGCCGTCCACCGGTTTCGCCAGTTGGCATACGGACAAAGGCTCGTCGCCGGTTCCGGGCGGGGCGTCGATGATCAGGTAATCCAGTTCGCCCCACTCCACATCCTTGAGGAACTGCTTGATCACGCTCATTTTCATGGGACCGCGCCAGATGACCGCATCGTCGCGGTCCTGCAGCATGAATCCGATGGACATCACCTTGAGCCCGGCTTTTTCCACCGGCTGGATCGCTCCGGCCTTGATCTGGACCGTCGCGCCCTCGAGTTTCAGCATCTTGGGAATGCTGGGCCCGTGAATATCCACATCCAGCAGGCCGACCCGCTTGCCGGACAGCGCGAGCGACATGGCCAGGTTGGCGGCAACGGTGCTCTTGCCCACGCCTCCCTTGCCGGACATGACCAGGAT
>CAZTAJ010000137.1:0-9431 GCA_964611575.1 uncultured Verrucomicrobiota bacterium
GGTACAAGCGCGGCGATGGCGCCGATGTCGTATTTGAGGCCAGCGGCGCGCCGTCTGCCATCCCCGAAGGGCTGGGGTTAGTCCGCACGCTCGGACGGTACATCGTGCCGGGTCAGTATTCGGGCAGCGGTTCGGTCGCGATCAATCCCGAAACGATCACCTTCAAAGCGCTGACCATCGTCGGCAGTTCGCAATACACCCTGGCTGATATCAAGGCCTATCTGGCGTTCCTCAAGAAGAACCCCCGCCTGCATCGTCCGTTTGCGGCGTGCATCACGCACCGGTACGCGGTCGCAGACGCCGTTCGGGCCTGCGCCGATGCCTCGGCCGGCAGGGCCGTGAAAGCCGTTTTTGAGGGGGAAGAACCATGATCATGCCTGTGGTCGCCTCCGACTGGCGCAGGGTGCTGGCCGCCACTCGCAAGGCCAACCAGGGTCCCCGCGAACCCTATGACCTGCGGCCTTACTGGCGCGAACTGGCGTTTCGTGAATGTGCCTCCCAGCCGCCGCCAGTGGCCTGGGCCAACGCCTTTGCCAGCGTGCTCGACCACGCCGGTCTGAACGTCTATCCCGGCGAACGGATCCTGGGAAGCCGCGTGGGCTTCTGGGCCACAGCACTTCCGGAAGGCCTGACTGAAGCCGATTACCACGCCGCCTCGGCGGCGCAGACAGCCCGGGGCCGCCGCAATTTCTGGGCCGGGTGGGACCATACACTGGCCGACTATCCCACCCTCCTGACCGAAGGGATCGGCGGCCGCCTGGCGCGCATCGATGAATCCCGCCAAGCGCATGCCGCACCCGGAGAACAGGCGGCACTCGATGGCATGCGGTTGACGCTCGAAGGATTGGGGCGGTTCATCCGGCGGCACACGGAACTGACCACGGTCCCTTCGACAGCCGCCTCCCTGGAGTGGATCTGCAGCCGTCCGCCGCGGACGTTTCACGAAGCGATCCAATTGGTGTGGCTGACGCACATCGCCTTCGTGAGCGAGGGGCGCGGTCATAACGCCCTGGGACGTCTGGACCAGTATCTGCAACCCTTTTACGAAAGCGATATCGTCTCGGGCCGGCTCGACCGTGAGAATGCGCTGGACCTGCTCTGTCACCTGTGGGCGCACATCGAAGAGCTGGGAGAAGTCACCAATATCTGTGTCGGGGGCCTTACGCCCGACGGCCGCGACGGAACCAACGACCTGTCCCACCTTTGCATCGAGGCCACACGGCTGGTGCAGTCGCCCCACACCAACCTGTCGGCACGATTCCACGACGGTTCGCCGGACGCCTTCCACCGCGCGGCATTTGAGTGCATCCGCACGGGGATCGGGTTCCCGGCCATTTTCAACGACCACGTGCTCATCCCGGGGCTCGTGGAGGCGGGCATTCCCGTCGAAGTGGCGCGGGATCATTGCATGGTGGGCTGCATTGAAACCATGCTCGCCGGACGCCAGCCCGCGTGGTCGGACAGCCGGTTCAACACGCCGCTTTACGTCTTGAGCGCCCTCCGCCGCCTCGCCGGCGAAGCGGCGCCCACCTGGGAGCGGCTGCAGATCCTCTTCGCAGAAGAGGTGCACCAGGCCATGGCCCTGCACGTGGCCGGAGTGAACGCCCACATCGCCCGGTTTCCGGCGACGCTGTTTCCAGACCCGTTCCTGTCGGCGCTCACCCGCGACTGCATCGGCCGCGCCCTTGACGTGAATGACGGCGGCGCTGAATTCCCCCGCTTCCACGGCGTGGCGGTGATGGGCCTGGCCACGATGGCCGACAGTCTGGCCGCCGTGAAGAAGCTCGTCCTGGAGGAGCAGCGCGTTAGCCTGCCGGTCCTGATGGCCGCCTTGGAAACCGATTTCGCCGGACAGGAATCCCTGCGCCACATGCTGTTGCGTCAGGCGCCCAAATACGGCAACGCCGAACCGTATGTGGACGACATCGCCGCCTGGGTGGTGGGCCTGACGGCCGATGCCTGCCTGGCGCACCGCACCCCGGACGGAGGCCGGTTCGTCGCCGCCATGGCGGCCAACACGACGAACATCCCAGCCGGCAAGGAGGTCGGCGCCACACCCGACGGCCGGCATGCCGGGAGGCCGCTCTCCGACGCGGCCTCACCTTACTTCGGCCGCGACATGCAGGGCCCGACGGCCTTCCTGGCTTCCGTGGCCCGGCCTGATTATCGTCGCGTGCTGACCGGCAGCGTCATCAATATGAAATTCGAGCCCGACTTCTTCACCGGCGAAGCCGGCGTGGCTCGTTTCGGCGCATTGACGCACTTCTTCGTAAGCCACCGGATCCCGGAACTCCAATTTAATTTCACCGGCACGCGCACGCTGCTGGAGGCTCGGGCTCACCCGGAGGAGCACGACCATCTGGTGGTCCGCGTGAGCGGGTTTTCCGCTTACTTCACGCGGTTGGCGCCCGAGGTCCAGGAGGACATCATCCGCCGCAAGAGCCACGGGGCATAAACACCCGGGGGCGGGCGTCACTCGATCAGCATGCAGTCCCCGTAGCTGTAGAACCGGTACCGCGCGGCCACCGCCTCCCGATACGCCCGCCGGATCAACTCCGTTCCCGCCAATGCGCTGACCATCATCAGCAAGGTCGAGCGCGGCAGGTGGAAATTGGTGAGCATCGCGTCCACAACCTTGAAAGCATAAGGGGGCCGGATGAACAGGTCGGTCCGGCCGCTCGCGGCGCACACCGTGCCATGCCGGGCCGCCACCGTTTCCAGCGTTCGAACCACCGTGCTGCCCACGGCCACCACCCGGCCGCCCCGGGCCCGCGCGGCGGCGATGGCGTCCGCCGTGCTCCCGGGAACGGTGAACCTCTCGGATTCCATGTGGTGCGCCTCGACCTCTTCCGCGTCGACAGGCTTGAAAGTGCCTAGCCCAACATGCAACGTCACCATGCAATGAGGGATGCCCCGCTCAGCAAGCCGGGCCAGCAGCGGCGCCGTCAGGTGCAGTCCTGCCGTGGGTGCCGCCACCGCCCCGGGCGCTCGCGCGAAAACCGTTTGATAGTCATCCCGATCCGCGTTTGGCGCCTCGCGGCGCCCATAGTCCCGCCGGATATACGGGGGTACTGGCGTCAAGCCGACCTCATCCAACACCTCCGTCACGGCCCGATCGGCGGCCAGGTCGACAATCACGCGCCCCTGCTCCCCCCAGGCGACGACCGTGGCGCGGATGCGCCCCTCCCCCATGATCAGGCACGTGCCCGGGGGCGGCCGTCGCGAGGCGCCGCAGAGGGCTTCCCATCGTCCGGGAGCCAGTTCCTCCAGCAGCAAAAGCTCCACCCGCCCGCCCGTGCCTTCCTTGACGCCCAGCAACCGGGCCGGGATGACCCGAGTGTCGTTCACCACCAGCAGGTCGCCGGGACACAGACAGTCGGGCAGGTCGGAGACGTGGCGATGCTCCAACGCACCCGTCCGGCGATCCACCCCCAGCATTCGCGCGGCGATGCGATCCTCCAGCGGGTGCTGGGCGATCAGATCCGGCGGCAGATCGTAGTCAAAGTCGGCCGTCTTCATGTCCGGTCAATCCCCGATGACCTTGATCAACACCCGCTTGCGGCGGCGCCCGTCGAACTCGCCATAGAACACCTGTTCCCAGGGACCCAGGTCGAGTTTGCCGCCGGTGATGGCGATGACGACCTCCCGTCCCATAATCGACCGCTTGAGGTGCGCGTCCGCATTGTCCTCGCCGCCGTTATGGGCGTACTGGGAATACGGCTTCTCCGGCGCAAGTTTCTCCAGCCAACGTTCAAAATCGGCATGCAGTCCGGACTCGTCGTCATTGATGAAGACACTCGCTGTGATGTGCATGGCATTGACCAGCACCAATCCTTCGCGGACACCGCTGGCGGACACCGCCTGCGCGACTTGGGGTGTCATGTTGAGGAACCCGCGGCGTGACGGCACCTCGAACCAGACCTCCTGACGGTAACTCTTCATGGCCCCCTCCTGTTGTCTCTGCCAGACGCCCCTCGACACCCTGCCCCGCTCCCGCTATCCTGCTCCCGTGAAGCGCACGTCCTGGTTGCACCGCATGATCCTCGGCGCCCTCGTCCTGGCCGCGTTGGGTTCGGCCATGGCCTGGATATCCCGATTCGAGTTGCTCGCGTGGCGTTTCAGGCATGTCATCCGCCCCGCCGCCATCCGCTACAACGTGCCGGCCGGGCTGATCGCCTCGGTCATCTGGCGGGAAACCCGTTTCCGCCCCTACCGTGCCGGACGGGCGGGCGAGCTCGGCCTGATGCAGGTGATGCCCGCCAGCGCGCAGGAATGGGCGAAGGCCGAACAGCGGCCGCCGCTCAGCCGCGTGGATCTGCTCGACCCCTGCACCAACGTCATGGCGGGCACCTGGTACTTGCACCGGGCCATCGACCGCTGGGCCGCACGGCCCGACCCCCTGCCCCACGCCCTGGCCGAATACAATGCAGGGCGATCGAACGCGATCCGCTGGAACCGTGACTCCGAACGCCAGCAGACATCCTTCACCAACGCCATCAGCTACCCCACAACGCAACGTTACGTTGCCGACATTCTGTGGCACTACCGCACGCTCGGCCGCCCATGGAAACGCCTCTCACCGGGACGGTTCGAGTAGCGACATGCGATTCCCACCCGGAACCCCGGTCGGGGCAGGATTCAGGCTCAAGGGTCCAGTCGGGCGAGATACCGTTCCACTTCCAATGCCGCCATGCAACCCGTTCCCGCCGCCGTCACGGCCTGGCGATAGACCGCATCCTGCACATCGCCCGCCGCATAGACCCCTTCGACATTCGTCCGGGTGTTATTGGCGCTCAGGTACCCATTTTCGCCCATGGCCAGCTGTCCTTTGAAGGGCTTCGTATTCGGCTCATGGCCGATGGCGGCGAACATGGCCGCCACCGCGATTTCCGTCACGACGCCCGTCTTCAGATTCCTGAGCCGCAAACCGGTCACTTCATTCCGACTGACGTCCAGGACCTCATCGACCACCGTATCCCATCGGATATCGATCTTGGGGCTCGCCTTGACGCGATCCACCATGATCCGGGACGCCCGGAATGCATCCCGCCGGTGGATCAACGTTACCCGTGACGCAAAACGCGTGAGAAACAGCGCGTCCTCCATCGCGGTGTCGCCGCCGCCCACCACAGCCACCGGCACGTCGCGATACAGGGCGCCGTCGCAGGTGGCGCAACCGGATACGCCGCGGCCGATCAGCTTCCTTTCGGATTCCAACCCCAGATAGCGTGCCCGCGCGCCGGTCGCGATGATGACGCTGCGGGTCTCCACAATCTTCCCGGCGTCCGTGGTCAGGCGCAACGGCCTCGCCGTAAAATCCACCGCCGTCACTTCGGCCATTTCCACGCGCGCGCCAAACCGCTCGGCCTGTTCCTTCATCTTCATCACGAGCGTCGTGCCGTCGATGCCTTCCGGAAACCCCGGGAAGTTCTCGATATCCGTGGTCGTGGTGAGCTGGCCGCCCGGCTGGGGGCCTTCCAGGACCAACGGCTTCAGATCGGCGCGGGCGGTGTAGACGGCTGCGGTCAGACCGGCCGGTCCGGTCCCAATAATGACAACATTCTCCATAGGTTCTCCCGGGGGATGGCCCGGCGACACCGGCCGATCAGGTGTAGCGCCGCACTTCTTCGACGGTCGTGTAACCGTCCAGGATATTGTGGACTCCATCCTGCCGCAGCGTACGCATGCCCATCTCGATGGCCTTGGCGCGGATGACGAGGGTCGGCTGACGCTGGTTGATCAAATCGCGAATCGGATCGCTGATGCTCATGTACTCGTAGATTCCTTTGCGTCCCTTGTAGCCGGTGCTGCTGCAGGTGGGGCACCCCGTGCCGTAGTAGAAGCTCTGGCTCACCACATCCTCCTGCTTCAGGTCCAACTGCTGCAGGACCCGGTCGTCCGGCTTGAAGGCCGTCTTGCAGTTCGTACACACCTTCCGCACAAGGCGTTGGCCGATCACGGATTCCATGGTGGAGGAAATGAGGTAGGGTTCCACCTCCATGTCGATCAGGCGCGTCACAGCCCCGGCGGCGTCGTTGGTGTGCAGCGTGCTGAACACCAGGTGACCGGTGAGCGACGCATGAATGGCGATATGGGCGGTCGTCAGGTCGCGGATCTCCCCGATCATCAGCACGTCCGGGTCCTGGCGCAGAAAAGCGCGCAAGACGCGTTCGAAGGTATTCCCAATGGCTTCGTTGACCGGGACCTGGATGATCCCGTCAATTTCGTACTCGACCGGATCCTCAGCCGTCAGCAGCTTGCTCTCGATCGTGTTGATCCGGCGCAGCGCCGAATACAGCGTCGTGGTCTTACCGGAGCCCGTCGGCCCCGTGACGATGATGATGCCATTGGGCTTGTCGATATCGCGCTTGACGCCCTCCAGCACATCGTCCGGCATGCCGAGGTTGTCCAGGTCGAGCGAGACAATACCCTTGTCCAGCACGCGCAACACCACGCTTTCGCCGAACTGCGTGGGCAGGCATGACACGCGGAAGTCGATCTGGCGGCCGGCGATCGTGATCTGGATGCGGCCGTCCTGGGGCAGCCGGCGCTCCGCGATATTGAGGCCCGACATGACTTTCAGGCGTGAAATGACCGGCAAGGCGAGCCGCTTCGGGGGCGGAGCCAGTTCGTACAACGCGCCGTCAACGCGATACCGGATCTTGAACTCGCTCTCGAACGGCTCGAAATGGATGTCCGAAGCCCGGGCCTCGACCGCCTGGTAGAGGACCAGGTTCACGAAGCGGATCACCGGCGCCGACCCCGCCGCTTCCTGGATGCCCCGCTCGTCCTGCGCCGTGCTCAGTTCAAGCAGCGCATCGGACGACTCGATCTCCGACTCGAGGGCATTCAGCATGTCGTTCACCGAGGCGCTGTCATCGCCGTAAAACTGGTTCACACAGACGCGGATGTCGTCCTCGCGGGCCAGCACCAGCGACACGTCCCGCGAGAGCACGAACATCAGTTCGTCCAGCGTGGCGGGGTTGACCAGATTGGAGGTGGCCAGTGTGACGGAGTTCATGCCCTTCTCCACGGGCACCACCATGTACATGCGCGCCACACTGGCGGGAATGGCGTGGACCACATCGGGCGGGATGTCGGTGGCCGGCAGGTTGATCACGCGGCTGCCCAGCGATTCCGCGATCAGCTCCAGCAACGTATCCTCCGGGAGGATCTCCATGTTCATGACGATCTCGCGCATCGGCTTGCCGCTGCGCTGATGCTCGTCGGCGATCTCCTGGATCTGGTCGGCGTTCACCAAGCCATGGGATTCGAGCAGCTGCAGGATCGGTTCGCTGGGGGTGGCGTCGGGCATGCGGGCTACCTTCTCTTGCGCTGTGTTTCTTCCAGTTTGAGCACGATCGATTCGGGATCCTGGGACTTTGTGATCAGATCCTCGTAGGAAATTTTGCCGGCCTGATAGAGCGCCATCAGGTGGGCGTCGAGCGTGATCATGCCGTATTTGGCGCCGGTTTGAATCTCGGACGTCAGACGATAGGTCTTGCTTTCGCGAATCAATGCCTGGATGGCCGACGTGGTAATCATGATCTCGAAAGCCGCGACACGGCCGGGACCGTCAGCCCGGACCAGCAGCAATTGCGAGATGACCGCCACAATCCCCGAGGCCAGTTGCGTCCGTACCTGGGCCTGCTGCGTGGTCGGGAATGCGTCCACAATGCGGTCCACCGTGCGCGCGGCGCCGGTGGTGTGCAGCGTGGCAAACACGAGATGCCCGGTCTCGGCCGCCGTGATGGCGGCGCTCATCGTCTCCAGGTCGCGCATTTCGCCCACCAACATCACATCGGGGTCCTGTCGCAGACCGCGGCGAACCGCCTCGGCAAAGGACGGCACGTCGACGCCGATTTCACGCTGCGTCACCACCGACTTGCGATGCTCGTGGTAATACTCGATCGGGTCCTCGACCGTGATGATATGGCACTCCCGCTCCTGGTTGATCAGGTTCAGCATGCAGGCCAGCGTGGTCGTCTTGCCGGAACCCGTCGGGCCCGTCACGAGCACCATCCCGCGCGGACGGAACAGCAACTCCTTGACCTGCACGGGCAGCCCGATCGCCTCGAGCGACATCAACTGCGACGGGATCTGGCGCAGGACGATCCCGATGTTGCCCTTGGCCTTGAGCACGCTGACGCGAAAACGGGCCTTCTTGCCGAAACTGAACCCGAAGTCCGACCCGCCGCCTTCGCGAACGCGCTGCTGGTGATCCTCCGAGGTGATGCTCTTCATCAAGCGCTCAGTGTCCTCCGGCATCAGCGGCGTGCAGTCCAGCGGCTGCATGTGGCCGTGGATGCGCATGATGGGCGGCACCCCGACCGCCAGATGCAGGTCAGAGGCGCCTTCGTTGACCGCCAATTCGAGCAGGTCGCTCATCTCAATCTGGCCGCTGCTAAGCATCAGTCCGCATCTCCCATGGTTGCGCGCAGCACCTCGTCCAGCGTGGTGGACCCGATGACCACCTTGCGCAACCCGTCTTCACGCAAGGTGCGCATGCCCAGCTCCCGGGCGCGTTGACGGATCTCGACGGCCGAGGTCTTGCTGAAGATCATCCGCTGGATTTCCTCATTGATCTGGAACACCTCAAAAATACCCGCCCGTCCCCGATATCCGGTCAGCGAGCAATTGTTGCACCCGCGCCCCTTGAACAGCCGCAAACCGGAAAATTGCTCGGCAGCCGCCCCCAGCAAATTGAGTTCGGTCGCCGTCGGCCGGTGCTCCTCGCGACAATTCTCGCAAATCGTGCGCACCAGGCGCTGGGCCATGACCGCGCGCAGCGAGGAGGCCACCAGGAAGGGCTTGACGCCGATATCCTGTAAGCGCGCGATGGCGCTGGTCGCATCGTTTGTGTGCAGGGTGCTGAACACCAGATGCCCGGTGAGCGCGGCCTCGGTCGCAATCCGCGCCGTTTCGCCGTCGCGGATTTCACCGATCATCACGATGTTCGGCGCCTGGCGCAGGATCGACCGCAACGCGGCCGCAAACGTCAACCCGATATCCTCGCGGACGTGCACCTGGTTGATGCCGGAGAGCTGGTACTCGACGGGATCCTCAACCGTGATGATCTTGCGATCGGGCCGGTTGACGTGGTTGAGGCAGGCGTAAAGCGTGGTCGTTTTGCCGGACCCGGTCGGGCCCGTCACCAGCAGGATGCCGTCCGGCAGGGCGATCAGGCGCATGAAGGTCTCCTGGTCGTCGGCCAGGAAGCCCAGTTTGGGCAGGCCGAGCGTCAGGTTCTGCTTGTCGAGGATACGCATCACCACGCCCTCGCCGTGGCTCGTCGGCACGGTCGAAACGCGCAAGTCAAGCTCTCGACCCTTGACGTTGACCTGGATGCGCCCATCCTGCGGCACGCGCTTCTCGGAGATCTTCATGTTGGCCATGATCTTGACACGGCTGATGATGGCGGCCTGCAGGCG
>CAZTAJ010000138.1:0-9308 GCA_964611575.1 uncultured Verrucomicrobiota bacterium
GGTACACGGCCAACGTCATCGCCCATCACGGCGTACTGGATGAAGGGGTGCATTTCATTCAGAAGCCCTTCGGAGTGCAGGACCTGGCAGCCAAAGTCCGGGCGGTTCTGGATGAGCCATGATGCCCGGGAGCCGGAAGACTGACCTGGCCGGAGCACGCCGGGGAGACTACCATGCGTCTGAGAATTAGACTCGCCCTCCTGGTGCTGGGCATCGCCCCCCTCGCGCCGCAGGCCATCGCAAGCCAGGTGCAGGGCCATCTCTATGCGGCGCGCGCCATGAGCGTGCGGAACCCGGAACTGGACGCCTACCTGATCGGCGACCGGGACGCCGCGTACCGGTGGGGCGCCGTGGCCCCGGATACCCTCTGGATCACGTATATCCGGACCTCCTGGCTCAAGGCCCGGATGCTCGGCCTGGTGAATGAGAACATGACGCAACACCCGGGGTTGTCCACTCTTAATGATACCCACAATGAACCGGGCGGGAAATCGCTGGATCTCTGCCTGAGCATGATGCGCGAGGCCTCGACCCCGTACGAGGGCGCGTATGCGCTGGGCTGGGTGACGCACTGGATCACCGACAGCTATGTCCATGACCTTATCAATACCTGGGGCGGTTATTTCCACGCCACCGGCCCGGACATGTTCCGTCACAAATCGCTGGAGGCGCTGGAATGCAAGCACGTGCTTTCCGCCCACGCCGACACGACAAAGTCACGCGGCGGTTACCAGTATCTGCCGAGCGAGGAATATGAGGCAACCATCGGGGCCTCCGGGCGCTGGGCAACCAACCTTGTCCTGAAGGCGTTTCGCACCACATTTCCCGACAACACCAATTATGCGTCCGGGGCCGCCGTGTTCCTCAAGGCATTTGCGACCGACGAGAAACTGGTTCAGAGGGGAAGTCTCTGGTTTTATAAGGAATCGGCCTTCAAGAACCCTTTCGAACAGGGCGAAGCCAAGAGCAAACTGTCGGCCGTCGAACAGGCCCTCGTCAAAGACCTCGTCGATCTCCCGACCGAGGATGTCTACCAACAGATCCTGAATCCCTTCGCACTGGTCGTCACCGCCGGCAACGGCAAACTGGACCTCCAACTGGACGTGGCCGACAACAAGATGTACGGCCGGTTTCTGCTCGAATGGGAAACCGCCACCCAGGCGGCCATTGAAGCATCGCAAGCCATACTCCCGGCCTGCGTGAAATACGTCAAGGCCCATGCCGCCCATGCCCGGGAACCGGCTTCGGCCCCCGGACACGCCGCGAAAGGGAAGCAACTGGAGGCGGACCTTCAGGCCATCGGGGTCCTGCTGACGGACATCAACCCGAACCGCGAGATGGATCTCCCCCGTAAGGACTACAAACAACGGCGCCCTCCCAACATCTGCTTCACAGGCAGTGAGGGAAGCGGCATCGATTTCAGCCGCCTGTATTCCTTCACCAACCTTTTCCGGGACTGCGAGATCGCGGGGCCCGCCGGCGGCGCCCCGACCCGCCTGGAGCGGCTGAATCTGCCGCTCAACCCCACTCGCGCCCTCACCGCATCCGAGATCACCAAGGCCATCAACGACATCGTGCTCGTCCCCGCCAGGGGCGTGCTCAGCGAACCGATCCCGGGCGGCGGGAGCGATGGCGCCTGCAAGGTCATCGTCTACACCTCCACCAACCGACTGAAGGAGCGAGTCGATTTCGTCGTCTCGGGCGCAGACGCCGGCACGGCGCAGGGCGAAGTCATGCTGGGCGATATCTTCGATGTCCAGGTCCCCCTCCCGCCCGGCGCCGCGGGGAAGGCCGGGGCTCAACGCTGGATCATCACCCAGGAAAACGATCGATTCTTCTACTCCGATCTACCCGCGATCCGTGACGCGGGCTTCGACATGATCCCGACCATCGCCAGCCGGTTCCGGTTCGATGGCCAGATCGTCGAACAGAAGAACCAGGGAAACACGCTCTCCGCCAAGGTCCAATTCACGGCCATGAGCGTCCCCTCCCTGCTGGGCCACCAGACACTGACGCTGGTCTGCATCCCGGACACCGTCGGGACCATGGAACAGGCCTGCGACGTTGATAGAGACTGGACCATCCAGAGCGGCACCAACATGACCGGCGACCAGGCGACGCAATTGATGCGAATGATCGACACGTTCAAGGAACAGATGAAAGGCAAAGGGTTGACACCCCAGGAAGAGACCGTCCTGATCAACGAACGTTATACGATCGTGAAGAAGAGCCTCGGCGTCGATGTCGGCCCGCTGGACATGCGGCTCATCTCCGCAGGCAAGCCCATCGTGCTGGTGCCACCGGTGCTCCGCTACACAATCCCGGCGGGCTGGAAGACCAACGACTGGAGCAGGACGTCATCCCTCGTCACGGAGCCCTACCTCGACGGACCGCAGACCGGGCCGCAGACCTGCATCCTGACCCTGGACGAGGACGTGAAGGCGTCCGACGGCAAGAGCGTCCTCCTGACCCTGCGTTCCTGCCTCTACGCCCGGTTCGGCTCGGCGTCACGCCAGTACGGGGATACGCAACTTGAAGAACGCGTCAAGGCCCAGTGGCCATCGCCCACCCGGACGGTCAAGGTCACAACCGCCAATGGTTTCTCCGGTCAGATCCTGGAAAAGCGCGAGGATAAGACGAAGCACAACAAGGTGGATGCGAAACTCATCGGCACGCAGATCGAAGATGATCTCAACATCTCGGTCTCCGGCGGCGGGCTCCTGAGAAAGGGCAGGGAGTTTCTCCTGTTCACCTACCACACCTGGAGCATCGCCGACAAACTCGTGGTGTTCGAGAATCACAAGTATGACGACAAGACCCGCGAGTTCGTGTCGTCCGATCGCCGGGATATCGGTGACGGTCGCGACCAGGCGAAACAGAAGGTCGCCGCGGCCATCGCCGATACAGATGCCGTGCTTGCCGGCCTGAAACTCGTGAAGGATCCGGCCTTCAAACTCCAGCCTTCGCGATTGTTCGTACCCGGCCCAGTCGACGCCATAACCGCCACGGCCGACAATGGCACGTCCGCCGCACCGGACGTGACGCCGGCCGGCGGCACGGGGACGGCAACCCCGGAGAGTGGCGCTCCCGACGGCACCCCGCCCTCCTCGGGAACAACCGGAGCGGCGACTTCCCCCGACCAGGGAGGAAGAACCTCCCCGACGGCAACCACCGGGCCGACCGCCGCCCCTGCCACTCGCGGCACGGAACCCGCTGGAGCCGCTGCAGAACAGCCGGCCAATCCAGCCCAGCCCTCTGCGGCCACGCCTCCCGCCAAGCGCGGGATAGCCCCGCCCACACAAGCCGTCCAGGGTGCACCGGCTGCAATGCCGGGCAATGCCGGCAGGACGGCACCCCCCGGGTCAAGCCGCTCGCAGCCTCCGTCCGGTCCGTCCGTCGACCCGGGCACGACCGGCGACGTGACCCCGGCCATGGCCCCGTCGGCGGCTGCCGAAAGCAGCAACCCTGCCGGCGCCGGCAGACCGGCGTCACCGTCACTGGTCCTGTTGACCACCACGGCGACAGGCGGAGACGTCGTGAAAGTCAGGATCGTCAATCCGCCGAAGGAAAAGTTCGCCTGGATCGGTTTCTACAAGAAAGCGGCCGGCCACAAGGACTACATCAAGTATTCGTTCCTCAACAACCTTGACGACAACCTTTACGAGGACGTGACCGCCCCGGACGAGGAAGGCGAATATGACTTCCGCCTGTTCCGGGACGAAAGTTATGAACCGCTCGCGACGAGCGAGGCGCTGAAGGTAACCCCCCGTCCCTGACGCTGCGGCGTGGCCGGCGTTTGACTCCACCTTCGGTGCGATCCAGCGGCGTAAAGAGCGAGCCGGAACTTCAGGCGTTCGGCTTCGTCCATAAGGCCCTCTTTGCCCCGGCTTTGCTGGCGACGGCGACAGTCTTGCGGGCGGCGGCGAAAGCATGACGGGCGGCCAATGCGGCTGCGGCGGCAGATCGGCGGGCGACGACGAAAGCCTGGCCGGCGCTGAAGGCTGCTGCGTCGGCGATGGCGATGAATGCCTTGCGGGCGTCGGTGGTGGCGGTGACGGACTTGCGGGCGTCGGCAAAGGCTTTGCGGGTAACGGCGTGAGCGGCTGCTTCCCCCTCCATCAGTTTCCGGTGTTCAGGTCCATTCATAAGTTCCACTTCGTATGGCACGGCGTTCATCAACCGTGTCGCAGTCAGGATACGCCACGAGCAGCCCCGTTCAATGGGGTGTAACCCTACTGCGGTTCGCGACCAGGCAGGGCCCCGGTTGTAAACGCCATGATCTCAACCGTCGTCACGGCCGTGTCGACTCGGGCTGACCATGGATTGTCTTGATGCCCGGGTGCCCCCCCTCAATGTCCGGGAGTCACCGAGATCCGCCCACCCATTCCACCTCGAAACTCTCGGCATACGGCCAGACGCTGCCCAGGTCGGCGGCGATCTGCCGGTTGACGCCGAGGACCCGCTCATCGAACCCGTGCCCGCGCGTGTTGAGGTTGCGCTGGTGCTGCGATCCATGGCATCTCAGGAGCCCACCCTTCCAACTCGCCGCGTCCTCGCCAAACCCGGTGATGAGATCGGTGCGCATGGCGAGGGTCTTGGGATCCCGGTTGAAGAACGCCAGGATCGGCTCATGGCAGTCACCGGCTATGTCCCGGAAGAATGCCGCCGCGCGCTGGTGGTCCGCATTCGTGTCATTGCCGTGTGGCAGGAACGCAAGTTCCGGCGCTTGGGACAGAAGAAAGGTCCTCAGGCGCTGACGATTGGCCGCCGATGAAACCAGATGCCCCGACTCATCCTCCTCCAGGCGCAGGAACGTCAATCGGTCGTCCGGCAGCCCGAACAAACGGCAACTGGCCCGCTGTTCCGCTTCCCTGAGATCCCGCTTGGCCGCCGGTGTCACCACCCCGCGGTAGCCGTCCTCCACACCGCTGGCCGCGCCCGTCAGCACACCGACCTCGATCCGGTGGCCGCACTCATGAAGCCGGCGCAACGTGACGCCGATGGCGTCGAAATCGTCCGGGTGCGGCGCCAGGACTACGGCGCGCGATCCCGGCGGAAGCGGCAGGGCGGCCAGTGCCACCGGGCGCGTCGCGCGGTCCAGAGCAACCCGAACTGAAGCCATTCGCGACATGTCTGGGCCTAGCGGGATGAACTTTGACAACTACCGTCTAAGGGTTAGAGTGATGTGCGCCCAGAAAACAGGGGTGCCCCCGTTAATGGCCGAGAGCCGAGAGCCTGCATTTTTAATGGTCGGGGCGGCGGGATTTGAACCCGCGACCTTTTGGTCCCGAAAGCCCACCCCATCCGCGACCATATTTGCTTTTCCATAACTGCCCTATTTACAACATGTTCCGCAGAATACGCCCCAACCTAGCCCATATTTCGTGTCGAATCATCCGGCGAATCGTCCGGAAAGAACGGCTCAGGCAGAGCGTCTTTCCTGCAAAATCAGATCTTTTCGAAACAACCCAACCTGCCCAATCTGGATGAACTCGACCCCCTCAGCCTTCGTCCAATCGAAGAACGTCGCCCGTGCCATGTTGAGCAGATCCATCGCCTCCCTACGCGTGAAGTAATTGCTCGCGAGGTCAGAAATCAGGGCTGCTGAGTAATCGTAACCTCTGCCATTCCGTTGAGCTTTGCCCGATGCCAACCCATACTGTCGCAAGGCTCGGTAGTTCAAACCCAACTGCCGAACCCGTTTGATAGCCTCATTCTCTGAAATAAACTCATCCTGTGTCAAGGGGGGCGCGGCAATTGGTAAAGTGGTGGCGGGGTTGGGACTGAATCCGCTTCCGTTGGTACGCGGGGTCGTGACATCGCCCTTCCCTATTACCTTCATGCGAGCTTGATACCGCTCAGTCTTCAGGATTGTGTTCTTGGCGACATACAACTCATAGGTCGTATCAATGCTGGAATGTCGGTAGTGCTCTTTGACCTCGACAATTTCCAAGCATCTTCCCAACGGGCTTATGTTCAAACTGCCAAATGAATGGCGGAGCCTGTGCGGTGTCGGTGTTTTGCCATCGTATGTTTTGACCCCCAGCCTGTCGCAATGCTGTCTGACGGCTTGCCTACATCCATCTGCCTCAAGTGCAACGCCGTCGCTGGATACCATCAGAATATCGGTAGCGGGGTTTACTCTCGCTCTGAGGTGAAGATAACGTTCCAGCAATGGACGCGTTACCAGCGGGAAATAACTGAAGATCAGGCTGTCTTCCCGCTGAATCTTCTGAATGTCCTTTCTGACGACAAGGCTCGTTGTGTCATTGAGTCGAAAGTCGCTTGTCTTCACCAGCGACCCCTCTCGATTCCGTAAGGCAAAGTCGTAATAGATGGAGAATGTCAGCAGTCTGTCCCGGACATCCTTGAAACAGTTCATGTCCAGCGTCGATAGGTCAGCCAACGTGTCCATTCCGGCCTGATCAATATAATCAAGGTTCTGTCCGGTTTGTTTGCCGGGAACGTCTTTAAGCGGATCGGTGCTGATCAACCCCTTCGCCCTTAGATTTGTGAATACTGGGCGTATGTAGTCAAGTATGTTGATGGCGACCTGCCGCTTGCCCTTGCCATCGTAGTAATCGATGAATTCCTCTACGTCATCGACGGTGACTTCCAAGATATCTTTCGCTTGGACGACACGCATAAAGGTTCTGGCTTCCGCTGCAATCTGCTTACGATGAGGTTCCGAGAGCAGTACGTTGGTCAATACCGGGGACTGACGGGTTGAACCTCGTTTCAGCTTCCGGCCGTTCTTGGCGAAGTCGGCTAATATTTCAGGTGTACGCGGAGAGAAGTTGTCCCAGCGATGTGCTCTACGGAATCTCGCCAGTGAAACCAATTCACGTTGACGATGCTCGACTGGCAGGGCGTTGATCAGCTTCCGAATCTGGCTACGGTGATTCCTGAAATAGCTGCCGGGGTTAACGGGACTTAAGGGCGCCGGGGCAACGAAGCGTCGCACTCGCTGAGTGCCGACAGTCCCCTCCCCTCGATGCTGAACGCGGGTGGCCCGGCGGGCATGGAATCACCACTGAGTGGCGGGATGATTCCGGGGGGCATGGTTGTCCGGTAGTGATGATCGGCGGCATGTGGTGACAACCGTAACACCGTTACAGGGGACCAATCTCGACGCCGGAGCCCAGGCGTGAGGGCGTTTGCGGTGCTTTTGGGCCGTTGATTGGCCGGTTCCGATGACAACCGCTTGTTACGGTGTTACGGTCCTGATGCGTCAGGAAGAGACACACGTGAAGCGCGACCCCGCCGTGTTCCGCGCAAAACGAGGTGACGGGACCAAGGGTACGGTGACGAGGAAGAGCTCACAAAACCGCCGCTGACGAAGCGCCCCGGACAGTGTGGATGTGTGGTGCGCCAATTACGCCGCTACACATTGCGCCTGAGGTGGTTGCATGGAACGTCCCGGTTCCCGGTTCCCCCTGGAACGTCCCGCTTCCCCCGGTTCCCCGGTCAATTGCACGCCGCGCACTCCGACAGATTGTCTCCGCACGTCGTGCACGTGTGTTGCCACTTACCTGTCGTGAGGAAGTTCGCCATTGCCGATTTGCAGTCCGGGCATTCCATCACCTTCACATTTCGATAGACAGTGCTCTTGTTGATGTGCTCCGCCCGCCGCACCCAGACCATCTTGCACTTGGCACACATGGCGGCCTGCTCCGGGTGGACTTCGGTCGACGGTGCATTCGCCGCAACAGGCGCAAGCTCCTCATCATGCACTGTGCAATGGTCGAGCGTGCCGCCACAGGTCTTGCACGTGTGCTCCAGTTTGCCCGTCTTGAAGAAGGTCACCACAGCAGACTGGCAGTCAGGGCAAACCATCTGCTTCACCCGGCGGTACTCGACCGGCCCCTTTCCCCTATGCTCTGGGCGTCGGACCCAGACTGTCTCGCACTTGTTGCACGTGACGGCCTTTTCTTCGCCGCCTGCCGACGGAGTCGCCTTTGACGCGGGGGTCGAACACCCCGCCACCGGAATGACATGTACGGAAGCCGAGAACGCGTACGCGTTGGCCGTAATCGAGTCCAAGAGGGTCGATCCCGCGGTCGTAGCCAGGGAAAAGGCAGCCACGGTCAAGAAGAATGGGCTGCTGGAGGTAGTGACCGTAAAGGAAACCCTGAGCAATATCGGCGGCCTGGACGTGTTGAAGTCATGGCTTCTGGCGAGAAAAGACGCCTTCAGCCAACGTGCCCGGGAATACGGACTGCCCTCCCCCAAGGGCCTGCTGATCGTCGGCATACCCGGTACCGGCAAATCGCTGACCGCCAAGGCCACCGCCAGCGTGTTCGGACGACCATTGCTCAAGCTCGACGCCGGCAAACTGTACGGCAGCCTGGTCGGACAGAGTGAGGGCAACTTGCGCAGTGTGATCCAAACAGCGGAGGCGATAGCGCCGTGCGTGTTGTGGCTGGATGAACTGGAGAAGGGCCTGGCCGGCAGCAAAAGCAGTGGATCAACCGATGGCGGTACCAGTTCCCGGGTGTTCGGCAGCTTCATCAGCTGGATGCAGGAGAAGACGGCGCCCGTGTTCGTGGTCGCTACGGCGAACGACGTCACCCAGTTGCCGCCCGAACTGCTACGCAAAGGCAGGTGGGACGACTTGATGTTCGTGGATCTCCCCAACGGTACGGAGCGGGAGGCCATCTGGAGGATCCAGATCGCGCGGCACGGCCGGGACTGGAGCCATTACGACACCCTGGCGCTCGCCAAGGCGTCGGAGGGACTTACCGGTGCCGAGATCGAGCAGGCGGTCATTGATGCGCTCTACGCGGGGTTCGCCAGCGACAGGGAGCCGGGCATGCTGGACCTCAGCAAGGCGCTGAGCGAGACGGTGCCGCTATCGAAGCTGATGGCGGAGCAGATCGGCGGGCTCAGGAAGTGGGCGGTGGGTCGTTGCCGGATGGCGACATCGGTGGAGAAGGAGCTTAAGGGCAGGAAGATCGCGGCCTGAATCAGGGGGCCCCGGGTGACCGGGGCCCCTACCCTTTTTTTGTAGCTATCAGGGACGATCACGTCCATTGGTGGAACGAGCGGTGTCTTGGGAGGGCAAAGCCTACCTCAAACAGCGCTGCTCACACAGGAATCATGGTCCCCACGGTGGTAAATGCTCCTTACCACACGTGGGGACACGCCGAGGGTCAGGCGTAGGCTGGTAGCCCGTCGCCTGCACCCTTTCAATGTTGGCATCCTTTTCCGCTCTTACTTGAACGTCTTCGTCGCTGCGTTCATGGAAGATGATCGGAAAGTGATCTTCTTGATCGGCATCTTGTCCTTGAGAAGCTCGTAGAAGAGCT
>CAZTAJ010000139.1:0-9202 GCA_964611575.1 uncultured Verrucomicrobiota bacterium
ACAAGTACTACGCGTTGCACGCTCCCACCATCGCCTTCAACGAGGTGCCGGGGGCGGTCAAGTATCGTATCACGGCTGGTCCGCTGTCCAACGATGAAATAAGAAGGGACCGTGCAGGGAATGGCCTCAAATTTGAATCTGGTTCCGTGTCCTGCGAACTGGAGAAGCCCTGGATGCCCTTGACCCCACTCTGGAAAGAGGCGTCCGCTGGCTCATTGTACATCGTCGCGACGGGGTTGGATGCGGCAGGCAAGGAGATCGGCCGGGCGGAGTTCCCTGGCAAGGCGTACAAGTTCATCGGCGGCGATCCGCTGGCGCAAGAAACCTGGAGAATCCGCGCGGGCAGAGTGCCGAAAGATGGCAAGAAGGACGTGCCCGGGCCAGAAAGAAACTTGGTTGCAGTGAAGAAGATGGCCACCTTCGCCGGACCGTACTGGGCGCCGAACCGGACTGCCAAAGAAGGCGCCCTGGCCGCAGCCCGCTGGATGCGGGACGCAGACGAGTACCTGTCGTACAAGAATATTTTTGTCTGGGGGCCGGGTTCTGGCGATTGCCCTGCTACGTTTACACGCGCCTGCGCACTCATCGCGGCCTTGTCCGACAACCCGGAGGAGCGCCGCGACGCCCTGGCGCTGGCCGAACGCACGGCCTGGTTCATGTACGGCGGGCATCGCGGGGGGCTGCCCACCGTCTATGGTGGCAACGTCTGCCTGATGGTCTGGTACGGCCTGGCCTATCTCGACCTCTACGCTGTGGACAAAGACCCGCGCTTCCGCGACGCCGCCCTGGATCTGGCAAAAGCCCTCGCCGTCGACCAGGATCCCGAGGACGGCGCCTGGCCCGGCCGGGATCCGAAGACCGGCGAGAAGAGGTGGGGAGGAGGAGTGTTTGGACCCTCCGAGGCACGCGAAAATGGCGGAGAAGCGGTGCTCTGGTTCCTCGGGCGCTTGCGCAAGGAACTGGGCGTTCAGGACTTTGTCCAGAACGAGGCCAGGGCCAACAAATGGGTGCAGACCTACTGTCTGCCGGAGATGTTCTGGCAGAATGTGGGGCATCACAGCCTGGAGATGATCCTCGTGCAGGACAGAGTTGCGCCCCACGCGCTGTCCTACTGCACCTGGCAGTTGGATTACGCCGATGCCAAGGACAAGGACCTGAAGTTGGTGATGGAGATCGCCCGCTGGTGCGAGGAGCGGCACGTGAACTGGCAGCGTCAGCCCGACCCCAAGGTCCTGGAATCGCGACCCTCCTGCTGGGGCTGGGGCCGTGCCGCGGGCCTGGGCATTCGCAATGCGGGCAGCCTGGTCTATGTCTGGACGCGGCTGTGGCAGGAGACCAAGGACCCGCTCTGGAAGGCCAAGGCCGATGCCCTCGCGCAGAGCATCCTGATCTCCCAGGATCCGGTGGATGGCGGATTGTCGAAGGGATTCCTTCGCAAATCGACAGACGCTTCGGGCGGCACAAAAAGTTTCCCGTATAACGACTATGATGCAGTTGACGCGGCCTATCGCCTGATGGATTACTCGCGGCTCACGACCGCGCCGGCCCGGTAAGAAGGAGTCAGGAACATGCAGACCGGCATTGCCGTCCACGACACGAATCAGAAAGAAAAAACGTCGTGAACAACAACCCCAACCGCGGCAGTCGCCGCAAAACCAAGGAGAACCCCATGAAATCGGTCGTGACCAGTCTCTTGACTGGCAGTCTGTTCCTGAGTGCCGCGATGGCTGGTGAAACCGGTCCGTCCACCGGCGCCGTTATCAAGGATGTGTCACTTGGGCACAAGGACTTTTATCCCTCACCCCAGCACCCGGTGGGTTTTCGCGGTGACGGCAACGGTTGCTTCCCCGGCGCGACGCCGGTGGCGGAGTTTTGGGATGGCACGCCGGCGCAGGTGGACCGGCCGCTGATGACGGAGTCCTTCGGAAAGAAACTGGACCTGAAGGGCAAGACCACCGCCAAGGTCTGGGACGTGACCGACGAGAAGTCGAAGAATCTTGTGTGGAAGACGCGCCTGCCCGGCTGGTCGCTGGCCGATCCCGTCGTGGTGGGCGATCGGGTCTTCTGCGTCGGCGAACCGGACTGGCTGACCTGTGCGGATGCCAACACGGGCAAGGTGCTCTGGCAGAAGCGCGTGCTGCCACTCTTGTGTGACGGAAAAACCCCGGAGGAGGCGGCGCGGCTTCAACAGGTGATTGATATTGCTGCGGTCTTCTATACTCTCCGTCGTTCGCTGCTCGTCAGTCTGCCCGAGGCGGTCGCCGCGCCGATGGCGGCGAAACTGGTCGAACGCCTGCCGGCCTGGCGCAAGACCATCCAGGACGCCGACAATGACCCGAAACTACTGGATGCCTTCGACCGCGGTGCGGCGGCCATCGCCAGTCGGGCGGGTGTCACTGTTCCGAAGGAGGCGAAGCCAGACTTCGGGGCGCTGGTCGGGGCCGTCGAGAAGAAGTACCGCGTGCCGGTGGGAACCCAGTGGTATGGCCACGTCGGCCTCGCCACGAGCACGCCGGTCAGCGACGGCGAGCGCGTCTATGTGACCTACTGCCAGGGCCAGGTGGCGGCGTATGACCTGAATGGCCACCTTGTATGGGCCAAACGATTCGCCGAGTGGGCTCACGCAAGCGTCGATGGAAAGGATGGGTTTATCAACACTCCCCTGCTCTGCGACCAGGTGCTCATCGTCAACTCGCCAGCCGGCAGTAAGTATCGCGCCCTCAACGCCCGAACCGGCGAACTCCTCTGGGAGCGCAAGGAAGCGCTCTGGCGGAGGGTGAATGCGGCCCGGGTGGTGCGCCTCCGCACCGCGCAGGGCGACCCGGTGAACGCGGTCCTCTACCCGAGAGGCCACCAGATCCGCCGGGCCGAGGATGATCGCGTCTTGGGCGAGGTTCCCTTCACGTTTAAAGAATCAAACGATTACTTGGGGTTTCAGTGGTTGGTGAACCACGACATGGTACTGTTTATGCCTGGCCCCTATGTGGACAAATCGGCCGCCATCTTCTACCGGTTGCGGGCCACCACTGCGGATCGCGTGGACGTGGAGAAGGTCTACGAAATGCCCAAAGGGCGTGTTATTGTGGGAGCGAACCACCTCGCCACCACGCCGGAGTACGTCCTGTTTGGTGGCTTTAAAGGATTGCCCCTCCTCCTTCAACCGTTCGGGGATCCGATAACCCTGGAGAACACCGCCATAGCGACCGCCATACCTTGTGGTCAAAACATCGTTGCCGGAAAGACGATATTCTCCTTGTTTGACGCGGATGGCGGCAACAACGACTGGTTCCGCGGTCCCCGACCTGATCCGGGCGGCCAGGGCGGCCAGGGGCGGGCGACCGACCGCAAGGCGATGGTGCGCATCGTCACTGCCGACCTCACCAATCCGGCCGCCGTGCGCATCGTGGGTGATCGGAACCTGCTCCAGGAGGCGGGACCGGCCGCAGATATCTATGTCGAACAGTACCTGAGTGGTATCGACCCCTTCCTGTTCGCCGGATGCTACCACGGGTCGGCCTCCTTCTTCGGCGGCAAGATGGGTTCGATGACGCCCTCCGGCAACCGGGTCTTCATCCAGTCCGCCACCCACCTGCGCTGCATCGGCGACCCGGCGGTGAACTACGACTGGAATCCCGCCTCGCGGCCCGCCCACATCACCAGTGCGTTGAAGTCCAGGGAGACACCCAAGTAAGGCGCTGTGAAACCATCACCCTGAAGGGCCTGACCGGCACGGTCGCTGTGACGGCGCAGTACTGAAAAGACAGGAAGATGCAGACAAACCCGAGAATCCACAACACGGACCAGAAGTAAGGTAACGTTATGAACCACAACCACAAACCCAACCGCAAGGAGAAGCGAATGAACATCATTACCAAGGCACTGTCACTGGCAGTGCCCGTCACCCTAGGTTTGACGCTGGCGGCGGGAGCCGCCGAGACGCCGGCAACGAACCCCGGGCCGGCCTGGGGGGCGGCGGAAACGCCTCCGGTCCCGAACTACGGGGCGGCGGACTTCAAGCCCACCCCGCAGCAACCGATCGGGTTTCAGGCCGACGGCAACGGTTGGTATCCCGGCGCGACGCCGGCGGTGGTCGAGTGGTGGGACGGCAAGCCCGGTTGGGGCAAGGTCGCCTTTCGCGACGGCACAGGGAACAACTCGCCGTCCCTGGACGGCCGCACCAAGGAGGTCGAAGCCCGGGTGCTTCTGGACCGGACCCCGAAGAACATCCTGTGGAAGGTGTCCACGCCCGGTATGTCCGACAGTCAACCCTTGGTGATCGGCGACCGGATCGTCAACACCTACTGGCCACACTTTGTGGTTTGCTACGATCGCCAGACCGGCAAGGAACTCTGGCGTGACGAACTGGAGGTGGCGTTCCTGCCTGAACTCCAGAACGACCGCAAAACCATCGGTCCGGCGCCTGATCCCGTCGAGGCCCGCCGGCGGCAGACGGTGTTGGAACTGGGCTGGTCCATGCAACTGCTGGCGCTTAGTCTGCGCGACTTCGACGGCGAGGAGCCCGGACCGGCGGAATACCCGCGGGTGCGCTGGGCCCTGGACCACTTGCAGCGCTGGCGCAAACTGCTGGAGGAGGCCGATCCCAAGGCCATACCGGTATTGGATAAGGACATCGCCCTGCTCAACCGTTTCTTGGCCGGGGAACATGACATCCTGGGTGTCGGTCATAAACGGGCGAACGAGCGCGAGTCCATCGCGAAGAAATTGGACCAGTTCGGCGGCGGTGCCCGCACCCGTGGTGGCAATAGTTTGCGTGACTACGCGCAAGATGCGGTGCGGGCAAGTCTCAGCAATGCCTGGCCGGGCTGGATGCCCTTCCATTGCACGACGGGGGTGTCGGATGGCGAGATCGTCGTCGTGCAGTTCTACCAGGGCCAGATCGCCGCCTATGAGGTATCCACCGGCAAACGACGCTGGGCCTGGCGGGACCCGGTCAGCGGTTCTCGGATCGGCAGGATGAATGATGGGGCCGAACGGGTCTTCTCGCTACGTCTGAAGGGCGATGCCGTCTTTGTCACGATGATACCGGGGGACCGGGGTGTGAGTGCCGGCCTCTTCTGTCTGGACAAGCGGGATGGCAACGTGCGCTGGTTTGCTCCATATGAGCCTAAAGATTCTGCTGTTTCGATCGTCACCCCCGTGCTGATAGACGTTCCTGTCGGCGCCCAGGCCGCTGCGTCAGGACAAAGACCCTCCTGGCCACTGCTGATAGACGCCCGTGCAGCCATCCTGGAACAGGCCACCGGCCGCAAGGTAGGGCAGATATTCGCCCGTGGTCCCGGCGGCGTAGAACAGGGGAAGCAGATCCAGGATTGGTTTTATCCGATGGTGTTTGGCGATAGGGTCATTGTCGGGACAGGGAACAACATGGGGCGTCATCATTCTTCCGTCTTGCGCCTGCGGCCGGATGGCCAGGGGAATGCGGAAGACCTGGAAGAGGACCGGTTCTCGGGCAGAGCGTCGAGGGTGCCACGGGTGCGGAACGAACATTTCGTCTTCGGCCCTGACTACACTTACGATCTGCGGACCCGCAGTACGGTGGGTTTCAGTGTCGGCCGGGGCGAAACTGTGAAACTCTCGGTCATCGGCGATTTGTGTCTCGGCAGTGGTAGTTTCGATGACGCCAAGTTCCGTCCCCGGCGTGATGGTGCCGCCCTGCTGACCTGGCCCGTCTTCGATGGCACGGCCAAACCCCATGATGCGATCCGTCTGATCTCCAACCGCAGCCTGCTGGGCGGCGCCGAGGTGCCGGCCGATCTCTGGGTGAACAAGCACCTGCCCGGTTTCGACATGCTGCGACTGGTCGCTCCACGGGCGTCCTGCGGGGGCTATGGCAACTACGTGACCGCCTACTTCGGGCATCAGGTGAACGGACCGGTGGCCTCGGGCGACCGCATCTTCATCCAGAGCCAGAGTTTCCTGTATTGCATCGGTCCGGCGGTGAAGGGCACTCCGAACGACGACCCCGCAGTGGTGGCGGAGACCCGGAAAACTTCCGACGCGCCGAAGTTGGCGACCCACCTCAACGACGCCAGCGCCCAGTACCGTTACGAGGCGGTCAAACGCCTGGGCGTGCTGAAGGCGCCCCTGGCCGAGGAGACGATCAAGAGATTGTCGAGTCTGGTCCTGAATGACCCCTACGAGGAGATCCGCGCCGAGGCCCTGCTGGCCCTGGATGCCTGCGATCCTCAGGGCCGTGCCGGTTGGGACCATCTGCTGGCCGATTACATGGCAAACTTCTGGAGCGATCCGCCGCCCAAAGAGGGCTGGGCCTATTTTATCAACCGCGATCGCACGGAGCGTCGGCACTGGATCCAGATGACCCTCCGCGCGCTGGGCGAACAAGGTCGCACCCGTCTGGAACGGGATTTCCCCAAGATGGCCATGGATCCATTACGTCTGCGCATCGCCATTGACCTTGCCACCGGTCTGCGTTGGCGCATCGAAGGGCTGTTGAAGGCGGGCCTGGAGGTCGCCCAAGGTGGGTCATTGTCCAAGACTGCACCTTGGACTGCCCAAGTGCCGGTCAACACCAGCAATGCCGGATGCCTACTTGACTATTTCGCCGCCATCGATGCCGCCTCTGACCCAGCCTCGGCCCAGATCCTGATGGGGAAATACAAGGACTCCTGGACCCTCTATCCGACCTTCGCCCGGAACCTGGCCCCGGAACGGCTCCTGGCCTGGATCGAACCCATCGCCTTGGCCAGCAGTCATCCCAGCAACCGAGCGCGCATCCTCCCCGCCTGGCGCGCCATCGGCCCGGCGGCGCTGCCGTCCATGGAACGGGTGCGGGCCGCCATGGCCGGCCGCGACCCGGCCCAGGACAAATTGGCCGCAAGTTACGCCGAAGACATCGCCAAGCAGATCGCCGAGATGAAAGGCGAAGGGAAGACGACCCCGCCGGCGACCACGCCGGAGGCCAAGAAGAACTGACAAAGACTGAAGAATCAGAACCCACTGCGCGGACCGGCGTCCATCCCAGCACGGTGTCCGTGACGGCGCTGTACTGACGACAAACCGACGTTGTAGTCCACAACCCGGATCAGTAACAAGAAAACGTCATGAACAACAACCACAACCACGGCAACAACCGCAAGGAGCAGCGAATGAACATCATCACCAAGGCCCTGTCACTGGCAGTGCCCGTCACCCTGGGCCTGGCCCTGGCGGCGGGGGCCGCCGAGACGCCGGTCGCTAAACCCGGTCCGGCCTGGGGGGCGGCCGATGTCCAACCAACGCCCGAGAACCCGGTGTATTTCCGCTGGACCCTGGGGCATTTCCCCGGCGCCCAGCCGCCCTTGGAGTTCTGGGACGGCACGCCGACCCAGGTGGATGCCGAGGTGAAGGGGAAGAAGACCAAGATCTGGGACTTCGCCGACACCAAGTCCAAGAACATCCAGTGGAAGGCGCGCGTGCCCGGTTGGGGGCTGTCGCATCCCATCGTGGTGGGCAAGAAAGTGTTCGCGGTGGGCCATCCGGACTTCGTGGCCTGCTGGGATCTGGAGACCGGCAAACCACTCTGGCAGAAACGCATCATGCCGTTGATGCTAGAGGGGTTGGCGTTTGACAAGATACCGGCGCGGCCGGCCCTGCCCGAGGACCAGGCGGTTAAGGTCCAGAAAGTCATTGATCTGGCCCAGGCGATCTGGACGGTCACCGCCGGTGGGCCGGGCGTTGGCGCGTCCAGTCAGATTGAGAACATGTACGGTCGCGACCGCATGCACAAACCGTCCCCTTTGGAGAAACGGAAGGATTTCGCGGCCAAGATCTGCGCCATGGCCAAACGCTGCCGACCCGATGTCGTGGCCTTTGGCGATGCCGCCCTGGTGAGTGCCCTGGATAAGGACATCGCCTCGTTGGAAGGGTTCGCCGGCCTCGCGGATGACGAGGCGCTGAATGCCTATGCCGCCAAAGACAAACAGAGGTTCGGGGCGACGAATTACTGGAAGGCGATCAGCAAGGCGCTCAATATGCCCTTCGGCCTTGCCTGGTACGGCGAGGTCGGCTATGCCGACTCCACCCTGGCCAGCGATGGCGAGCGGATCTACGGCGTCTTCGATCAGGGGCAGGTCTTCTGCCTGGATCTGGACGGCAAGTTGATCTGGGGCTTCCGTGATCAGGTGATGCGGGACAACCGTGGCACGTTCCACCGTTCGCCGAACCTGTGCCAGGGACTGCTGCTCGTCTCGGGTTACGCTAAGAGCGGCGGTCTGAACACCATGCGGGCATTTGACGCCAAGACCGGCAAACTCCGCTGGGAAAGCCCGTTCCCGGGCACCAATTACACCGTCCCACGTGTGGTACCTCTGGCCCGACCCACAGGAGAGGTTGTACCGGTCCTAGTGGGCAATGGCCAGGAACCGAAGCAAGTCACCAGCGGTTACCCCATCCTGCGGATCACCGACGGCGTGAAGGTGGGCGAGTTGCCGCCGGTCAATGGAGGTCGCGGTCTGTTGCTGGGGGTGATGGAAGACGTCGTCATGTTCGCATCGGGTTCCGATATTGGCGGCGGCGACAACGGCGCCTATCGCTTGCAGTGGACCGGACCGGACAGCGTCGCCGCCCAGGAGCTCTTCCTCAAGAAAGACCGGAAGGACAAGCCCTGGGGCAACCAGCACGAGTTTCCCACCGTGTTCGGCAAGTACTGGTTCAAGGGCCATGGTGGGGATGGCGGTTGTCTCTATGACGCCACCACCGGGGAGAAGGTCGGCTTCCTGAAATCGATGGGGCTGAATTTCCCGGTCGTGGCCGGCCACTATCTGATCGGGATGGCCGAGGGCACCGGTGCCAATGGCCGCGAGCGCAGCGACAACAAGGCCATGACCCGTTTCGTGGTCGTGGACGTGAAAGACCCGGCCAACCCCAAGGTGGTCAGCGACAAGAACCTGCTGGGCTTCGCCGAACCTCCCTCCGATATCTACATCGAACAGTACTACAAGGACATTGATCCCTTCCAATTCGTCGGCTGTTATAAAGGGGCCGCCTCCAACTTCTCGCGGATGGGCTGCCCGGTCGCGGCCGGCAACAAACTGCTCATCCAAACCCCGGCATTCCTGTACTGCATCGGCGAGAAGTGAAATTCACCAATACCACCCGAAAGGAAAAGACCATGAGAGACACAGCGATGATCAAGATCCGACAGAACGTACGGAGGGCAATGCTGGCGGCGCTTGTCTGCCTC
>CAZTAJ010000140.1:0-9152 GCA_964611575.1 uncultured Verrucomicrobiota bacterium
AAGCCGCGCACTTGCTGTATTTCCTGGTCAAGAATCACCCCTTTGTGGACGGCAATAAGCGGATTGCGGCGGCGCTGTTTCTGTGGTTCCTGGAGAAGAACGGAACGCTGTATGCCGCGGATGGGCGCAAACGCATAGCCGATAATGCGCTGGTGGCCATGACGTTGCTCATTGCCGAAAGCCGTCCGGCTGAGAAGGACATTCTCACCCGAGTGGTAGTGAACCTGATCGACAAGCAGAACGGTTGACCCTTCCAAAGCACTTCATAGGGCCCTCCTGTTCGCCCATGAGGAAGGTTCGACGGAACTGCGCTTACATTCTTGGACGACGGCCATGGACGACGCCACAATCCACTTGCCACGATTTCCTGCGCCGCCGTATAGTCCCATCCGCTTTGTGCTGGGCCATGGTCCAATCCTCCGTGGGTTTATCGCCATCCGGGGAAACCGTCATGACTCTATGCGTAAGCAGATGCAACTAAAGCCGTTACCCCCGTAGCTCAGTTGGATAGAGCATCGGATTTCTAATGGGGTAATTAGTATAGCATTCCTTAGAAAACAGGCTGTTTTCATCAAAAAGCGCATGAAACTACGGCAGCGACTACCCCCTTCCGCTCGGTTTGACTCATTTTGGGCGTAACATAGACGTAACATGGGAGCCACCCTCGGCGTACTGTGAAGCCACAAAACAGACCGACATGCCCCCGTCACCCCTGCCACTTGAACCAGGCATACCAGGACAACGTGACGCCCACAAACCGGACGCCGGCATGCACCGGCCCCATGCCATAGGCGCGCTGGATCCGGAAGAACCTGGCGTTGGCTTCCCAGCCCCCGTTGCCTGTGGCCCAGTCGAAGTCATGACGAAGGCAGGGTGGGAAGTAAATCGTCGGCCAGTACAGTTCCGAAACCCCGGTGCACCCGTCGCAGTCCGCAAACCAGTCCCACTTGTCGGAGTGGAGCGCCTCCCGGATCAGCCTTTGGACGTCGGCCGGCACGTTCAATACGCGGAAGGAGTCGATGATCCGCCGGTACTCGACCTTCCGGTCCAGGCCGGTGCTGGTGCCCTTGCCACACCCCAGGACCCCGCATCGCCCGCTCATACCATTGCCCCTTGCGCAATCGCCCACTTGAACAGCAGGATCATTGCCATCACCGCCGAGGTGAGGACCGTCCCCACGATGATGGAGAGCGCCCACAGCAGGACGCGAAGGATCTGCTCGTGCCGTTCGATCCGGGTCTGGATGGACAACGTGCCGTTGTCCTTGAACAACCGCTTCTCGATGGAGTCCAGCTTCTCGAACAGCCGCTGGCTGATCTCGCCGCACTCGGCGTGGGTCACGGAGTCTGCGGCCGCTTTCATTCCAGCGCCCTCCCGTTCCTGAACGCCTCCGTCACCGCGCCGAATTCCTCATAGACCGCCGCCTGGGTGCCCGGCATGTGCGCCGCGGCGTCCGTGAACCAGGCCCGATAGGTTCCCATCTCACTCCAGGCGTCCACCAAGGCCGTCGTGAACACGCCGCCCTGGGGCCCGCCGAAACTGCTCATCCCATCGGCGCACCCGCCGTAGTGGATCAGCGCCGCCCGGAACGGGGCAGGGACGGCCGCCCGGTAGGACCGGCGCCGGTAGTTGGTCCCCGAGTTGCAGGTATCGGTGATGAAGAACACGCGCACGCCGGCCGGGATCTCCGCCAGCACCGAGGAAAGGTAGGTGTCCGTCATCTCCCCGTCCCACAGACAGAGGGTCTCCGAGAGTCCGTCCGCCTCCGTGGGGTCCCCGTCGTCCACCTGGCCGCCGTGTCCGGAGACGTACAACACCAGCAGGTCACCCGCCTTCATGCCCGTACAGGCCGCCCGGGCGGCCGCCTCAAGGTCCGCCTTGGTCGCCTGCGCGTTGTGGTGCAGGGACACCTGCAGGCCCTTCTCGCGGCAGAGCAGCGCAAAGGTGTCGGCATCGACGTCAGATCCAGGGCACGCGCCTGCCCACCCGCCATACGACGCCGGGTCGACGGCCGTCAGGCCGGCCACGACGGCCCGGCGCACCACGCCGGTCACCGCCGGGAAGTCCTCCATGTTGTCGGCCACCGGCTGCGGCGCCGGCTGACTCGCACAACCGGCGAGCAGGGCAACCATCATGCTGAGGATGGGCAGCTTCACTGCGCCATAACGCTGCTCTCGGTAACAGTCAGTATGCTTTAACCCGTCATCGCAGCGCACGCGGGTCAGATTGCCGAACAGCTTCTTGCACACAACGCAGACTTCTTTGTCTCGCGGTACTCTCTTCCGTCCTTTGCTGCCACGAATCACAAGCACCTCCTCCCGCCTCAGTTCCCCTTCCGGATGATCTCCACCGCACCGTTCGTGTCCGTGCTGGTCACCGTGAGCACGTCCCCGAACTCGAAGGGATAATCCGCCTCCGAGACCCAAATGACCCCGCTGCTATTGGACACCGCGACCTGCCCGAGAAGGTGCGTATTCCCTTGGCTCGAGCGTGCAACCGCCACGGTCGCCGTGGTCGCCCCTGGGAAGCTCCACAAGACCGCCACGGGCATCCAGACGGTGTTGGCCTGCCCGTTGGTGACCGCAACCGTTCCCGCGCTCAGCGAATCCGTCTTCGCCCAGGGGGCCGCGTAGACGGCCGCCACAACGCCAGCTACCAGAATCGCCCCGATCGTCAGAACTCCGCGTTTCATGTTCATCCTCCCATCACATCCCGCCGGCCGGTCACGGCACCAGGATGTTGCTGTCGAGCACGTTCGTTACCGACCCGGCCACGAGCACCAATTGCGTCCCGCCCTGAATCATCAGTTGCCCCAGGACCCCAAACTTCAGCGAGCAGTCAACGGTCAGATCTCCTCGCACCCGCGGCCGCGCGCGGTTCGCCCACATGTTCAAACCGGATCCCGTCACAAGCTGATAGGCGCCATCCCCGCTCACCGCAGTGTGCTGCCAATTTCCGGAACTTTGCGTCGCCGTCCACGTCACCCCGTAGTCGTTCGAGACGTAGACAACCCCTTGCTTCAGCACACAGACTTGACGCTTACCGTCGTCGCTCATCGAGACACTCCAACACAGCCCCCCAATTCCTGTATCCGCGAAGGTCAAACCGGCGTTGGTTGAGACATACAGGTATCCGTTGTTCACACCGGCTGTCACCCTCGTGCCATCCGCACTCACGGCTACACACTGCCAATTCCGATCATCCCCGGAAGCCGCCCAGGTCGCGCCGTAGTTCGTCGAGTAGTACAGCGACCCGCCGCTTTCTTCATCCTCTTGCCCGCATGCCGCCACCTGGAATTGCCCATTCGAACTTATCGCAACATCCCGCCAACAGACCTCCTCCGCGCCCTGGACCGTCCACGTCACGCCGGTGTCGCCCGACACGTACATCTGACCGCCGTTGCACACGGCCGCCTGATAGACCCCGTCCGCACTCATCGCCACCCACCAACACCCGTTTCCCGTGCCGAGGTTGGACCAGGTCGCCCCGCGATCCCGCGAGCCGTACAACGGCCGACTGGACGAATAACCGCCGGCGAGCAGAATTGCCCCGTCTGCGCTCATCGCCAATCCCATAGCATTCACGTTCGTGGACCCCGCCGCCCAGGTCGCCCCGTAGTCGCTCGACAGGTACAACACTCCGTCATAGAGGGCTCCCGCCTGCCACCGTCCGTCATGGCTCATCGCCACGCCAGCCCAGTGCCGCGCCGCGTCCACTGCCGTCCACGTGAGCCCAGTCCCGACCACATCAAACTCCGCCGAGGGATCGCCACCACCGCCGCCAGACCCGGCCGGGCCCTGCGGCCCTTCCGGACCCTGGGGGCCGGTCGCCCCGTTCGTGCCGGCTGGACCTTGCGGTCCCTGCGGTCCGGTGGCACCATTCGTTCCTGCCGGACCCTGTGGTCCAACTGCCCCTTGAGGACCCTGTGGACCAGTGGCCCCATTGGTGCCAGCCGGGCCTTGCGGCCCCACTGCACCCTGCGGACCTTGAGCACCGGTCGCGCCGTTTGTGCCATTCGTCCCGTTTGTACCGTTGGTTCCCGGCGGCCCCTGAACACCCTGTATCCCTTGAATACCCTGCGGCCCCTGTGCGCCAGCCGCACCGTTTGTTCCCGCCGGCCCTTGAGGACCGACCGCGCCCTGGGGACCCGCCGCGCCGTTGGTCCCGGCCGGCCCCTGAATCCCCTGTGCACCGGGCGAACCGTTCGTTCCGCCTGGCCCTTGAGGACCCTGCGGCCCTTGCGGGCCTACGGGACCCTGAATGCCCTGCGGCCCCTGCGGACCGGTCGCGCCGTCAACGCCGTTCGATCCCGCCGGGCCCACAATCGGCCCTGCAGGCTGAGAGGGGATGACCCATTCCCCGCGCACACCGCCGGCCGCCATCGCCAGAACCACCGCCACAATGAAACCCTTCAAGCGCCGGAAGGCGTTTTGTGCGCGGCCACGTTGTCCGACCCGCCCACAATGATCTTGCCTTCCGCCAGCACGGTCGAACCGGTGGCCACAGCCAATCGAGCGGCCTCGCGGAACTCGCCATCCCTGTCCGCCAACGCCTGACCCACGCAAGCACCAACCAACATCGCCCCGAGTACCAAAACCTTCTTCATGCCATTGCTCCCTTTCCCGCCGCTTCCACCGTGCACCTACCACCTTCCACCGCGGATTCTTACTCCCCGAGCACGGTCACGTTGCTCAGCATGCAGGGCCGGGCCAGCACCAATTGCCCGTCAACTCCGGCCTCCTCGGCAATCGCGATTCCGCGATACGTCCCCGCCTCGGCTGGCAGCGCCTCCACCATGCCATCCGTGGTCCCATCGCAAGGGGCCGGGACCAGCAAGTCGCCGGGATTGCAGGTGCCCAGCAACTTCAGCCGAACGGTGCGCCCGTTTTCCAGAGGCCGTACCGACACCAGTGCGGCGTCGGCCGCCCCTTCTAGGACCACGTAGATCGAGAAATCCGTCACGGAATCCGGCAGTTTCACTTCCGGAACCTGCGTGTCGTGGGTCAACCTGACCAGGCGCGCCTCCATGCCCACCAGGCTCTCGCCCGCCAGCACCCGAAAATCCCCAACCCGCGTATTGCTCTGACTCATGGATCGATCCTCTCCCCAATGTGGGGTCGGCGTCCCCGCCGACCTTCCCCACTGTTCACTGATGACTGTTCACTGCCCAATCACTTCCCGCTCTGCCCGACGAAACGCCACGCCAAACGCCAAACCCTCCGCCTTGGCGATCTCATGCGCCCGGTTCCGGATCTTCATGGCCTTGCTCTCGACCTCCGCATTCGGGACCGTCCCCCCCTGTCCGGGTGGCACCGGCCGGGCCGTAGCCCGATTGTGCAACGGCTTCCGAGTATCTTCGGCCCTCGCGCCCGCTTTCCCCGACTCGGCACTCCCGCCGGCATCGCGCAACGAAGCGAGCTCCGTGAGCGCAGTAAGTGCGCCCGCGCGATTGCTGATCAACTCAGCCGCCCAGAAGTCCCTCGACTTCTCCGTCACGATCCCCTCGAACTCCGCCAGGTGCCGGTTCACCAACTCGCCCTCGACCGCCTTCAGGTTCACCATCAGGGCGTCATGCTTCGTTTGCAGGTCCCGAAGCGAATTCTGCAGGTCCGCCACGGCCGTCAACGCCGGCAACGTTCCCAACTTCTCCAGCACCACGGCCTCGACCGTATCTGCCGCCAGCCCCAGGTGATTCAGCAACTTCTCGATAACCGTTTTCATGATGTGTGACCCTTTGCCTCCGCCTTGCGATGTCCCGCTATCAGAATGCGAGTTTTCCAGACTTTCACCCTCCCCGTTCCCGGGTCTGCGGTCTACAGTCTGCGGTCTGTGGTCTTGCCCACTGCCTGCGCTGAGCGAAGTCGAAGCGTTCGACAGCGGCACGAGGCCCTTGAGATTGGGGTCATTCGTCACCGCCGCATTCAACAGCCGCACGGGCCGCATCCGAGGCCACCCCGTTGCGGCATCCAGACCCAACTCGACACAATCCTCACGCGACCACACCGGCGAAAGGAACCGGTACCGCCCACCCGACACAGCCACTTCCCCCACGTCCGACCAGCGAATCTGCGCCCAAAGCCCTGCCCCGCAGCGTGCGGAACACTCTGCTGCGGGGGCCGCCTCCGGGGTAGGGCGACGGCCTCCGGCCGCGCCGTCTTGGTCTGCGGTCTGCGGTCTGTCGTCTGTGGTCTGAACCCGCGCCTCCAGCGCGGTAATCCACCCCGCCGCCTCCGACCGCTGCCCGCCCTGCATCGAGAAATGGTCGAAATCGATCAGTAGCCCGGCAAAGTTCGCCACGGCCGCATCCGCGGCGAACCGCGCCGCCATGGCCACGCAGGACTCCCCGTCGATTACCTGGACAACGCCGGCGCCGGCATGCGCAAACTCGCCCAAAGGCGCCAACTGGTACCACCCATCACCCGGCAACTTGAACGTATCGCGATTCAGAATCAGGTTGTTCATGCCATCTTCCATCCTTGGCCTCGTCTGCTGTAGCCGGCCGCGCTGAGGCCGGTCTTCGCGGCCCGCCTGAAACCATTTTCAAAAAAGTTTACAATTCAGTCCCGTTTTCCAAGGATTGCCCAAACTCACCCTCCGGCAGCCCCGCCTTCCGGCGCGTAGCGCCGTCACGCCGGCATGTCCGCCGTAGCCTTGGCGGAGGCGGAAGCCTTGCGCGGAGGCGGATCCGACATCCGCTCAAGCCTGTATCCCGTCTTCTCACTCAGCTCATCCAGGTCAATCCGCACCCCGGCCTTAGCCAACTCGACCGCATCCCGGACCACCCGCGACACCTCATCCGCCGCCGGCGGCGCGAACTCGAAATACGCTAGGATCGGCTGGCCGGGAAAGAACTCGCGGAGTAGGGGAGTGTCGAATTGCTCCTGGAAGATGCCGCTCAGAATTGCCGCATCACTGCGCGCGATCTGGAGGAACGTGTCCGAATGCGCATTGCCGGCCAACGTCCCGGATCCCGGCTCCGCCAACATGGTCAACAGCCCGCCAGTCGCCGCCAGGGTGATCTGTCGGTCCAGGTACTCAATCCGGTCCAGGAACGGCGGCTTTGCCCCGTACGCGTTCACATACTTCACGTCCGTCCCATTCGGCAGGTACCCGCGACCGTCCGAGATGATTGCCTCGGCAATAGCCTGGTATTCCGCCTCCTTGGCCGCCGACGTGTTCGGCGGGCCCACGAGAAAGGTGGACGGGATCCCGAACACCTCCAGGTACGAATCCCAGTCCCGCTCGTTGAGTGTCTTGCGCAGGTAGGCCAGCGCCAGGATCCGGTTCAACGGCGCCGATTCGAACACCACAAACGATTCCGGCTCAATCGGCAGACCCCGCTGTCGCCCGCTAACCGCATCGGGATTGTACTCCCACGTCCCAAACAACCCATCCCGCACCCAGAACCACTGTTCAACCGGCTCCAGCCGCGTCACCAAGCCCGAAGCAGAGAAATGCTTCTCCAGGTGTCCAAACCCCCGAAAGAACCCGGTGAACAGAAAGGCAACCGCATCCCGGAAATTCTCCACCCGGTCATAGGCCTCCCGAAGAAACGCCGCTTGCTCTTCCGCAAGGACCTCGTCCGGGGTAGGGCCGGCTTTACGCCGGCCATCGTCTTTCTTCCCTGAACCCTGAACCCCGAACCCTGAAACCTCCGCCGCCAGGCGGATGTCCCAATCACACCCCATAAACGCCGACCGCCGCCGCTGCATCACGGCATGGATCATCGCGTCACTCCGCTCCATGTAGTGATAGAACCACTGCAGGTCCGAGAACTGCCCGCGTTCCCCGGCCTCAAGTAGCGCGACCATCCGCGCCATGCCCATGCCGCGCAGGGGATTGAATCCATCCCGCCAACCGTTATTCTTTGCCCCGCTCATCGTCTTCATGGTCACACCCTCTAGAACAGAGGCGCTTTTCCAGACATTTCGGAGGCGACGGATACTCAAGACCAATTGACCGCCAGAATGGTGTTAACGCGATGTGCCGACCGATGCGCACACGGTGGACTTTCATCGTCGGGATGCCGCCAAAACTCGCCGGTGCCAGGCAATTGAATGAGTTCGGGGTGCGCAAAGAACTGGTGGGAGGGGAGAACTGCGTGCCCTGATCACACCCACACACTGGACCACATTAAAGGGCAGGGAGGAATCAACCCATCACTTCGGTTGCCACTCGCAGAGACGGAATCCCCCCACGGTGGTAAATGCTCCAAGGAACGTGTGGGACCGACGGCGTTGAAGGTGCTAGGCCCGCCGCGGGTCGGGGAAACCCCGTCCGCCACCGAGCCGCTGTTTGGGCATCTTGACGTTTATCCCCGCTTCCGGCATGCTCCAAACCATGAAATCGCTACTCCAAACCGGCCCCAGCATGATCTCGGCCTTTGCGGGCCGCGACTATCTGGAAAGCGATTTCTTATCACTTCACTCTACTAAGACTTACGAAAGCCGCTACCCAACCACCACGACAGGTGCTATCGCGGACAACCGTGCGACGAAGCAAAAGGAAGGATGGAAATTGTGAACGCATTGCTGCTTCTTTCAGGTAAGGCAACAGGTCGACAGATGACCATTCCCGTGCTTCTGCCACTGATTGTGTTCTTGACTGGTTGTGCCACGGTTAACAGGTCCACACAATACCGACTCCAGAATGTTCCGTCCCCTGAGAAGGAGGGGATTGCAGTGGCTGCGTTCCGGGCAGGACATGACTTGGCTGCAAGACCCTCGGATGCGAGGCAGACTGTTCTTGGAGTATTCACGCTTGGGATAAGTTCCTTCATCTTTCCCCCACAGTCGAGGTTTGCTGCGTTTTGCCCCAACCTTCCTTCTCATTCTTTGTCGAGGATACGGTCTCCTTTGGATGCGGAGTTGGTGAACTATTTCAATGTGTTTCTGGGTGACCCCATTGACTGGACGCATGAGATAAAGGATGGGAACACGTCCATCAAAGAACTGGCTACAGTCGCGAGGAGTCATGGAAAGAAGTATCTCTATCTAATCCTGTACAACGAGTATAACGTCGTCGCAAAGACCATCAGTTCTGAACCCACCTCCTTACACTACAAACGCCTGAGAGGGTCAATTCCCATGGCGAGCAGCGCCGATTCCGAATTACCTATTCTTCGGATTGAGGGCGGGTAGCGGATGGCCGGG
>CAZTAJ010000141.1:0-9077 GCA_964611575.1 uncultured Verrucomicrobiota bacterium
GCTTTCCCCATGGGTTCCCTCGCTCCTCTCATGAATTCAACTCCATCACCGCCCCCGGTGCGCGTGTAGCGGCCGCTGTCCCCAGCGGCATCCCCGCTCCTTCAGGCTTCAGCCTTAACCCCTTCAGCCTGTCCCGCATCGGGCGTAAGCCCATGCGGGAGCCTCCACCCATTCGCCGCAATCCGCGAAATCACCTTCTGCGCCGCGGCATAGGTCATCTGGCCGGCCCGGGTCCACCCGTACAACTCCAGGCGCCGGACCTGCTTCGGGGAGGCGAATCCGCCGGCCTTGCGCTCGGCCAGCGTGGCGAGGATCGCCTCCGCATGGCCGGCGTGCTGGACGTCGCCGGGGAAGATGCCCGCTTTGCTGAGAGCCTCAATCTGTCCGGCGGTCGGCGGTACGCTTTCCGTCGGCAGCGCCGGCCGGTAGTCCACCAGGCCGGGGGCCCCGACACTGACCGCATACTGGACCGGATCCACGAGCTCGCGCTTGCGGTGCCGCATCTCGGCCAACTTCTTGGCCAGGGCGGCTTCGCGGTCGGCGATGACATCCTCTTTCGCCCGCGTCAACGCTTCCTCATCCAGATCCGTCCCACGACCGGGCTCCCGTTCCACGTTCTCGGTCAACTTGGCGGCCACCTCTTCGTCATCCGCGACCAGATGCGCTGGCCGACACAGTGCATGCCGTTCGGTCAGGTACAGGTTGTCGATCAGCAACAGACGGTCCTTGCCGGGATGAATCCGGGTGCCGCGGCCGACCATCTGGCAGTAGAACGGGCGCGACCGGGTGAACCGCCAGACCGCTATTGCGTCAATGGGCGGATGATCGTACCCCTCGGTGAGGAGCATGGCGTTGACCATGACCGCCCCCGCCCCGTCCGCTTCCCAGACCGGGATCTGACTCCGGTCCTGCCCGTCGCAGAAGTAGGCCCGCAGACCGTGGGAGCGGAATGCGTCAACGACTTTGTGCCCGGTGGCACAAAGCGGCACGAACACCAACCCCTTCCGATCGCGCGCGTGTTCGGCATAAAGGCGGGTCAATTCCGGCAGGTACGGCTCCAACGCAAACGCGCATTGTTCCTTCGACCAGTCGCCGCCGGCCGGCTTCTGGCCGCGCAGATCAATGGCCACAGGCAATGTCAACGCCCGGATCGGACACAGAAACCCGTCGGCAATCGCCTGGGGCAGGGGATACTCAAACGCCAGGCTCTCGAAGAACGTCCCCAGTTCGCGCATGTCGCCACGGTCCGGCGTCGCCGTCACGCCCAGAATGCACGCCGCCGGCCAGTGCCCGAGCACCGCCTGATACGAGTCCGACAGCGCGTGGTGGGCCTCATCTACAATAATATGAGTCGGCGCCGACAGTGCCGCCCGGCGATCCGGCGAGAGCAGGGTCTGCACGCTGCCCACGACAACCCGCTCCAGGCACCCAGCCGCATACTCATCCGCCTTCTCGATCGCACAGGCCAGCCCGGTCGCCCGCATGAGTTTATCCGCCGCCTGCCGGATCAACTCCTCGCGGTGGGCCAGGATCAGCACCCGCCCGCCACGTGACACCACGTCGCGGGCGAGTGCCGAGAACACAATCGTCTTGCCGGTCCCCGTCGGGAGCACGAGCAGCGTACGCAAAACGCGCCCCCACTCGCGCGTCACGGCACCACGCGCCGCGTCCTGATACGCCCGCAACTCAATCAAGGCATTCCCCCAGGGGTAGGGCAGGGGCCTCCGGCCCCGCCGCATTTCTTTCCAGTGGAGGGCGCCGCTCCGTCGGCGCCGCTCGCAAGCAGCGCCGCCATCACCTCATCCGACCGCGCCATCGCCCGCGCGATGGTCACGGCGCTAATCCGTTCCCCGCCAAGCAGCGCCTCAATATGCAGGTGCATCTCCTGCAATGCCCACAGCAACGCGACTACCCGATCATCGATCGCCGTATCGTCATTCCCCGCCTCACCCATACCTCTCCTTTCGCGCGTTTCGCGCCTTTCGTGGTTCCTCCCGAATTCCCCAATGAAACCAATCTCCAATCTCTCGCCGGCTAGAACGGCAGGTTGTCGAACGTCCCCGCCGATTCAGGCGCTGCGGAGGCGGACCCCTCCGGACCATCGCCCCGCAGCGTGCTCTGCTCTGCTGCGGGGTCCTGCGGTATGAAATCCGTGATCTCGTTCACCTTCCGTTCCTTGCCGTCCTTCTTGCCGGTGAACGTCCGGTACCCGATCTCGCACCGTCCCGTGGCCCCCTCGAACTGCGCCCACCAGCGCGGGTCGATCTCGTTCACGTCGTCGTGCGTGCGGAGCCCGCAGGCCGTCGCCAACTTCATGATTTTCCACCCCAACGGCTTAGCCAGGGCAAACTGACTCTGCACTTCGGCCGATCCTTCGCCCTCCAAGGGCGAGCACAGGAACGTCATCACGGCCACGTTGCAGACGCCGAACTTCCCGAACTCCTTGCGTTGACGTTCCAGTTTGGTGATCTGGAATACCGCCGGGCCCTCCGGCAGCAACTCGAACCCGCTCTCCGGAACCTCGACCGTGTCATTCCAACCAAACCCCTCATGCGTTGTATCCGTCATCTCACTTACCTCCCCATTCCCTATTAACCATTCCGACTCAGGTTTCAGGTATCCGCCCTCAGCCTTGCCTCCCGCTCCCTCCCTTGATGGCCGCCACGGCCTTTTTCCAGTTCTCGGCCTTTACCAATGTCTCCACGTAATCCGGGGGCAGGTCGGTAGGCTCAACCGTATCGGGCAGGTGCTTCCTGATGACCACGTAGTAACGCTTCAAAGCCTCCGGCGTGACACCATCCCGCCGCATCAGATCCGCCAGGGGTTTGGCAATACCGGGCAATTCATCCGGGGCCTCGCCACCCGCCGACCGCGCGTCGCGCGGTCGCCTCGCCGTAGACGGCGCAGCCGCGGAGGCGGGCGTCTTCCCCGGCCCCTTTGGGTCTGCAGTCTGCGGTCTAAGGTCTGCGGTCTCGACTTTGCCGGTCCTCTCGGACGGCAAAGTCGCCTCCCCCGGCGCCAGCACCTTGCCGTCATAGGCGCTCTTGATCTTGCCCTTACCCTTCATCGCATCCAGCCGGCCTTCCGCCTCCTTACGGCGCGCCGCCTGTTCTTCCAACTCGGCCGCCGTGGCGGCCTCGCCGTCCTCGTCATCCTCGCCGGCGATGCCCAACACGGCGCACAGGCTGTACCGCCGTGCGTACGTAATCGCGCTCCCCATCGCCTGGCTGTCCACAATGCCGGGTAGACTGTACGCCCCCCCGATCCACTGGCCGCTGGTGTGGAGCACACGTGTTTCCAATGCCCGGTCCCGCACCAACTGGACCACCGCCAGCCCGTGCTTCTTCAGCACCGGTCGAACCGCATCAATGATTTCGGGCAGGGGCGCGAAGGAATACTTCTTCGGCCCGGCATACACCGTCTTCGTCTTGGGCGGATTAGTCATCTCGCCCTGGACAGCAACCAACGCCGCCGCCACTTTGTCGATTTCCCCGCTCTGCCCCGCCGCTGCTCGCACCTCACCGGTTGTTTCCATTCCATTTCTCCTTTTCGTATTTGACCCGCCGTAGCCTTATGCGAAGGCTGGGCGCGCCTTTGGCGTGTTTCGTAGTTGCACCCTCCGTCCTGTTCAGAACGAATACCCCGTCGTCGCTGACGCGACTCCGTCTTCAATCACGATGCTGCATTCATCCCCCGTGGAGACCCGCGTCCCGATCGCCTGCAGGCCGCGGGACGCCAGCCACGCCGCAAACTGCCGCAGCGTCCCCGTATCCATGCACTCCAACTTGTCCAGGAGCACGAACCCGCATTCCGGTTTCATTGCCGCGCAGATCGCGGCCGATACCTGCAACTGCTCCGCGCCCGACATGCAGTCCCACCGCTGGCCGGCAAACACCAGTTCCCCGGCCTCATCGATCGACAACCCGTCCAGTGGCATGTTGACCGACGCCAGCAGATGCAGCCGTTTGGCGCGCACCTCCTCAATCTCCCGGCTCATGTCGGCGTACTGGCCCTTGAGGTGCTCCGCTTCCGCCTCCGCGTTCCGTTTCGATTCATTCGCCCGGACCCGGGCGTTCAGGGAGTCAATCTGTTCGAGCTCGCGCTTGACCGCCGTCGTGTCTTGGTCCTGTAACTGGGTGGTTGTCGCCTGGGCGGCCGCCAGGGATGTTCGGGCCCGCGCCGCCGCTTCCACCGCCGCGTCGCAGTCCTTTTCGGCCGCTCTCAGCGCGGCCTCCAGTTCGGTAGCGCGCCTAGCCGCCATGCGCTGACGGTCCTCGGCAATGAGGACCTGTTCCGCTGCGCGCGCCGCATCGCGGCGCATCGCATCGTTGCGCGCGTTGTGGGAGAGGGCGTCCTGCATACGCTGGGCCATCTCAGCCCCCGACAAAGGCTTGTCGGGCGCCGTGGCATCAAACGGCAATTCGCTCGCGTACTTCGCCTTACGGTCGGCGATCTGGCCCAGGGCCAGCCGCTGCTCGTAGAGCCGTTTGACCGCCTCATTGAGCCGCTGCAGTTCCGCCCCGAAATCGGGGTAGGCGTCCAGAAGCATCCGGGCCTTGTCCGTGCCGGTGGCCGCCATGAACCGCGGCAGGTTCAGGGCAAACAGGTTTACGAACTCATTAAGGAGTGCCTGGCCGCCCCGGCCGGTGGAGGAGGTGACCTTCAGACTACCGTTGACGCCCTTCCGTTCAACGGTGATGCCGTTGTCGAGCGACACCTTAATATAGGCCTCATCCGCACCCTCATGGACCGGCGCCGACGGTTTGAACCGATCGCCGCCCAGCGCCCAAAGAATCCCGTCCAGCACACTGGTCTTGCCCTGCCCATTCCGCCCGCCGATGACGGTCAGCGCATCCCCGGAACAATCCAAAGAAACCGCCCGCACCCGTTTAAGATTCTCCACCTCCAAACCAACAATCTTCACCCCCGAGCCCTTTACCTCTTCCATTCTCGCTCCTCCCCAATGAAACCAATCCCCAATGAACCCCTGGGTCTTCAGTCTGCGGTCTTCAGTCTGCGGTCCCCCGCATACCGCCCCCGACCCACCACGCCGCCACCCGCCGCCACCCGGCACCCCGCCAGAAACGCGTCCAGGTCGGCCATGTCATAACTGACTGTCCGATGCCCGATCCGATAGAACGGGATCTTCCGCCGCCGGCGGAGTTCCTTCAGTTCCCGCATCGGGATCCCAAGATAATCCGAAGCCGCCTGCGAACTAACCCTCGCGATTCTCCCTTCCACTGCCGCCATAACGTCCTCCCCTTTCGCGCCATTCGCGCCTTTCGTAGTTACACGCTTCCGACCGCGCTTCACGCGGTCGCCTCGCCGTAGACCGCCGTACTCGGCGGCGGAGGCGGGCCCCTGCTCATTGATCCCCTCCTGTAGCCGGCCGCGCTGAGGCCGGTCTCCCTGTCCTCTGCCCTCTGACTCAGGTTTCCGGTTTCCGCCTTCATCCTTCTCCCCGACTTCTGTCCTCTGACTGGGAAGATCATTTCACGGAAATCCGAACCGCGCATGGACGCGCGAGGGGAAAGTAAGGGGAAAGTAAGGGGAAGATTCCGGGGAAGGAACCGCTTAAACGCCCTTTTCCACCCCAAGGGGAAGATTCCGGGGAAGATTCAGGGGAAAGTAACTCCGGGAGTGGAAGCAATCGTGGAAAGTGGGGACCTGGCACGCGAACTGCTATCCGCGCCGACATCCGACCCCGCCCGGAAAAAACAAAGAGCCGCCCGGCGTACGCCCGGCGGCCCCAGTTTCAAACCTCAACCTTGCCTTCTACCGTTTCACGTTGTTCTAGAGTCTATGCCCACATCCTCAATTCCCCAACTCCCCACTGCACCCAATCCCACACTCCTCCGTCAAACATCAACCATGAACCATCTCCCAGGTTCCCCAGCGCCCCCAGGCCGAGCATCGCGAGCCACCCGCAGAACTTCATCCGATAATGCCCCGACGCCCTGTCCAACGGCTCAAACAAAAGATCGAACGCCTCCAACTTCCCCTTGAAAAGATCCTCCCGAAATCGGTCGGACATCCACTGTTTGCCCGCCATCTCTTCCGTAAACTGCGCGTTGAACGCGTCGCGCATCTCATCGACATAGAAATCCGTTGTGCCGGCTTTCTTCAGGGTCATATGGATGAACCGCAACACCGCCCGTGTCTTGTGTTTCCTCGCCAGGCTGATCTCCCGCCGCCCCGGTATCCGGATCACCCGATAATCCCCAATCACCTCAAACCCGGTCTTCTTTTCGCGCGATTCGTCGTTTCCCTTCTCCCCTGACTTCCGCCTGCCCTGACTGGTGGTGAGCGAAGTCGAACCAGCCCCGTCGAAGGGTCCTCTGACCTCTGACTCAGGTTTTCCGCCTCCTGCGGATCCGCCTGTGGAGGACAGGTCTCCGTCTTCATCCTTCCCACCCATTCCCGAAAGCTCCCCCTGCCGCCGCACTGCCACCTTCCGCACCGGCCGCCGTGCCCGTAGCGCCTCCTTGGCTTCATCCCGTACGGGTGCCAGGTCGTGACCGGCCTCATACCGGTTCGTCTGCACCGGCACGCGCACCGAAGCCGGTCGAGCAGCGCCCTCATCCGAGAGCACCAGCGGTCGCAGGGAAATTACCTCCTCCATATCCGTCGCCAGACTGATCAGGCTCAACGTATTCAGGTACTCGGTTTCGGAAAACACGACCACCCGCCGCATCAACTCCCGATTCGCCTCCATCTGTTGGGGATCCCGCAAGGCATTGAACTCGGCACATTCGCACTCCGGCAACTGCACGAAGTTCTGCTGCTTCAGGTACGCCCGCAGGTAGTGAAGCAAATGCGCACGGTAGATCCCGCCCACCTGCACCCGGTGCCGGCATAGAGCCCCGAAAATTTCCTTCCGGTCCAGCACATCGCCGGTCAATACCAACATTGCCGCTCGGGCCCGGAAGAACAGTGTGGCGTGCAAGTATTCGAAACAGGGTGCTGGCGTCTCCAGGAGCCCGACCAGCCGACTGACAAGGTACCAGGGGAAGACCTCCCAGTGATGCTCCACCTGCGTCAAGGGAAGCAACACCTTCGTTACGCCCTCGGCGTCGAAGTGGGCGGGGTAGGGGATCGACCAATCAGCGGAATAAATCTCGTTTCTCACAGGGTCTCGGTATCCTTTCCTGTTGTCGCTCAACAAAAACACAGGCCACGAACAACTCCCCCATTGCTCGCGGCCCGACTAAGTCGTCATTCACCTAGAAGCAAATCTAGCACTCCGTCTTCACTCGGTAAAGTGACGAACAGAAAAAAGTCAATGACATATTTCACTAGGTAGACGAACTGGCCGCGTTGTGTTGCGCTCTGTAACATGACAAAGCGACAACTACCCGATTTCATAGACCGGCTCGGCGCGACGATTCGAAAGCGCCGGGAAAGACTCGGTCTAACCCAGTGGCAACTGGCTGAACGGATCAACTGCAATCGCAACTACGTGGGCGTTGTCGAAAGGGGAAAACAGAATCTCACCGTCGTCATGATGCAACGCTTTGCCAAGGCACTCGGCACGGAAGCCATAAACCTGGTCCGCTCCGCAAAGTTCTGATCGCCCTCCGACCGCCCTCCGGGCGGTCGCCACGCCGAAGACGTCGCAGCCGCGAAGGCGGGCCACTCGTCCGATACGTCCATTTCGTCCGATCGCTCCCCCCAACCAAGAACAACGAACCAAGAACCAAGAACCGGATCCACCCCATCCTCGCCCTTACCTCCGCCGACCTTCGCCACGCGCTGGCCATCAAACTCCGCATCGAGTCCTACGACCGCCAATCCACGCCTACAGCCTTCAGCCTACAGTCTTCAGCCTCGGTACTCCGGCAACCCTCCCTCCGCGAACTCATCACCGGCATTCTCCGCAAGAGCAAGAAGCCCATGTCCGTCCACGCCATCTACGAAGCGACCCTGCTCGCCGGCTACCACTGGCGTTCCGGAGAACCGATCAACGCCCTGAACGTCAAGATGTACACGGATCCCACCTTCAAGAAGGCCGCCCCCGGCCGGTTCGTTCTGCGATGACCGTCTTTCTCCCTGTGACTCAGGTCTCAGGTTTCCGCCTTCCGCCTTCTCCTCCTTGTAGCCGGCCGCGCTGAGGCCGGTCTTCTCCGTCTCCCGTCCTCCCTTCACTGACTCGCCAGCCGGTTCGCATTGTGTTTCAATCACCGCCATGACCAAGCAAGAGAAGCCGGACGTGTGCCGCAGGATGGGCCTCGTCCTCCGGAAACGCCGTCTTTCCCTCGGCCTCACCCAGAAGGAAATGGCGAAGCGCGTTCCCTGCCATCCCGATTACCTGGGCGCTATTGAGAGAGGCGCAGATAGCTCCGTGGTCATGCTCATCCGCTTTGCAAAGGTCCTGCATACGACAGTCGCGAACCTGGCGCGCTCCGCCAATGTCTGATTGCGTCCACCTCCCACCCACCACCTTCCACCTGCTCGCCCCTCGCCGCCGCTCGCCGCCGCTCCCACTCCCTCCTTGCGCCCCGCGCCTCGTTGTGTATTCTTACCCACGTTCTAACTGGAAACGCACCATTGTCGGAATGTGAGAAAGGAACCCATGCCCAACCTAGCCAAAACCCTGAAAGAGGAAATCTCCCGCATCTCCCGCCACGAAGCCAAAGTCGCCGTCGGCCCCATCCGGAAGCCCGCCATCAAACTCCGCCGGGATGTCGCAGACCTGAAGGGTCGGTTGGCTCTGCTTGAGAAGGCCCACAAGGAACTCCACGTCATGGTGGCAAAACTTCAAGCCGCTCAACCCGTGACCCCAACACCTGAACCGGCAACCAAGGGCTGGATTACCGGCAAGGGTATAAAGAGCCTGCGCCAACGACTGGGGTTGTCGCAGAACGACTTCGCCAAACTGGTCGGGGTATCGTCTCAGGCGGTTACGCTTTGGGAAGGCAAGCCGGGGATGTTGAAGATGCGGGAAACGACCAAGGCGGCCGTGTTTGCAGTCAGGGATCTCGGGGCAAGGGACGCCAGGCAACGGCTGGAAAGCATGACGGTTGCGACGGCCAAAAAGGCGGGCAAGGCGAAGGCAAAAGGGAAAAAGACGCCGTCAA
>CAZTAJ010000142.1:0-8997 GCA_964611575.1 uncultured Verrucomicrobiota bacterium
CTATGGAATCTTTCATGGTGCGTTTCTCCGGTTGGTGGTCTGTGTTGTCAGTCTGAACCCATGTGGCCCGTCCTTGTATCAGACCGTAACGTTCACATGGTACTCGTGGCACTGGGGATCGAGCGGCAACACGTTTCCCTGGGTCGGCCGGCCATTGACTTCGATGCGCGAGGCGTGGCAACACCTGCCATCGCGGTTCTCGATCTGGATCCGGTATGTCCGGCCGCGATAGACGCGCTCGATGACCGCTTCCTGCTGGGACGACGGCAAACAGGGATCGATGATCAGCCCATCGTATCCGCGCCGCACGCCAAGGATAAACTCGATCATCGCACGGTAGACCCATCCGGCCGAACCCGTGCGCCAGGCAGAACCGGTCAACCCGTAGTGGCACCCCTCGGTTCCCCGCCAGGAATTGGTCACGGCAAATGGTAGACAGCGGCTCTGTCTGAGCGGATTATCCGGATGATCCGGCAAGATCTTATGGAGCAGGCGCCACGCCTGCTCCGGCCGTCCGGCCAGGCAATCGGCCATCAGTTTGAATGCGCCCGCATGGATGTACACGCCGTTCTCGGCGATGCCGGGAGGATTTGCCGACATGGTTCCCAGGTCCGGATCATAGGCCGTAAACAGCGGGTAAACGAGATTCATTCCAAGGTCGGTTTCCAGATGACGGTCCACCTGCTCCATGATCGTCCGCGTCCGTTCCGCGTCGGCCACGCCGCTGATCACCGCCCAACTCTGCGGGTTCAGGAACAACTTTCCCTCCTTGCAGGCGCGACTGCCGATACTGCGCCCCGTTGCGGAAAACCCGCGGTTGTACCACTCCCCGTCCCAGCAAACCGTATTCAGGCGCGCCGCCATACGTGCGTAGATATCCTCCGCCTCGGCGGCAACGCGGTCCTCGCCCATTCTGCGCGCCAGCGCGGCAAACTCGCGCAACCCATGACAGAACATCAGCGCGGTCAATGTGCTTTCACCCGACCCGGAGAGGCTGTCCAAGCCGTCGTTCCAGTCGGCGTGATGCATGTTGCTGATCCCATGCGGGCCGACGTCCTGCTCCAAATGGCGCATCGTCAGGATCAGGTGTTCCCAGACCGGCTTGGTTTCCTGGGTCTTCATCCCGTCCGGCCGCAGAAACGGAGCGGGTCGTTCCAAGAGGGAAAAGTCGCCGGTTTCCTTGACCAGTTCCGGGAACGTCATGAGCAGCCAGGTCGCCTTATCGGAGTAGTGGGTCGGGTTGAGCGGGCGGCAACTGTGCGGCAGATGTCCGTCCAGGTACTGGAATCCGATCAGGTCAACAGCGTTCTCGATCGTATATTCCGGTTCGATCATGCTGTAGGCCATGTCAATCTGAAGGTTATCCCGGCAGTGGTTCTTGAAACTGAGGTAACTGCGCATCTGTTTCTTGATCCAGATGTTGAAGATGGCGTCCCGCTTCGGTTCGCCGGTCTTCACGCGAAGGCTCTCGGCCAGGCGCCGGTACTCGTCGCGCACCTCACTGCGCAGGCGGTCCACCGCGTCAGGGTCGCGCAGGATGGCGGCGACGGCCCCGGCCGCCTCAACGGAGTCGGCCACGCCGAACGCGTAGTGAAGCCGCTCGGATGCCCCCACCTTCAACTCCACGAGGTTCCGGAGGAAAACACAAAGGGAGTAGGCGTAGCCGGGTTCGTGCGCGGGCTCGAATGCCGCTGGAATGTCAGGCTTCGCCGCCGTGTAGATTCCATGGAACAGTCCCATGCTGTTGCCGCGCGAAGCCGATACCGGATGCGAAGCCACCAGAAAGGCATTGAACCAGTTCTTCGGTCGCGCGGGACTGAAACAGCGCGCGAACTGGCCGTTGATGACGGGAAGGAACCGGCAGTCCTGGTGCCGGATGTTTCCCCTCGGAAAGGTGGCGAGCGAAACCGGCGCGTACGGCATCACTTCAATCCGCCGCGGACGGCCGCTGACGTTCTCGACTTCCACCCCCCAGATCTCATGCATCGCCGCCCGCGGCACGAAATACCGCAATTGCACGCGGATGCCCTTGTACACCGACGTGATCGTGGTGTCGTGTTGCGTGTAGACGCAGTCGTAGTCTTCGACTTCCGAGTAGATGGGATATCCGGCCGGACTCCACGTCTCGCCGGTGTCGGCATCGCGCAGGTAGATGGTCTTGAGCAACCCCGCTGTGAACGTGCATTCCAGTCCCTCGGCTTTGCGCGCGTAAGATATCCCCTGCCCCGTCTGTGAAATCAGCGAGTAGTAGTGGTTGTGGCCGTTGGTCGAAACGTGCACATTGAACCAGTCGTCCGGCATCCGGTTCGTGCGAATCCGATAGGCAACTCCATCGTCGATAAAGGCTCCGAGTTCCGCGGTTTCGTTGGTCATGGCAGATTCGTCTTTCCCTGTTCCTTCTTTGCGTTGTGCCCGGGGACGCTATCTCCATTGCGCGGGGGAGTCAACTTCTTTCCGGTTCTGCAGGTCATCGCGGAGCGGCGCGCGGCACTCGACGCCCAGCCCGGCGATGAAGTCCCGGTCCGGTCGGCCATCGTAGACGATGGTGTGCGCCAGGTGGACCGTGCCCTGCCCCGCGAAGAAGGCCAGGCGCAGTACAAAGGGCAGCCACGCGCGGCCATCGGGCGCCCGGTGATCGCCCTCCACCTTCAGCACGACGCGGACGGGACCGGATTGCTCGACGGTCACCTTCCGGATGACTCCGACGCACGTCGCGGTATCGCGGGCCGCGACACCGGTGTCCTCCCGACGGTGCTGCAAGCGGCACACCAGACGCAGGCCTCGGCATGGGTAGCGCCCGTCGCGCTCGATAAGCTGGATGATGAGACTGCCGCGATCGCTGACGTCGCAGCGCATTGCGCCGGTGTCCACCTGCCAAGCCGTCTCCAGACGGGTCACCCGCACCGGGGTCGGCGGCCGGGGCGGATCGCCCGCCTCCACGGTCAGCACGCCCCCATCATTGGGCCCCACCACTGCGGCCATACCCAGCCACTTCACACTGCCGTCGGGCCAGAAAGCCAGCGGCCAGGCCTGCGTGGGGAGCCGTTCGCCCGCCGCATTGCACAGGCACACGGCCGTCCCACCGGCCAGGACGCCTTGGGGCCAGGGCACGCCGACCGTCGTCCCGGTGGAGGACAGCGGCGCCCCGTCGAGCCAGTGCAAGTGCGTTTGCCCGGTCATCGCCGGCCTCCTGTTCCATCGCCCGCGCTCGCCGCGACGAGCGGTTGCGAGCTGGCCTCGCACGCCGCCTTTGCTGGGGCAGGCGCGAAGCCGGGCGCGTATCGTTGCTGACCGGTCAGGTTCTTTTGGTGATCGAAGATGCGTTGCAGGTCGGCCAGTGTGCCCTTGACCGGGAGGCACTGATAGGCCTGTGCGGCCATCTCCGCAGCCACCCGCGACGCCACGACCGAGTCGCGCACCGTCGGGTAGCCGAGATTGACGCCGGCATCCAGCGATTGGGCAAACAGTTCCACCATCACATCGATATTCTTGCTTCCAGAGGCTTTTGACTCATACGGTCCTGACTTGCGAACGGTGCGGTTCACGCCGAGGCATTCGAGGTTCACGGTGCGAAAATCGTGGCTGAACCGCACCATGCCCAGCGTGCCGATGGCTTCGAGTCCGCAACTCTCGATCTTCTCCTTGGCCAGGTGGCCGTAACAGAAGCCCTGAGTGAGGTCAAAGACTACGCCGTTAGAGAACATGCCGTGCGCGTTGATCCACCACGGATGCGGCACGCCCCAAAAACCAGCGCCTTGCGCGTGCCATTGACCGGCCACATACTCGCCGCCCGCGTACCACCGGGCCACATCCACGTAGTGCATCCCGCAATTGTGGAACGGCACTCCCTCGGACACGACCGGCTCATCAATCGAACGGGAGTACGGCAGCCGGCCTGGCGTCTGGTGACGAATCCGCACAACCGACAACTCGCCGATCTCGCCGGCGGCAATGAACGCCAACGCCTCTTTGTGATACCAGGCGTTGCGATTGAACAGATTCACCGCCACCTGCCGGTCACCCGCCTCGATCAACTCCAACATGCGCTGCTCGGTGGCGAGGTCAGCGCCGACCGGTTTTTCTATCATTAAATGTTTGCCGGCCGCCAACGCCCGTTCCATCAAGGGCGGCCGGTGATGCGCCTGCGTATAGATGCCGATCACCGCCAGCGACGCGTCGCCAAACAGGTGCTCCGCGTCACTGGTCAACCGAACACCGGGGTGCTCCTTGCCGGCCAGTTCCAGCAGTGCCGGTGACTTGTCGCAGATCGCCGCCAAGTCCCAGCGCGTCGAGGCGGCAATCTCAGTGGCCCAATGGCGGCCCATGTCGCCGAACCCAATCACCCCGATCCGATGACGTTTGTTCATGACTTGTGTGTCCTTCCTGTTGTTGTTGTTGGCGCTTCCAAGGGTTTTGCATGCAGCCTCCGGTAGATCACCAGCAGCCCGTTCATGCGGGATCCCCCGGGAGTTGCGGGAGCGGGTCGCCGCCCGCCGGCTCGTCCACCTCCGGGTATTCGAACCAGGCGAGCAGACCCAGCGGGCGGGCGGCGGCGGCGAAGGCGGCAAGACCAGGGTAGTTGAACGCGAAGGTGGCGCCGGAACTGCTGGAGGCGCCGAGCAGGATCGCGCCGCAGGGGTCGCTGCGCTTGACGAAGTCGCGCGCGGGTGTCGGATGCCGCAGGGCGTAGGCAAACTGGCGGATGCCCACACGCAGATAGCGGATATCGCCGGTGATGCGCCAGGCATGGGTCAGCAACTGCAGGACCTGCGGCGGGGCGAAGGGCCGGCGCAGCGAGGGGAACTCCTTGTAGACGAAGACGCCGTCCGGTCCCCGCATGTGCGCGATCAGGTCGTCGGTCATGGATACCACCAGGGCGTCGATGCGAGGGTTCGGCTGCAGGCGGGTGTAGCGGGCCAGGCTGTTGCCGGTGAGGGCGATCATGAACGGGACCCGCGGCATGCTGTGGCTGGTGTAGGGCGCCAGGAAGGAACCGAAGCGGTCATGCCAGCGCAGGAGTCGTCCGACCACCTCGTCCGCGGCGTCCCTCCAGCGCTGTTTGCCGGTGCCCAGGGCCATGGCCACCAGCGTGTCGAGGGCCCAGCCCAGTTCGCGCACCGAGAGTTGGGCGATGTCACGAAGCGCAGGACGCTCCAACTGCCGGAGCACGTTGTTGGCCACCGAGTGCGCTGCCTCCAGGCCCTCACTGCGTCCGGTCAGAAAGTAATAATCCAGGAAGCCGTCCACCCATTCGTGCGAGGGCCAGACGCCGCCCGGCGCGCCCACCGGCGGCGCATGATTTACGGTGTGCTGCCAAAGCCCGCCATTCTGGAGCGGATCGGGACTGTAATGGCAGAGGTCCACGTCCAGCCAGTGACGGGCGGCCACCAGGGCCGCGTCCAGGGCGGCGCGCTCGCCGGTCTGGAAATGGAACTGGGCGCAGTTGTGGGCATGGTCGTATTCGTTGTTGATCCAGACTGTCTGCGCCCCGCCACCGAAGCCGACGGAGTAGCCCGCATCAGGCGCATCGCCGAAATGGAGCATCCCCAGGGCCGTGCGCCGGTCCAGGAAGCGGGCGATCAATTCCCCCAACATGCGGTCGCCCACCTCGGCGGTGCACAGCCCGTCACCCCAGGGGTCGTTGCCCAGCATCCAGTCGTGGGACAGGGCCGGCCGGTCGGGCAGTTGGAACTGCAGACTGCGGATGGACAGTTGTTCGAGCGGTTCGTCCGGACCGTGGAAATGCAACAGGATCCGGTGGGTCTTGGCCATGCCCTGGCGGATGGCGGCCGGCGGATGGCCCTCGGGGTACAACTGGCAGACGATGCCGGAGGCGTCGGCAACCAAGCCTTTGGGGAAATTCTGATGGGCCTGGTGGATGGTGACCGCAAGTCCGCCCTGGGCGTCCCGCCAGTCGGCCCAGAAATCGCCATAGAAGCAATCGACGTAGTGCTCGAAGCCTTGGTGCAGGATCGACTCGGCGTCGATGCGTCGGGCGAGGGGCCGCGCCTGCGGGCCGGACTCCTCGATCTGGGTGCGGTAGTAGCCCTCGCCCAGCGCCCAGCGCGAGGCGCCGGTCGTCCGCGGGGTCAGACGCAGGGCGAGCGAGGCGAGGTCGATCCGGGCTTCGGCTTCGGCATGGATGAACTGGTGTTCGACTTCGATGTAAGGCTTGCCGGCGTAGGCGGTCACCCGACCGCGGAAGTCGAGCCAGTTCCCGGCGGCGTCACGGTGCTTACCGCGCACCACGATCACCGCGCGCAGCGGTCCGGGCTCCTCCAAGTCCAGCGTGCATTCCGCCTCAGCCGTGCCCACGCTGCGGCCGGAGGCGGTGAGCACAAACCCGCCGCAGGGATTCGGCCAGGTGGGACCTTGGCGGAGGGTGACGCCGGTCACCGGCGCGAAGCCACAGCGCGGCACCAGGAAGCTGATCGCGCCAGTGTCCACGGCGATGCCTGCCGGGGTCTGGCGCAGAACGACGGCCACGGGCGGCGCGATAGTGGCGGAGGTGTCAGCGATCGCGAAGGGCAAGGAAACCGCCGCATTGCCCGGCAGGTCGGGCTGGAAGTCCACCAGCAGCCACTTGGCCGAGCCGTCCGGCCACCGGGACAGGACCCGAGTCTGGAGGGGAAGGTCACGGTCGTCTTGCTGGATCACCAGACCCTGGCCGGGGCGCAAGCGTCCCGGTCCGCAGGGGATGCTGACCGTGACCGGTTCGGCCCGGCGGGGATGGGAGGAGATCTTCTCGAATAACAGCATGGGGTTCTCGTTCTTCTCCTTGCGGCTGCTGCCGTGGTTGGGGTTGATGTTCATGGTGCTTTCCTTGCCTCCGGTCTGCGTCGTACTCACTGATTGATCTCCTCGATCCATACCAGTTCGGAAATCGGCACGCCTTTGAGGGTGACTTCCAAACCTTTGGAGAGTTCCGCGCCGGTCTTCTCCACTGCCGGGTTGGAACCATCCTCGAACATGACGCGGTACCGCTTGCCCGCTTCCAGGCCGCGCAGTTTCAATGTTATGGTGTCGGCCACGGCGGCGCTGGGTTTGAACAGATAGACCACGCCTTTGCGTGTCATCGGGTCGAAATACTGGATGCCGTCCCAGTTCACGCCGTCCGGGCGCGGCAGGATGTGGTACAGGTCGGCACTACGCACCAGGGGACGAATCCTCGTCTTGTAGGTGGCGACCGCTTGCTTGACCGCAGCCCTTTCCTCAGGCGTCCACGGTTTCCCGCCGTTGCCGCCGTTGGGTGCGTCAATGAACCATTCCGGCGCGCCCATTGAACAGGAACGGAACCAGTAGAGGACATCGCCTTCCAGTTCGCAACCGTAGTAGCACAAATGCCCCATGAGTTGGGCCGGTGGATACATGTGCGAGGCGCCGTAGAAGCACTTCCGATTATTCAGAACTGAATACGCATCGCTGTTGAAGATCTTCACGGCACGCTTCATGGCCCCGAAATCCTTGATCTGCCCGCCGCTGGAGCAGTTCTCCCACTGGAAGTTCGGCAAATCACGGTCGAGTTGGTCGAGCATCTCGTAGAAGCCCCTGACCGACTGGTAGGTGCAACCGACCACCGGCCCGGCGGTATTGTCCGACCGCCACATGTCGGCGTTGTATTCGCCAAACAAGCGCTTGATGTGCGCGATCCGCCGCTGGCGTCCAGCGGGATCCTCCATCTCCTCGCCCTTGTTCCAATACAACCCGAAACGCAGACCCGCCTGGTGCGCATAGTCGGCGGCCTTGGCCATCCCGGACGGCCAGTCCACCGGATCGGACTTCGGTTCGGGCGCGCTCCTACCACCTTCCCACCACCCAACGTCGAGCATGACCTCCTCGAAACCCAGCCAGACCATGTCGGCAATCAGGGGATGGTACTTGTGTTCGACCGAGTCCCAACTGGCCGGTTCGCCGCCCGTGGCCCAGAACGCGTTCCATTGCACCTTCGGGTAGGACGGATCATCGCGGACCACCGCCGGCATGTTATAGCGAAACAGGAATCGTCGCAGACTGTTGCCGGCATCGTCCAAGTCGCCCTGGTATGCGCCGACAAACCCGGGCGGCGCCTCCACCACCGATGCGGGCGCCAACTCGATCTGAAACCCGTCATACTCGCCGGCGCGCACCCGCACCGTGTTCCCCGTGGCCTCCACCGCGATCCGGCAGTGGCTCCATTCAACGCCGACATACACGCCATGCCGGCGGCCGGCGTCGAACACCGCATAGGGAATGAACTGCCCCTTGGGCGAGGTTTCGATCTGCCAGGTGAACGGCGCCTTGAGGTCATTGCGGTACATGCCGGGTTCGTCGCCGCGGAAACCCTCGGAATGGAACGACCAGAGGGTCAGCGGCGCGGCCTCTGCCTTGAAGGCGAGCGGCACGGGACTGGGCCGGATCCGCAGGTCCATCGTCGGCAATCCGGCAAGTTTCACCGGCCGATCCGAACGGTTGGCAATCTGCATCCGGTGATGCACCGGCCCGCGGCCCGGCCGCGCCCACCATTCGGACTGCAATTCAAGCGCCGGTTCTTCACAGACGAAACGCACCGTCACCTTTTGGCCCAGCGACTCATCCTCCGTCGCGTCCTTGAACGTCCACGGCAGATTGACCACGGCGCCGGACTCCGCCACTGAGTCAACCAGAGGAAACACCGCCGGTTCCTGGATCCAGTTCCAACCCGCCGCCGGGTTGCTCAACTCGCAGAGGACAAGTTGCCCGTCCTTGGTCGCGCCGATCGTCAACCGCGTGTCATCGGTCGCCAGGGTCCACTCGCCGATTCGCTCGCCCGGCTGCGGTTTCACTGTGATGAGGGATGGTTCCATGTGCTCTCCTTGCTGTTTTGTGCCGTCAACGACTTCCATATGGACGTTCGTGCGGCGGGTTGTCATTCCAGGATCTCCGGGGGCGGCAGCGGCAGTTTCCGCGCTTCGCGCGAGAAGACCGGGGTCTTGCCGGCCGGTGGCGGCGGCTCGACCGCGATCACGGTGTTGCCTAGCC
>CAZTAJ010000143.1:0-8908 GCA_964611575.1 uncultured Verrucomicrobiota bacterium
GCCGACATCGTCACCGGCGAAGGCCAGAGCCTCGGGCTGCACCTGTCGTTCGGCGGCCCGTACCTGGGCTACATGGCAACCCGCATGGAACATGTGCGCAAGATGCCCGGCCGCCTGGTGGGCGAAACCGTTGACCAGCACGGACGCCGCGGATTCGTCCTGACACTGCAGGCGCGCGAACAGCACATCCGCCGCGAGAAGGCCACCTCCAACATCTGTTCCAATGAGGCGCTGTGCGCGCTGCGGGCGCTGATCTACCTCTCGTGGCTCGGCAAGCAGGGATTCCGGGACCTCGCCTGCCTGTGCGCCCAGAAGGCCGAGTACGCCAAGACGCGCCTGGGCGCCATCCCCGGCGTGCGCATCAAGAAGAGTTCGCCGACCTTCAACGAATTCACGCTCGAGTTGCCGGTCGACGCCGCCTCCGTCGTCAGCCGACTGGTGGACAAGGGCATTGCGGGCGGCTTCCCGCTCGGCCGCTATTACCCGGACATGCAGAACTACCTGCTCGTGGCGGTGACCGAAAAACGCACCCGCGCCGAGATCGGCCTGCTGGCGGAAACGCTGGAGGAAGTGCTATGAGCCGCCTGATCTACGAGAAATCCTCGCCCGGCCGCCGGGGCGACAATCTGCCCCGCCTCACCCAGGCCGAGTCCGACTGCCACCTGCGCATTCCGCACAAGTACTTCCGCGAACGCGAGGCGGATCTGCCCGAACTCTCGGAACTGGAAGTCGTCCGCCACTTCACGAACCTGTCGCGCATGAACTTCAGCGTGGACGGCAACATGTACCCGCTGGGCTCATGCACGATGAAGTACAATCCCAAGATCTGCGAGCGGGTGGCCGCCCTCGACGGGTTTTCGGCCCTGCACCCCCTGCTGCCCCAGTTGCGCGGCGGCGGGATCCTCACCCAGGGCGCGCTGGAAGTCCTCTACGAGACCGAACGCCTGTTGTGCGAGGTGGCGGGCATGCACGCGTTCAGCCTGCAGCCGCTGGCCGGGGCGCACGGCGAACTCACCGGCATGATGCTGATTGCCGCCTACCACAAGGACAAGGGCAACCGGAAGACCAAGGTGCTCATCGCCGATTCCGCCCACGGCACCAACCCGTCCAGCGCGGCCATCGCCGGCTTCAGCGTCGTCAGCGTCCCCACGGCGGCGGATGGCTGCGTCGACCTGGCGAAGTTCAAGGAGGCGCTGGACGACGACGTGGCCGCCGTGATGTTCACCTGCCCGAACACGCTCGGCCTTTTTGAGCGCCGGATTCGTGAAATGGCCGACCTGGCGCATGCCCATGATGCGCAACTGTACTACGACGGCGCCAACCTGAATGCCCTGCTGGGCCGGTGCCGGCCGGGCGACCTGGGGTTCGACGTGGTGCACGTCAACCTGCACAAGACGTTCGCCACCCCGCACGGCGGCGGCGGGCCGGGGGCCGGGCCGGTGGGCGTCAAACCGCACCTGGCGCCGTTCCTGCCGACCAGCATCGTGATCCGGCGTAACGACGGCTCTTATGCCCTGGAGTACGAACGCGAGAAGACCATCGGGTTCATCGCCCCCTTTTACGGCAACTTCGCCATCATCCTGCGCGCCTATGCGTACATGTTGCTGCTGGGCCGTAACGGCATGCGGCGCGTGAGCGAAAACGCCGTGCTCAACGCCAACTACATCCAGGCGAAGTTGAAGGATCGTTACGCCCTGCCATACGATCGCCCGTGCATGCACGAATGCGTCTTCAGCGCCTCGCGCCAGACCGCGAAGGGCGTGCATGCGATCGACATCGCCAAGGCGCTGATCGAACGCGGGATCCATCCGCCGACCGTGCATTTCCCGTCGATCGTGAAAGAATCCATCATGATCGAGCCGACGGAAACCGAGTCGAAGGAACAGATGGACGAATTCATCGCGGCCATGCTGGAAATCGCGGACGAGGCCGAGAAGAACCCGGAATCGTTCCACGCCATGCCGCGCCAGAGCCCCGTCAGCCGGGTCGACGAGACCAAGGCGGCCCGGGATATGCGCTTCAAGGCGTGATCGGTTTCGTCAGTTCCTTGACCCAGCCCGCAATGATGGCCTTGCCGATCGCCTCCGCCTCTTTCGGGTCGGCCTGACCGGCGTCCGCGGCCCAGTGGGGGAGCTTGTTGGTTGGGGTCAGTTCGGACAGGGCCACCGTCTCCGGGTAGAGAAACTGCATGGCCATGGTCTCTCCCTTGCCGCCGTGTCCGCCATATCCCTGCTTGGAAAACGCGGCGTCGCCGACCACGCGGATGCGGCTCCAGAGATTCGATGGCAGGTTCGTGGCTTCCGACCAGCCATCGCCGCCCAATCGATGCCCCTCCTCCATGGCCAGTTCGGTGGCCGCCCGCTGGTAGGTCAGCCAGGTGACCCCCGTCGGCCCCTGGTGATGCAGGATGATGTAGATACGTTTCCAGCCCTGGTCATGGAAGGCCTTGAGCATCGGTCTGACAAAGGGATAAAGCTCGTCCCCCTCAAGGTGAATCTCGCCCGCCTTGACGCCGCCGGCCCATCGTCCCGTATAGCCATAGAAGACCGTCGGGGCCACGACGCAGTCCACTTCCGCGGCCACCCGGTGGGCGATCCCCTGGGCGATCAGGGCATCCACGCCGATCGGGTTCTGCGGGCCATGGTATTCCAGGACGCCGGTGGGGATCAGGAGCGGCGCACCCCTGGTTACGGCATCCTGGATCTGGCCGGGACGCATGAGCTCGTAACGTTGTACGCCACCCGCAACAGCCATCGTCGTCAACAGCGCCACCGGCAAACAACCGTGAACCATCTTCATCGTCTCTGTCTCCCTGTGAGGGGGTCTGGTCTCAAGTGACACCTGCACACCCTGTCCGGACGCCGCACGCCTGTGCATGACACGGTTGTCAGGATAGCAGCCTCCACGTAATGGCCAAACGAAATATCGGAAGAATCCATGCTTTCGCATTGACCGTGATGGCTAGACAATGCCTGCACTCCATGACATTCTGAGGGGCATGACGCTTGCCTGGAAAGGCGTGGAATCGTGAGCCCCGCGCGACGCAAGACCTTGCTCAGGACGCCCGAAGCGGCGTTTCCCGCCGCTGAAACCGCAATGGATTCACCCGCGTCATCGCTGAATGACTACCCGGTCCTGCTGACAGAGATCAAGACCCGCATCCGCACCGCCCAGGTTAAGGCAACGCTTTCTGCCAATCGCGAGATGATCCTGATGTACTGGGATATCGGCCGGATGATCGCGGAACGCCAGAAGCGGGAAGGTTGGGGAGCGGCGGTGATCCCGCGTCTGTCACGCGATATCCACAACGAAATGCCGGAGGTCAAGGGGTTCTCGGAGCGGAACATCGACCGTATGATCGCCTTCTACCGGGAATACCCGGAACTGGTTCGCGAGTTTTCGCCACTACCCGTGGCGAAAATGGTTGCGGCGTCCATGGAGACCCCAATTTCGCCACTGGCGGTGGCGAAATTGCCCACTGCGAAGAACGGTCTTGAAAGAGGGCAACTGCCCGTTGCCCAATTGCCATGGGCGCACAACGTTCTGCTCATGCAGAAAGTCAAGGATCTGCCGACACGTTGCTGGTATATGCTGGCCACACTTCAGCAGGGCTGGAGTCGCGACGTGCTCGCCCTGATGATCAACGGTCGCGCCCACGAACGCCAGGGCAAGGCCATCACCAACTTCGCCGACCGTCTGCCGCCCGTCCAGTCCGATCTCGCCCAGCAGATCCTGAAAGACCCTTACCTCTTCGACTTCCTGACCCTGCAGGAACCCTTTCACGAGCGCGAAATGGAGACCACTTTGATCCGTCACCTGGAGAAGTTCCTCATGGAACTGGGGCAGGGCTTCGCCTTTGTGGGCCGGCAGTTCCATCTCGATGTCGGCGATGAGGATTTCTACGTGGACCTCCTCTTCTATCACCTCAAACTCCGCTGCTTCGTCGTGATCGACCTCAAGAAGGGGGCCTTCAAGCCAGAGTATGCCGGCAAGATGAACTTCTACTGCAACGTGGTGGATGACCGACTTCGGCATGAGGCGGACCAGCCGACCATCGGGCTGATCCTGTGCCAGGACCGCAAGAAGGTCGTGGCGGAATATGCGCTCCGGGGCGTCAGGAAACCCATCGGCATCTCCGAATATCAACTCACGCGGGCACTGCCCCGCGAATTCAAGACTGCCCTGCCGACCATCGAGGCCATCGAGCAGGAACTCAGCGACAAAGAGGGCGTTCATGGCAAAGAAAGAAAATGAAGACAACCGAAGTGACCATCAAGCCGGCCAAAGGCCGTCCCATCCTCCAGTGGGTCGGGAAACGGCCGCTGAAGCGCATGACCGCCTTGCCCCGGTCGCGCCCGAGGCCTTCCATTAATGAAATAGGGTCGAGGCCACGGCCTGAACCGGCCGAAGGGCCGCCGCGCCATGCCCGTGTACCCACCACAGTCCGTGCACCGCAGATTCCGGGAATGAGACGATGGCCCCACATGCTCTGGCTCTTACTGCTCGTTCCGACGGCATCCCTTGCGGACGGCGTCTCTCCTGTCCTGAACTTCTTCCACACGGACACCTGGTTGCCGGCCTCCATCGTGACGCTGGTGATCATCCTCGTGGAAAGCGGACTGCTCCGTTGGCGCATCAGGCAAGTGCCGTTCCTGGGTTCGCTGTGGCGCAGCATCGTCCTGAATGCCGCATCGAGTGTCACCGGTTCGGTCCTCCTGCTGGCATTCGGGCGCGATTCGTTCTTCATGTGGGACACGATGTCGATGGTGCTCCCGCTTTTCCTGATCACGCTCGCCACGGAGATCCCGTTGCTCCGTCTCCTGTACAGGCAGATTTCGCTCGCATGGCAGCGTGCTTGCTTCGTGGGCGTCGGCATCAACGTTGCCAGCTATGCCTGCGTGTTCGCCATCGAAATCGGCCTTCTTTCCGGTTGGATCGCCTACGCGGGCCGTCTTGACAAGAAGGAACAAACCGACTGGCAAAGCCCCCAGTTGCTCTCTCGCGTCACGGGTCGCATCTATGGGACGGTGTCGCCGGGGCCGACCCACGGGCTGCGCCTGTTCGACCCGCAGGCGGGAGCTTGGACGACGCTCACCAACTGCCCGTCGCTTGACCCCAACACATGGGACGTTGCATGGGATGTCTGCGCCTACATCCCGTGGGGCACGGCAGACTGGAAGGAAAGACATCTCGTCATGGCGCGGTTACCGGAGTTTTGCGTAATCCACGACATGGAAGTGACCCGGTTCATGGACCACGACTTCGACGGCATCGCCAACTGGCAGGGGGTGGCAGCGCTTTCCCTGTCGCCCGATGCCAGGCATCTGGCCATCCTGTTCCGGTATGCCGAGGTCGCCGCGTACAAAGACGCTTCCAGCTACTACGCACTCGGCAGCAAGTGCCGGGTCATTGTTGTGGCCCTCGATTCGGGACGAGAGATTGCCCGTGCGCCCCGCTGGGCGTCGGACCGCGGTGTCTGTTGGCTGCCCGATGCTCGGACGGTGCTGTTCTCCTCTTTCGACGACGAGAAGGTGTATCAGACGCCGAAGAGCGCCGTCAGGGGCGACACGGGATACGGCATCGGGGACGCGAAGACTGCCAAGTTCCCGCGCAGCCTCTTCGCCTTCCGCATGAAAACGGGTGACGTCGCCCGCTTCGCGGATGGTTCGGATCCCTGCCTGGCGTTGCGCAGGAGGCTGGTGATGGTCCGCGCCGGGGACGCCCTGCGGCTGCTCGACCCGTCAGGACGCCAAGTGTCGAGCCTCGATGTGTCGAGGCTCGGATACAGGGGGGCGCGGGTGTCCCCCGATGGAACCATGGCTATCGCCGACATGCGGCGGCATTCGCCATTCTCTGCGGGTGGGACGACCGTGCTCATTGATGTCGCTGCGCCAGCTACCCGTCATTTCATGGGTGGGGAGTTCTCGTACAAGTACGTCTGGACGGATGGAATGGCGGGATCGTCGAACCCAGCGCCCGAGGCAGCAAGCAGAGAACATTGAATGAGACTGGGCATCCTCGGGTACGGCTCGATCGTCGGCAACCCTGGGCGGGAGATCCTGCTCAGGCCGCATTCAAGGATCACGACGGCGCCTTCGTGGGTGCCGAATAGGGCGACAAGGAGAGGACTATGAATCGCATCCGATTCGGAGTAGTGGGGACGGGCTGGCGAACCCTGTTCTATCTTCGTGTGGCCCGGGCGCGGCCGGATCTGTTCGAGGTGGCCGGCGTTGTCTCCCGGACGGCGGAACGGGCGGACGCGGTCAGCCGGCAATGGGGCGTACCGGGGCTCATCAGCCTTGACGCCTTGCTCAAGGCAGGACCGGAGTATGTGGTCACCAGCGTGCCGCGGGATGTCAACCCGGGACTGCTGCGCGAACTCGCGGAGCGCAAGATGCCCGCGCTGTCGGAGACGCCGCCCGCACCGGATCTTGAGTCGCTTCTGGCGCTCGATGCCGACCTCACCCGACTCCAGGCTAATGTGCAGGTGGCCGAGGAATACCACCTGCGGCCGAGCCATGCGGCCCAGTTGGCGTCCGTGGCCCGCGGATTGCTCGGGCCGGTATCGCACGCGCAGGTGTCGATCGGCCACGGGTATCACGGCATCAGCCTGATCCGCCGTTTCCTCGGGATCAAGGGGGAAGCCTGCACGCTCGTCGGGCGCTCGTTCCGCGCACCCATCGTGGCCGGGGGCGGGCGCGACGGGTTGCCGACGGCGGAGACCGTCCGTGAGTCCGTCCAGGATGTCGTCCTGTTCGACTTCGGCGGCCGCAGCGCCGTGTTCGACTTCACGGGGGACCAATACATGGGGATGATCCGGGACGGCCGCGTGCTGGTCCGCGGCCCGCGGGGCGAGATCTCGGGCGACCATATCCGTTACCTCAAGGACGCCGTCACGCCCCTCCACTTCCAACTCACCCGGCACCACCAGGATCTGCTCACCGGCGTGTCGTTACGCGGCATCCAGGCGGGGGATGTGTGGATCTACCGCAATCCGCTGGAGGGCGCCGCGCTGACCGATGATGAGATCGCCGTGGGCGACTGCATGATCCGGATGGCCGAGTCCGCTCGTACCGGAAGGTCGTTCTACCCGTGGCGCGAGGGGATGCAGGATCACTACCTCTACCTCAAAATGCAGGAGGCGCTGAAACTCGGGACCGAGGTGTCCGCCCCGCCGCAAGCCTTCAGCCAGTTTGACTGACCCTCACCTTCCCGGCATGGCTTGCGTCTCGCTCTTCGTCACCCTTCGGAAGGAAATCCGCGATGTTCTCGACGCTCAGCCCCAGCCATTCGGGCTGGTGGCGGGGATACGAGGCGATCAGCCCCTGAGCCCGGCGCTTCAGCCCCTCAACACTCAGCTTAGACTTATTCAGCTTGATGTCGGCAATCGTGATCGTCTTCTGCATGTCGTTAACCGCGACCAGATCGATTTCGTTCTGGTTTCCCCGCTCCCAGTAGGAACCAATCCGATTGTAGTGCCCGGTCTCGGCCATCAGTTCTTGAAAGCACTTCTCCAACATCAGCCCGCAGTACACCGGATAGTCCCGCTGGATGAGTTCCCTGACATAAGCGAAGTTGCCGGTCTCGACGGCAGAACGGTTGCGGTAAATGAAGCGGAACCAGAAACTCAAAAAGTTATCCGTGATCCGGTACTTCTGGAGCCGGGAATTGGGTTTGGCGTCAATCGGCTTGCGCCTGGCGATGATGCCGAAAGTGCTCTCCAGCCGATCCAGGTAGCCACCGATGTCCGCCTCCAAAATGGACTGCATCTCCGTCCTCGCGGTCTTGCCAAGCGAGATCAGTTCGAGGATGGAGAAATAGGTGCCGTAGTCCTTGCCGAACTCCTCGATCAGCAGGTTCCGGCCCTCATTGAGCAAAGGCGAGTCGGTCTGAAGGACGACATTCATCATCCGTTCGAAGCTCAGGGCGGAGTGGGTCGCGAGCAGGTCCAGGTACTTCGGCAGGCCCCCCGTAAGGACGTAGCAGTCGAAGAGCGACTTCATTCCGGTCACGCCGTGATCCGCCAGGACCTCGTGGATCGTCCGTATGGGAAACGGCTTGAGAGCAAGGATGCGATCCGCCCTACCGAACAGGGGCTCCTTCTTCTCCTCAAATATCCGGTGCATCAGCGAGTAGACCGACCCGATGCAGATCAGGTTCAGGCGGCACTTACTCTTGTTGACATCCCAAAGGTGCTGGATTTCGGAATAGACAGCGGGGTTGACCTGGAGGAACTCCTGGAACTCGTCAATGATCAGCGTGAACGGTTCCTTCTTCGAGATCTCCAGCAGGAGGCGGAAGATGTCGCGGAACGTCTTGATCTCCCCGACGATCGGCACGTCAAACTGCCGCTGGATGTCCTCCAGGTACTCCGCACAAAGGAGGGGTTCGGACTTCTTGGAGACGAAGAGGTAGAGGTACCGACGGGACTGGGCGAATTCAAGGGCCAGAGACGTCTTGCCAACCCGGCGCCTTCCGGTGAGCACGGTCATGCGGGCGGAGTCGCTCGTCTGCTTCTCCACCTTGCCCAGTTCGGCCAGTTCCCGTTCTCGGTCATAGAATTTCATGGCAGCCTCCATTTACCGTAATGCCCATTACAGTAATGCACATTACGGCAAAGTAAAGCAGGAAGTCGAGGGGCCGGATGGTCCGGTCAATGTAGGGGAGTCCGTCCTTCCCTCTGCGACAGGAGTTGCAGCAAGCTTGGTGACAGCAGCCGAAGCAACGGCGCCGAGTATCATCAAGGGCGCCATAAGCAGCGAGAACGCACCCAGAAGAATCTCGAAAACGCCGAATACAACCAGTCCTGTTTTCCGGTCTTTGATGTCGGAATTGCCTGCCGTGTGCCCCTCAGTGTGTCGAGTAGACATAATATGGTTCCCCCATTTAGGTTTGCTTCGTATTCCCT
>CAZTAJ010000144.1:0-8875 GCA_964611575.1 uncultured Verrucomicrobiota bacterium
AACCCTGAACCCTGAACCCTGAACCCTGAACCCTGAACCCTGAACCCTGAACCCCGAACCCCGAACCCTCCCCGCCTCCACTACCTCATTCCCGCCAGTTTGTGCAGCGCCGCCTGCAGACGCACGGGCAGGCGGGTTTCCAGAATCCATCCTCCCAGCGTGGCCAGGGGCAGTTCCCCCGCCACCGGGCTGAACAGGACCGCGTGACACCGTCGATCGATCGTGTGCGTTCGCACCATGTCGGCCGCCCAGTCGAAATCGACGCGGTCCGAAATCACGAACTTCACCTCATCGTAAGGGCGCAGCCGTTGGAGGTTGTGCAGATCCATGGCGGCCGTTTCCCCGCTGCCCGGACACTTCAGATCCATGACGGCCACCACCCCATCCGGGATCGCCGAGATATCGCGGCTGCCGTTGGTCTCCACCAGCACCCGGCAGCCGCCCGCACCCAGACCGACGGCCAGATCGCGAAAGCCCGCCTGCAACAGCGGCTCGCCGCCGGTGATCTCCGCCAACCCCACCCCGCTTGCCGCGCACTCCCGGACGAGCGCCTCGATCGGCGTATCGCGGCCCGGCCCGCGGGCATAGGTCGTGTCGCAATAACGGCAGGCCAGGTTGCAGCCGCCCAGGCGGACAAAATAGCAGGGCAGCCCCGCATAGGTCGACTCCCCCTGGAGGGAGGCGAAGGTTTCAATGATGGCCACCGTCGCGGACATGGTCGGAGTCGTCCCTTCTACCCAACCCGGCACAGCCGGAACCAAGTCTTATGGAGCATTGCCTGATAGAGTGACAGTCTCGACCCCAGCGGTAGAGCCGGCTTTATGCCGGCTACGCGCATGGCCGGGATAAACCCGGCCCTACCCGGAGTTGTCACTCATTTACGGAACACTCAATAATCGTAATTTGCAGGGGACTACTCGTCTTCGTCCCAGTAACTGGCCGAGGTGCCCGGCGTTTCGCAGATGGTCACCCGGCAGACCCGGACCCGTTCGGAGTTCATCCGTTCGGACAGCCGCGCGTGCACATAACGGGCGAGGTTTTCGGACGTCGGGTTGGAGCGCACGAAGGCCGGCACGAGATTGAGATCGACGTGGTCGATCTCCTTCATCACCTCGCGGACCGCCGTTTTGATCTCCCCGTAGTCGATCAGCATGCCCAGGTCGTTGAGTTTCGACCCGCGCACGAAGATCTCGACGTCCCAGTTGTGGCCGTGCGGATTGGCGCACAGGCCCTCGTACCCGACCAGGCGATGCGCCGCGGAGAAATGCGTTTTGACACTGAGTTCAAACATGGTCTTATCCCAAGGGATGCAGGTTGATAGGCTGAAGACTGAAGGCTGTAGGAAATCCAATACCTTTGCGCTCAAAGACATTTACGATTAAATGGCATCCCCTGGAATAGTGGAGTGGTGGAGTATTGGGACAAACAGGCCAAGCAGAATCGGCTGACCTGCAAAGCATGGATATCGGAAATCCCTTGTTCCGCTTGAGGGTGAATAGATTGTGTAACTCATCGTCTGGCAACACCCCAATACTCCCGTACTCCACTACTCCGCGTCCCCGTGGGACGCCAGCGGTATCACCCGAACTTGTAACACGCCCGCACGGTGTCCAGGCCCTGCGCTTTCAGGTAGGCGGCGATCGCCGCATCGTACGACGCGGTATGCGCAAAGGCTTTCTGCGCCAGTTCGAACCGCAGTTTGAGCGACATCACGCCGCCGGTCGTCCCCAATTCCGCCGCGATCCGCTCGTAGTCGGCCGGATCGGTCACCGAGACCACCCGCAGGTAGTTCTTCGCCGCGGCGCGCACCATGCACGGGCCGCCGATATCGATGTTGGCGCGGGCCTGTTCCGCGGTGACGCCCGGCGTCGCCACGGTGCGGGCGAACGGGTAGAGGTTCACGACCACCATGTCGATCGCCACGGCCTGCGTGCGCTGGAGATCGGCCGCATGCGCCGGGTTGTAGGTTTCGCTCAGCAGCCCCAGGTAGATCTTGAAATCCAGCGTCTTGACCAGGCCGCCCTGCATTTCGGGCTGGCCCGTGTAATCCGAGACCTGCGTCAAATTCCGCCCGGCGGAGGGGCCGAGCATCTCCTTGATTGCCGTGTACGTGCCGCCGGTCGAGAACAGGCGCACCGCCGGGTTGATCCGGATCAGCGCCGGGATCAGCCGGTCCAGCCCCGTCTTGTCCGAGACGCTCACCAGCACATGGCGCACCGGGACGCCGTCATCGATCCGTTCCACGAAATTGACTGCCATGGCTCATGCTCCTATCGTTGGGATGGCCGCCATTATGCCATCCGGCCCGTCCGCGCGAAAGACGTTTTCCGGTGGGTGCGCAAGTGAGAGACCTTGTGGATTCGAGGGCAGAAGAGAAGGCTCACCACGGAGACACGGAGAAGATCGGACTCCGCTACGCTCCCTTCGTTCTCCCGAGAAGACGTTGCGCGAATTTGGCACAGGGCGGGAACCCCGATAGGCCCCCTGAAAGCGCCCAAGAAGCCACCGCCCTGCGCCCAATTCGCGCAACACCCCGGTTTCGAGTGCACGGGAGACTGGACCGCCGTCGTGTTCTTCTCCGTGTCTTCCTCTCCGTGATTCCGTGACTCCAGCTTGCCCGCCGAAGCCTTGGCGAAGGAGGGCGTAGCGGGTGGTGAATTCCTTCGCGTATAGAGGCGTCTGCCCTGTGGCACCCACGGAGGCGCCTTGCGCCGGTCCCGGCGATTCTGACAGAATGCCGTTCCATGAACACCCTCCGACCGACTGTCAGGGCTATCCATGCCGCCGTGCGCGCCACGGGCAATCCGCGTTACGCCAAGAACCTCCAGTGGTTCTTCAAGACCGGCCCCGGCGAATACGGCGCCGGCGATGTCTTCGTGGGCATTCCGGTGCCGGCTCTGCGCCGGCTGGCGCGTGATTTCCAGGCGGCGGATGAGCGGGTCATCCTGGCACTGCTGGCCTCGCGCATTCACGAAGAGCGCCTGCTGGCCCTGATGATTCTCGTGCGTCAGTTCGAGAAGGGATCGGAGGTCGAACGCCGGCGCATTTACCGGCTGTATGGCGCGAACACGGCCCGCATCAACAACTGGGACTTGGTCGACCTATCGGCGCCCAACATCGTCGGGGCATGGCTGGCCGGCCGATCCCGCGCCCCATTGGACCGGTGGGCGCGGTCACACTCGCTCTGGGAACGGCGCATCGCCATCGTGGCCACTCACACCTTCATCCGCGCGGGGGACTTCGGGGACACCCTGCGTATCGCCGACCGGCTGCTGGGCGACCCGCACGACCTGATTCACAAGGCCACCGGCTGGATGCTGCGCGAGGTCGGCAAGCGCGATGTCGCCGGGTTGGAGACGTTCCTGGCGCCGCGTTACCGGTCCATGCCGCGAACGATGCTCCGGTACGCCATCGAGCGCTTCCCGGAAGCACGGCGCAAAGCCTATTTGCACGGGCGGGTGGAGTAGGAAGGCCCGCGACGTGCCTGTCCTTCGGTCTTTGGGTAGGGCGGCGGCATCCTTGCCGCGCCGAGAAGGGTATCGCTTGGACAGGATGAACAGGATTTTCGGGATTTGGGGGAGTTGAGGGCTGCCGCGCACCGGTGACCTGGGTGTCGCGCGCTACGGGGTAGCGCGCCCACCGGAACTTCTGTTCAATTCAACAATCCTGGTGAATCCTGATAATCCTGTCTCAATACATCGCGGGGTGGGCTGCCCGCGTCTACAGCCGACGGCTTGACCGGACCGGGAGTCCGTGCGACACTATTTATATGACGACGATGAAATACGTCTATTGGCAGGAAGCTGACATGTTCTTGGGGTATCTGGAAGAATTCCCCGACTACATGAGTCAAGGTGAGTCCCTCAAGGAATTGCAGGATAATCTCAGAGACATCCGCGACGAACTCGCCAGTGGAAGAATCCCAGGCGTTCGCCACGTTGCTGAACTGCAATTCGCATGAAGCGCAACGACCTCGTCAAGCAACTCGAGGATAGCGCTACGATCTCTTCGATCCCTCACGTGTAGCGGTTGCATCTTTCTCCGGCACGGCGGCCGTCATGACTTGGTATCAGAACCCGAGAACCGGCGTGTGTCAACCCATCCCGAGACATCGTGAGATCAACGAGCATCTGGCCCGCCATATCATCCGGAAGATGAAGGACTGAGGCGAGACGCAGGTTGGTCAACGCCCGCGTCATACAGCTTCGGCGGGGCCGGAGGCCCACGCCCTACCTGGCCTTCGGTCTTTGGGTAGGGCGACTTGCCCGGCGTATTCGATCGTTTTGACAGGATGAACAGGATTTTCGGGATTGGGGAAGTTGAAGTGTGCCACAGGTAATCCTGTTGAATCCTGTTAATCCCGTCTCAAGGCATCGGCTCACGCGCCTTCGAATGCCCAGAAAGCCGACGGTTTCAGAATGGGAATGCCGGCGTAGCGACCCAGCGTTATCAGATCGTCGTCCCCCGTGATCAGGCACTCGCAGTCGCCGGCGACGGCGGTCGCCAGGACGCCATCGTCATCCGAATCCCGACAGACCGGGGTCGGCAGGGCCGCGGGAACAACCACCGTGGCGCGCGATCTCACGAGCGCGACCGCTTCACGCGCATCGCCGGCGGCATATCGGAACTTGCGCGTCAGCACATCGGCCAACTCCTCGAGCAGCGTCTCGGATGTCACGAGCGTGTGCCGCAAGGCCACGTGCTCGACGAGTTCGTTGCAGGTACCGCGAGCGACCAGTGCCGCCACCAGCACGTTCGTGTCCAGCACGAGTCTCATGACACGTTGCGGAACACGTCCTCATCCGTATGGATCCCCTGGGCCGCGGCCGTAGGGACCATGCGTTTGCGCAATGCCCGGAAGTGTCGGACAAAGAGGTAATCCCGCACGGATTCGCGCACAAGATCGCTGCGCGAAACGCCTTCGGCCCGGGCCGTGCGGTCCAATTCCTTGCGAACGGCTTCCGGCAGACTCACGGTTAATGTACGGCGCATATCGCCTCCCTGGGTGATGTATTAGATTGTCTTACATGGGCGACCCGCCGTCAAGCGTGTCGTTGACTGGATTCAGCAGCATTTTCGGGATTGGGAAAGTTGAGGACTGCCGCGCAGCGGTGACTCTGGTGTCGCGCGCTACGGGGTAGCGCGCCCACGCTCACATCGAGGGGATATCCTGAAGAAACCGCGCGAACGCAACGGCAAACCACATGGGGATGAACCCAAGGGAGCACGTTCTGAAGAGAGTCGTTTGGACAGGATCTTCCGGATTTCGAGGAGACCAAGGGCGATATCTGTTGACGTCATCACTCCATTGTCTTACTATACGGAGCGTAACAGGAGCTTATTATGACCTATGTGGCCGTGCAGGATTTGAAGCGAAGCCGAACCCTCTGGGATAAACTGGCGTTGGAACATGAACTCGTCGTGACCCGCGACGGCAAGCCTTGCGCCATTCTCATCGGCGTGGTCCCGGAAAATGTCGAAGACTCCCTCGCCGAGATCCGGCGCTCTCTGTTTTCTACCGCTGTCGGACGCGCCCGTCAGGCCGCGGCAAGACAGCCGGCGCTTCCGGCAACGATCGAAGCCGCGATCCGCCAGAGCCGTCGGGCGCGAGGCATGACGTGAGACTGGTCGTGGACACCAACGTCCTGGTGTCGGGCATGATCGGGATTGGCTCGCCACCGGCGCGAATGGTGGACTTGCTGCGTGCCGGCGAGGTGCGCCTGGTCGTGGACGACCGGATCCTGGCAGAGTATGCGGACGTCCTGGGACGGGAACACCTTCGCGGCTATTTCCCGAAAGGCGCAGCACGCGATATCATGGAGTTCCTGCGTCACGATTCAGAGCGTGTGGTCTGCACGGTTCCGATCCGCCACCTGCCCGATCCCGGCGATATCCCCTTCCTCGAAGTTGCCCTGGCGGCTGACGTGCCGCTGATCACGGGCAACAAGCGTCACTTCCCGGCGGCCTTGGTGCAGTCATGCCGCATCCTGACGCCCCGTGAATTCGTGGACACTCTGGCATAGCGCAGAGCAAATAGGGTTGTTCTGACGCGGTGTAGTGGAGTGCCGCGCCGAGAAGGGTATCGCTTGAACAGGATGAACAGGATTTTCGGGATTGAAGGAGTTGCGGGCTGCCGTGCACCGGTGACCCAGGTGTCCGGCCCTGGAGACGACGGTCCCCGCCGTTCCTCGTGTTCCGGCCGGGACGGCCGGCTCCAGAAATGCCTCCTGCCGTTCTGGGCGGGGAAGGAAAGCGGTCAACGCCCGCGTCTACAGACTGGGCGTCGGCTTCGGGCGCTGGCCGGCTTTGCGGATGCGCGGGTCGATTTGCATGCCCATCTCGCTCAGCGCCTTCTCGCCGTTTTCCTGGCAGGGCGGACAGAAGTTGGAGGCTTTTGGCGTCGAACTGCTTCTCATCCAGGGCAGGGGCCATGGCGCAGAACGGCATTTTGCACGGCGGCAGACCGATGGTCCGCCCGATCATGCACATGGCCAGCGTTCTCGTCCTTCGTTGGAAAATAGCAGCACTGTTCGTGCCGGCAGCAGACGGCACCAACTTGCGGTGCTCATCAGGGCAACGTGTACGGTCTTGTTTCAACGTTGGTCGTGGCGTTGGCTGAAGTTTTGTACCAGAAGCCCATGTTTGCACCGATGACGAGGTTGCTTGCCAAACCTTAACCCTCTGTCCGGGAATAGCAAAATGATCGAGGCGGGGACACGGGGTCCACGATATAGAGTTCGTCACTGTCGCGCGCGTTCTTCGCCAAGGCCATATTGGTCCATGTCACGTCGGCCGGAGTCGAGTGAACGCTACGGCAGGTAGGCAAGGGCCTCGCACGCGCTCGCCACGGTTACTCGGGCGTTACCGACCGAGTGCTCCCGCCATACGCCCGGGGTTGCGACTAATTGCAGCGCCCGAAGGCACTTTAGGGCCGGGAGAAACCTCCGCCAGTGCGGCGAAGGATCCACGTCGGCCCGTTTGACCTCCACGGGCAACCACGGCCGCCGGTCACGTACGATAAGGAAATCGATCTCTTGCTTCTCCTTGTTGCGCAGGTAACAGAGCTCGAATTGTCCTTCGCCCGTGTCCGTCCACAAGTGACAGGCCTTCAGAAGATGGTTGGCGACCAGGTTCTCGAAACGCGCCGCAGGGTCCGATACCTCGCCATAGTCCCACATGTAGATCTTCCCTTCCTTGCGAAGAGAGCGAGCGATGGCCGTCTGGAATGGCTTGATCTCGTGGACGTAGTACAGATCCTTCAGCAACGCCGTCCAGCGGCGCACCGTGTCGAAACTCACCTCCAGGTCTTCGCGCAGGGAGGCCTTGCTGAACAAGGACCCGACCCGTTCGGGAAGCAACGCTGCCATCATCTCGATCCTGCCAAGTTCCGGAATGCGCGTGAGGTCCCGCACGTCTTCCCGGATCACCGTGTCGATGCGATTACGGCGCCACAGCCTGGCCTTTCGCTCGTTCTGGCCCAACAACGGTTCGGGAAATCCGCCCAATCGTTCCAGCGCCTCAAACATCGACACGGCTGAACGAGACGCCTGGCGCGACCGCTGAAAGAGCGCCGATAGAACCTCATCAGGCGACGGTGACTCTGATTTATCCATCTCCCCTAGCGTGAGGGGGTGAAGGCGAAACTGGAAGTAGCGCCCCGTCAGGCTGTCGCTGCCCTTCTTGTACACGCTCAGTCGAGCGCTGCCCGTCACCATGATGTCTGCCGGCCCGGGAAGAGTGTCATAGATCCCCTTGAGCGTCCGTTTCCAGCCCTTGGCCTTGTGAATCTCGTCCAAAACGACCAGCGGGGCGTCTCGTTCCGGCGCGGGGACGATGGCGCTCGGATCTTTGGCCCATTGCCGCCGAAACACCACGTCGTCCCAATTGCGGTACGATCCCGAAGACCGTTGGGCCAGCATTAGTTTCGACATGGTCGTCTTACCGCATTGGCGCGGCCCCGAGACGAAAGCCATCTTGTGGCCGGAGAAGCAGAGTTGTTCGATCGGCGCCTGAAGGTAGCGGGTTTTCATTCCGACCATAGTGCGATATGATCGTAATGTGGTCAAGTCCGGGAACTAGACCGGTAGTGGACTACGGGGTAGCGCGCCCACAGACGCGGGGTAGTGGAGTTCGGGAGTGTTGGGGTGTTGCCGGACTATGAGTTCTAAACCGCTTCGACCTCTGCGGCCGAGTTCCGCACTTTGCAGGTCAGCTGATTCTCCTGGCGTGTTTGCGCCAATACTCCATCACTCCACTATTCCATGAGATGCTATTGTCCTGTCTCCATTCATCAGGACTTCGGAAGGAAAGAACGCGGTCAACGCCCGCGCCTACAGCGGGATTTTCTTCTGTAGCCGCGCACGCCTTGCCCGACGAAGCCTTGGCGAAGTCGGGTGGGCGCAGAGGCCCGTCGGTCCACGGTGGATCACGAACGTGTTCGTTTCTTCGTGACGTATTGAGCGTGGGGCTCCGCAACGGCAAAGGTCGCACCGGCGGGCTCTTTCCGGCTGATGCAGCCTTCATAGAGATCCTCGACGGGGAAACACATTTCATAGTCCCCCCAAATGAGGTTCCCGTGACTCAGCGAGAAACTCTTGAATCGCTTCTCATCCAGAAACTGACGCGTCTCGGGATTCAGGGATCCGCGCAGAAACGGCCCGAAGTCAATGATGGAGACATGGCCATCGCCAAAGGTTACCTCAAGCCGATACCGTTCCAGATGGCTGGCGCGCACAACATCCACGGCAATGCCTCTGTCCAAACTCACGTCAATCTCCCCGAAATCACCTCCGGCTCCACTCGTTTGTGAAGCACGAAGAACCGCAAACACGCATTAAGGAGTGAGCCGGGCACGCACTAAAAGTGAGCCACCTTC
>CAZTAJ010000145.1:0-8799 GCA_964611575.1 uncultured Verrucomicrobiota bacterium
CCGACGCCAGCTTCACCACCGACACCTGTTGCGCCCCCCGGATCAGGTCGGCCGGCGTGAAGCGAACGTTGATCAGCGCCCAGGCAGGCAACAGGCCGAGCAACAACACCGTAAGAATGCACGTTGCAATCTTCACAGTCTTTATAATCCAGACACCTCGGGCAAATCCTTTCTTTACCCTGCTTGAGGCCTGTTGGCTGCTTGCGTTTTTCTGTGTAGTCATTGGTGATCCTTTCACTGTTGGTTTCCTGTGTGGGTCGTTTCGTGAACCGCACACAATCGAGGATTTGAAGAACCTCGTTGTTTTGTACCTGCGCAGCGCGGCTGAGACGATACTGCTTTTCTTGCTGCTCAACCGCACTGCGTTCAACTGCGTTTTCTAAAAGAAACGAACGTACATCCGATCAAGGTTAGATTTTCAAACTCACTAAAGTGTAGAGGTTTGTCGCTCTTGTCTGCTTCTGGATGAATCCCCTGTGGCACGGGCATCTTGCCCGTGTGAAAAAGCAATCATGGGCGGGACGCCCATGCCACATTTCATCCCGAAGCATACAAGAGCGAGGTTTGTTTTATAATTGCCAAATCCACTGCGAAAGGCGTTTACGAAGGTCATTTGCCTGCGGGCGGTTGTTGCCATTTGGCATCCGATTTGGCGCCGGTCAACTCGCCCGCCGCCTCGTAGGCCCGCGCGATCGCGCCGACCCAGCCCAGACTCAGTTTCGCCAAGGGCACGGCGGAGTTCTCCACACCGCCACCGCGGGCGTACAGGTTCACGGCATCGCGGTAGAGCGCCATGTACGCCTTGGCCTGGTCGTCCTGGCGGGTGGCGCAGGTCCCCACGATCGTGAGCCAGGCCTCCGCCTCCTGCACGGCCTCGCGATACATCTGGAACCGCACCGTCGGCAACGGCCCGTCCGGCCCCGGCGCGGTCATGCTGAGGGGCAGTACGGCAGTGAGCATGCCAAGGTCTCCGTGCAGGCGACCTATCCGGGGGAGGCCCCAGTAGTCCAGGCCGTAATGGGCGGAGTTGCCCGTCCACCAGACGATCGTCCGATAGCCCTCGGGGGAGGAACCCTGGTGGATACTACAACGAGAGGTGCCGCCGATCAGCGCGGTCATCTTGCGCCGGCCCTCATCCTGCGGCGTCATCGCCGGCGACAGGGGTTCGTGGGGCATCGCGCCGTAGCCGACTTCCATGCGGGGAAGGATGATCCAGCGACCGTCAGCCTGCGTGCCTTGTTCGGAATTCTTCGCGCCACCCAAACTGGTCGCGTCGCCCGAGAAGTGCGAGAACAACGACCAGCGCGCGTAGGGCGCCCACTGCGCCATGAGTTGCACGAAACGTTCCGTCGGCCGGTCGTCCTGCGGCTCACCGATCATGATCACGCTGTCGGGCCAGCCGCGGCGGCGGGCGATCTCGCGCACCTCGTCGAACACCGGTCGCCAGAACGCCTCGCCCGCCGGAGCGCCGATCCACGGGGCCGCCAGCTCCGTCATGTCGCCGCTGGCCGGGTCCAGCAGCGTGACCTTCGGCAGCGGCGCCTTGGCGTTACGCGGTCGAACACTGAACACTTTGTCGCGGCAGTCGATCACTTCGGGATCGTTACCCGCCGAGTACAGGTCAATCGTCAGGGCCTTGGGCGGCCCGCAGTGCTTGGTCCACAGGTCGAGGAACTTCTCCAGCGCGCTGTAGTCGCGGCGGTACCCATCGCCCTGCTTGACCCAGCGGATCATGCCGGTCTGCACCCCGCGGTACGTCCCCAGGACTACCGGCACATGCACCACGTCGCTGCCAACCTGCCCCATCATGGTGATGGTCTTCTCCATCAGCGCGAAGTGCTTGTCCGACCACGGCTTGACCCCGTAATGCAGTGCCAGCGTGTCCGGTGAATGGATCATCCCGGCCATGCTCCGGTTGTCCCGAGGCGCGGGCACCGCAAAGGCAGTGACCAGCACCTCGACCGGCACCTGGAACGACTGCCCATTGGCCGAGAGGCTCAGCGTACCCTTGTACCAGCCGGGCGCCTGGTCCTTGGGCGGACTGGCCAGCAACCACACGGGAACGTTCTTCGCCTCCGCGGGCGGGTTCGGCAGCAGCACATCGCAGAACCGTGCCTCAGGTTGCTGGGCGGCGTAGCGAATCTCGATGGCATCGGGTTTGAGCGTCGCCCCGCCCGGCCCGGCCAATGGGCTGACCTGTGCGGAAAGACCTTTCACGCCGCGCCGGTCGCTGACGACCGCCACGCCGGCGCAATTGCCGTTGCGCGGCACGGCGATCCGCACGGGCCGCAGCGGGTCGAAGGGATTGCCCGTCTCCAGGCCGCGGACCGGCATGGCACGCTGGGACGTGTTCCAGCCAATCCCCGGCTTCTCCATGCGTTTGTCGGCCACCGTCTCCATCGGCCAGGCGTTCCAGACGTAGGTTTGCTCGACGGCCGCCGTCCAGGCCACCGCGCCCTTGCCGCTGGCGCTGAGCAGGCGGGCCGAGTGGAATCCGCCATGGTCCCAGGACATTCCGTAAGGCCCCAAGCGACCGACCGCCGCGCGCCGGATCTCGACCGCCAGCACGTTCGATCCCTTGACCAGGGACTCCGCCGGCAGCCGCAGTTTCAGGCGCCGGATGCGCCCCTCGTACCGGTCTTTCCACTTCGGTTCCGGCGACGCCCTCCGACCCACACCGGGCAGAAACGTCGTCCCATCCTCCGCGAGGTAGGCCTCTACCGGGTAGTCCTCAGCGAATACCGCGGCGTCGAGGCCGCCCGCCGGCAACTGCCCGCGCCCCACCTCCTTGCCGTTCAGATACACCACCACGCCGCCTCGATAGGCCAGTTCCAAACTCAGATCCTGAGCCGCCGCGGGGTCGCTGATCCCGAAACAGGTGCGCAGGTGGAAGCGGTCGGCATGCGGGACAGCGGTCGCAAACTCGAACCCACCGCCGTATCCGCCGGTCTTCTCGCCCAGTTCGTCGGCCTGGTAGCGGCCCCAGTCGCTGTCGTCGAAGTCGGCGCGGAACCAGCCGTCCGCCGGCGAAGGCGAATGACGGGCCGTCCAGTCCTTCAGGAACTCGGCCTTGGTGAAGTCCACCGGCACAGCCTCACGGCCCTGAGCGCCGCCGGCGGCGACAAACTTGCCGTCCTTGCGCCCCACATAGGGGCCCATCCGCAGGAACACCCGCCAGGGCGTCTGCGCCCCGACCAGTTCAGTCTCGGCGGCGCCGACCGGTGCCGCCAGGGCCAAGCCCAGGGTGACGAGCACGGCGACTAATGTTGTTTTCGTGATCACGTTCATTCTTTTCTCCTTGCGGCTGTTGCCGCGGTTGGGGTCGATGTTCATGGGGTTTGGAACGCAAATTTCCGGGAATTGATGGCTCGTTCTATTTGGCGCGGATGATTTGCAGGGCATTGATCGCCGGACGTTTGGAGCCCTTGACACTGGCTACCGTGATCGTCTGTTTCGGGCCGGTCAGGCCGCGAAAGACTATGTAGTTGCCGGCAGGATTGGCGTCGGTCTCCTCGATATACCGGCCATCGAAATCCGAAGGCTCACGGGTGGTCTTCACCGTTCGGGTTTGGCCGCCCACCGCCACAGTCATCTCCAGAAGACCCTGTTCGCCCTTGGCGCCGGGTGCGATCACGACCAGGTCGTACCGGTCGTAGGGGATGCCTTCGAGCGCGATCTCCTTGGTGTTGAACCACCCGACCATGCCGAGCACCTGGTCTTCCATCGGGCTGGTCTGGCCGGTGTACACGGCATTCCAGGGCAACTGCTCCACCGGGGGCACCTTGAGTGCCACCTCGCGGCCCTGGTTGTCCCGGATCTTCTCGCCAGACACCGCCTTGCTCACCAAGTTCCAGTACCCCTGGGGAAACACGCCCGCAACGGTCGTCGGTCGCAGGAATTCCCCCTCCCTACCGAACATCAAGCCGATGCTCTCGAAAGCCGGCACTGCCGGCACTGCGATCTTGCGCCAGGCCGTTGCCGACCGCCCCGCCGTATCGGTCGCCTCGACCCGGATGGTGTACTCGGCGCCAGGCGGGTACAGCCGCGACAACTCCCTGGCCAACACCCGTGACCCGTCGCCGGGATGATAGACCACCTCGACCGGTTCGACGAAGTCGGCCGGCAACTTCACGCTGGCGGTCACAAACCGGTCGGCGCCCGGTCCGTTGATCGTCAACTCCAGTTTACCCTTGGTGACGGGTGGGGACACTGTTCCCTCCAGGGGCGGGTTGGATTCAGGGAACCAGTCCCAGACATCGCTGCCCGGCTGCGGATTGGCCAGGCCAGCCGCCTGCTGCTCGGCCACCGTCAAACTGCGGGTGAACGCCGACGACGGGATGAAGGCGTTGGCAAACCCTGGTCCCGTCCAGGTCAGGGCCAGGTTCTGTTGGCCGCCGTATTTGTTGGCCATGAACACCAGCCGGAACCGGTGCGCTCCCTTTTGCAGTTTGACCGAGAAATCCTTGAATTCGTTTTCCCGTTTGGCCATGAAGCCCTGGTACCAGTTGCCGATCAGCCGGGACCCGAGCCAGAGATAGGCGCCCCCCTTGACGTTGAAGTGGAACGTGTACTCGCCATCGGCCGGCACCTCAAGATACCCGGCCCAGTCGAGCCAGTAATGCACCGGTCGAAGCCGGCTGTTCCATGGCAGCGGCGTATGGGCGGTGCCGAAATGCTTGAAGACGTTCCACTCGATCGGGAACACCTCATGTTTCTCAAGGGAGATGTCCTTCTGCCGACTGCCCTGGTGGAAATACCGGTAGTGCAACCCTGGCGTATAGGTCCCCACGGGGGTCTCGGCCAGACTCCGGCCCTCAGCGTCGGGCCGGTTGACCATGCTTCGCCAGGTCGTGGTCCGGCCTGTGCCATCATCGGCCAGCAGCGTCACCGGGTGCGCGCCCGGGGACGGCAACTTGGCCCGGACCACGGCGCCCTCATACGACTGGCCGGCCACAGTCCAGGTGAACTTCAACGGTTTGCCTTCGGGATCGACCGAGGCGCTGGCCTCCAGTTTGATGTCCTCGACCCCGTAAGCCGCCTCGCCCTTGCCGGCGATGGCATCCCAGCCAGCGCGGACTTCGGGTCTGGGGGCCTCGTTCTGAACGCGGATGGTCTTTTCGATGGTGGCCGAGCCGCCCTTGTCATCGGTGACGGTGAGTCTGGCGGCGTAGGTGCCGAGTTTGGCGTAGGTGTGGGTGCTGGTCACGCCCGTGCCGGTGGCGCCGTCGCCAAAATCCCAGGCATAGGTCAGTTTGCCTTCCTCGGGATCGCTGGAGTCGGACGCATTGAACCTGACGGTCAACGGCGGCAAGCCAGCGGTGGGTTCGCAGGCGGCCACCGCCGAGGGTTGTTGGTTGCCGCCCGCCTCGCGTTTGGCGATGGCGTTGGCGCCTTCGCGGTAGAGCGCGACCGCTTCGCCCGCGGTCAGCGCCCGCCGATACAGTCGGACCTCGTCGAGCCGGCCGGGCCAGGGGTAGCCCGGGCTGGGCAGATCCTCATTGGCGACCCTCATCCCGATGCCGAACGTGTCGCCGGCGATGGCCTGGCCCGAGCAGGCGAGGCTGCCCCGGAAGGCGCCGTCGTACCAGAGCGACAGCCGTTTCTCGGCCGGGTTTCCGATCCAGACGACATGATGCCACTGCCCGATTTCGATATCGGTGTCGACATCGAGTTTCTTGTCGAACTGACACTGGAGACTGCCCTTGCCGTAGCCCGTGTACCACTCGCCGCTTCGCATGTGGTACGAACTGGCTCCCACCGGTTCGTCGAGATACAGCCAGTAACTGACCGTGTAGCCGTTCTCGCCGACCAGGGAGGTCTCGGTGGTCTCGGCCGGCACGAACGCCACGCCCTTGCCGACCTGAAGGCCGGAGCCGAGCACCCCCGGCACGATCGTCACGCCGCGCAACACCGCGTCGCCCTTGCCGTTCACCCGCCGACCGGCCGCGACGTTGCGGGCGAACAGGTCGTCTCCCCGCTCGTACCGACTGTCGAAATCCAGCGCGTAACTCGGATCGGTCGGCAACTTGACATCCTTCTCGTCCACGGTCGGTGACACGAACAGTTTCTTCAATGTCTTGGCCTCGATCATCGCCGCCGGCGCGCCTGGCGCGTCGTGGCACACCAGTTTGCCGTCCTCCAGCGTCACCGCCAACCCGCCTATGATCGCTGCCGGTTTGTCCCCGAGCTTGCCCGCGCTGATGGCCGGGTGCCGGTCGGTGGTGGACAACGTCAGACATCTCAACTTCAATCCGCCGATCGCGACCGACCGTTGCAATGTCCGGTAGGTATTGGAATCCTCTTTCATCTCCAGGTTGTGAACGATCACCGCCTCGACGCCGCCGCGCCGGCTGAAGTCCACCGCGAACAACGACGTATACTTGCCCGGCCAGCGCAACGAGGTCGAACCATCGGGCGCGGTCTCCATGTGATCGTGCTGGCCATTGATCCCGGAGAGTTCGACCTGTTGGCCGACGCCAAACACCTTGGTGGGTCGCTTGAGCCAGGCTTTCTGCTGCCGGTAATTGCCCGTCTTGCCGAACATGGTGATCACCACGTCATCACTGTCCTGCCACCGGTTGCGGATCGCGTAGTAGCCGTGCAAGGTGTCGCAGATCGCCTTGGGCATCACCCTGGCCGGGTTCTCCGCTTTCATCCCAAGCGGCCAATTCACCAGCGCCATGATTGCCCGATGCGGGTAATTCAACGTGTCAAACTGGTTCTGGTCCTCCTTGGCAGCGCAGTTCTGGTAGGTCCAGAGCAAGGCCGGTTTGAACGATTCGGGGATCGTGCCGAAGCCCTGGGAAAACCAGCCGCCATGCGTCATCCCGCCGTTGCCCGACAACATCCGCTCCTTGCCGTAGGACTTGCCCATCAACTCGTGCCGGGCCGGATAGATCGCGTTGCCCTGGCCATCCGCGAGTACTTCCATCACCCAACGCAACGTCCACCACTGGACCATCGAACTGCCGCTGATGTAGTCCTGGCCCGCCGCCACGCGCAAGGCCTGGATGTAGGGTTGCAGCCCCGAGTTGACCCCGACATGGCTGGGGCCCTGGCCCTCGGCGTAGAACGCATACGGGCCGAAGCCTAGCGGCACGCTGTTGACCAGTCGCTCACGGCATTTCGCGTCCATCTCCTTCAGAAGCACCGTGTCCGTGCCCGGATCGCCCAGCAACCCCAGCACCGCAAAGCCCGCGCCACCCAGGGCGGCGCCCTGATGGTTCGAGAGCGGCCCGTGCCGCGGATCGCTTACCAAACCCTTAAAGGACAGCACCGGCGGCGTCGGGCCGTCCTTGGCCGAGCGTGATTCCATCGAGTAATTCTGGATGAACTGGGCCACTTCCAGCCGGAACGCCTCGTCCCAACCGTCGTAACACAGGTCATAGCCCAGCGCCAGCATCGCCAGCGATGGCCCGAGCCGGAGCTGACCGTCCACGTGGGTCTGCGAATACCGGTTGTCCCGATCGCGGATCCCTTCCTTGCCCTTGAGGAAACATTGCCGGCCCAACTCGGCGTATTTCTTGTCGCCGGTCAACTGGTACAGCATTCCGAACCCGGCCAGGTGCGAGATGGTGAAGGTACCTTCGGGCGCCGGCGAGTTCTGGTCGTAGGCACGCTTGGCCTTGTTGTACACGGTCGGCATCGCCTCGCCGCCGCCCAGGGTCGCCTTGAGCCGCTCGACAATCTTCCTGCCCTCGGGCGTCTGGGCCCGAGCCTTGATCGCCGGCAGATCGGTCTTGCGAAACAGCAGCCGCGGATGCTCGCCCGGCTGAACTGGCACGAAGCCCGGCACCGGCGCTACCCAGTTCGTTGGCGCCACGCCCGCGGAATCCTTCTTGTCCCCTGGCTGCTCCTTGGGCGGTTCTGCCGCTCCCGCCGCCAAGGCCAGGCCCAGGGTGGCGAACACTGCCAGTGAAGTTATCTTGGTGATTGCGTTCATCTGCTTTTCCTTGCGGCTGTGGCCGACGTTGGGGTTGATCTTCGTGCCATTTCTCGTTTGGTCGATCATGGTTTCTTCCATTCCGGTTGTATTCTCAGGGCTCCTGATCCCCGAACGAATCGCAAGGACTTACAACGACTGGTTGGATTGTTCGTGAGACGAGATATTGGTGTTTTTCATGCCGGAGGCATGGCAGCATGTAGCCGGTGGTTGAGCGCAGCGACACCACCGGTTGGAGAAAAAACAGGGTGCATCCTGAAGGGATGCCAGCGGATTTATTGGGAATTATCATCAATTCATTTGCTGGCACCCCTGCCGGGGTGCATATTGATATTTCGTCGTTCCGGTGGTGTCGCTGCGCTCAACCACCGGCTACATGCTGTGACACCTCCGGTGTCCTGATGCCAAAGTCTCACTTCAAAATCCGGGGGATCAGGAGCCCTGATTCTTGAAGTTCATTTTTCTCCGATGCATTTACAGGAGGACCGGGGTCGGTAGCAACAGGCGATTGCGGCCGGGACCATGCCGCCCATCCGTGAAAAGTGGGCAGTGGTCCCGGCCGGTCTCGTCGTGATGATGTCGCGGCGGCTCACTCCTTCTTGCGCAGGTCGTAACAGTGGATGCCGTCGAAGCCGCGCATGAACAACCGGCCCTCGACCACCGGGAAGGTCATGCACTTGCAGTGGTAGGAGGTCGTGTTGTGGTGGGGCTGTGCCCATGTGCCCAGGAGCTTGAACGTCTCCGGCGTCCCGCCATAGACCCCTAACTCGTTGTGACCGTGTGAACCATCGACGCTGACAAGCACCAGGTTCTCGGCCATGAAGATGTGGCCTTCGTTCCCCGGCGCCGGACCTTGG
>CAZTAJ010000146.1:0-8687 GCA_964611575.1 uncultured Verrucomicrobiota bacterium
GCACCGGTGCCTGAAAATAAACGAAACTCACTGCCAGTTGAGAAAGTCGGGCTAGGAGCGGATCGTTCTGCCGGGATGCACAGGATTATGTGTTTTTGTAGGGCCGCTGCTTGTCGGCGTGCCTTGCGCAAGACGGTGATCCGCAAGCGGACGCCCTACATGTCCTTCGGCCCCCGTGCCCCATTACGGGCACACGCGCGAAAATGCGTGTCAGACGTTCTGGACGGCTGTATAAACGATAAAACGATGAAGAAAGACCACTGGCGTCCTACCGGGACGCCGAGGCTGAAGGGGTTAGTGAAATACACCCTGCCCTTCGCCCTTGTATCGCATGTCTTGAGTTGATTTAATAGTCACATCGACGCGTAATCTGTGAAGAATCGTCAGCGAGGTGAAAGATGACGGCATTGTCTGAAAAGATATATAACGAGGTGCTGGATCTCCCGACCGATGAGAGGTTATCTTTGCTCGATAAACTGTTGCACGTCATAACCATTCCTGCCGCAACAGACATTGAAAAGGCCTGGCTCGAGGAGTCTCACAAGCGGCTTGCCGATATTCGGTCAGGTAGAGTTCAGACAATACCGGGTGAAGTCGTATTTGAGGAAATTAAGGCGAGATTTCAGAAATGAGACACGAGTTTGCTCAGGCAGCGCGGGACGAATTCTTCAACAGTATTGATTACTACGAACTTCAGCAACCGGGGCTTGGCTTCACCTTTTCGGAACAGGTCAACGCTGCCATTGAGCGCATCCTTGAATTTCCCCAGGGTTGGACTCCGCTGGACAATACGTTCAATCGATGTCTTGTTAAGGAGTTTCCTTACGCCTTGATTTACACGGTTACGGATCAAGTGGTGATCGTTGTCGCTGTGATGAATCTTCATAGAAGGCCGGATTATTGGCGAAACAGGAGTCGGTAGTTGTAATTTACAGTCTGACCCTTCACGTGCGCTGACCCTTCACGCGCCCAATCTCCAATGAAACCCATCTCCAATAACCAGCATGGCACGCCGGAGCCTATACCCGGGCGAAGGCGGCTGCCCCCTGTCATCCGTTATCTGTCCTCTGTCCTCTGTCCTCTGACCTCTCCCCCATGAACCCTCTAGCTCAGGATCTTGACCATGTCCTTGCCCACACCGAAGGGCTGTGGGATGAGTTTCGTGGCCAACGCATCTTCATCACCGGCGGTACGGGATTCTTCGGGTGCTGGTTGCTGGAGAGTTTTTGCTGGGCCAACGACAAACTGGGGCTTGGAGCGCAAGCTTGGGTCTTGACGAGGGATCCTGACGCTTTCCGGCTGAAAGCCCCGCACTTGGCGGCCCATCGCTCCGTAACCCTGCATATGGGGGACGTCCGGCGATTCGATTTCCCGGATGGCCTTTTCTCGCATGTCATACACGCGGCGACGGAAGCCAGTGCCCGGTTGAACGCCGAGAACCCCCTGTTGATGCTGGATACAATTGTGGAAGGAACCCGGCGCGCGCTGGATTTCGCCCTGCACTGCGGCGCCCGGAAGTTCCTGCTGACCAGTTCCGGCGCGGTCTATGGGCCGCAACCCCCCGAACTGACGCACATCCCCGAGGAGTATGGTGGCGCACCCGACCCGCTTGATCCCGCATCGGCGTACGGTGAAGGGAAGCGGGTGGCCGAGCACATGTGTTCGCTTTATCACGGAAAGACGGGGCTTGAAACCAAGATCGCACGCTGTTTCGCGTTCGTCGGTCCATACCTCCCCCTGGATGCTCACTTTGCCGTGGGGAACTTCATTCGGGATGCGTTGATCGGTGGAGCCCTCGTTATGAAGAGCGACGGAGTCTCACGACGGTCCTATCTCTATGCTGCGGACCTGGCGGTCTGGCTGTGGACAATTTTGGTCCGGGGCGCCCCAACGCGTGCCTACAATGTCGGTGACGAGCGCTGCCTGACCATCAGGGAGTTGGCACTCAAAGTCGCCCTTGCAGCAGGGACGGGATGCAAGGTAGTGTCAAAGGGCAAACAGGGCAGCGACCATCGGGGGGGTGACTACGTTCCTGCGACGACGCGTGCGCGGGTTGAGTTGGGACTAAAGGCGGGTGTTGGGTGCGATGAGGCGTTGCAGCGGACACTCCGGTATTTTGCGGAGCGTTCTTCATCCGAGTCTCCCAAAGGCGTGCAGTCATGAAGAAGCTATCCAGTGCAGCCGGGCGTATTGAGGGGCAGCCCATGTTCAAGGTCCTCTCCCATGTGTTGGAAATGGAGAGGAATGGACGTGACATCGTTCATTTCGAGATCGGCGACCCCGATTTTGCGACGCCGTCCAACATTGTCGAGGCGGGTTGCGCGGCTTTGCGGAATGGCAAGACACACTACACGGATTCCATGGGGTTGCCGGCTTTCCGCGAGACCATCCGGGATACGACCCTCGGTTCGCGCGGGTTTCGTCCCGACATGAACCAGGTCCTCATCACGCCGGGGGCCAACATCATCATCTACTTCGCCGTTCGATGTCTGGTGGAGCCCGGAGAAGAAGTGATTGTCCCTGATCCCGGTTTCCCCAGCTACTATTCGGTCTTGAATTTCTGTGGCGCGGTTCCTGTCCGGGTTCCACTTCGTGAGGCGAATGCCTATCGCATGAGCCCTGCGGACGTGGCGGAGCGAATCACCGACAAGACCCGCCTCATTATTCTGAACTCCCCGCACAATCCCACGGGTTCGGTAATGACCCCGGCCGAACTGAATGCGGTATTCGATATCGCCGAGAAAGCCGATGTCTACCTCCTGTGCGACGAGATATACTCGCGTATGATCTACGAGGATATGGGTCGCTTCTACTCACCGACGAGCAGAGACGCCTGCCGGGTCCGAACCATCCTGGCCAATGGATTCAGCAAGGCTTTTGCCATGACCGGATGGCGCGTCGGTTGCGCCATCGGCCCGGCCGAGGTGATCGAGAAGATGGGGCTGCTGCTCCAGACCACGTGCTCATGCGTGCCTCCGTTTGTGCAGTATGCGGGTATTGAAGCCGTGTGTGGCCCCCAGGACGGTCCGCGGATGATGATGCGGGAGTATATGGAAAGACGCGATGTGCTTGTTAGCGGCCTAAACCGGATCCGTGGGGTGCGGTGTCTCAAGCCGGGTGGAGCGTTCTATGTGTTCCCAAATGTTGAGGACACGGGCCTTACGGATACGACCCTTGCCCAAAAGGCGCTCGACGAGGCGGGGGTCGCCGTCCTGCCGGGTTCGAACTTTGGCACATACGGCGCCGGACATGTGCGGTTGTGCTACGCCACGTCGCGTGAGCGAATCGTGGAAGGCGTGGACCGGCTTGGACATTTGCTGGGGAGGAAAAGCGCGTGAGAGTGGCTGACTACGTAGCGGATTTCGTCTTTCGTCAAGGCACCCGGCACGTCTTCATGGTGTCCGGTGGCGGCATGATGTTTCTATCGGATGGAGTGGCTTGCCATCCGAAACTGTCGGCCATATGCAACCATCATGAGCAGGCTTCGGCCATGGCTGCTGCCGCGTTAGCCAAGTATTCGGGCGACCTGGGCGTGGCGTATTTGACTACGGGTTGTGGTGGAACCAATGCCCTCACGGGTGTTCTCAACGCCTGGCAGGACAATACCGCCTGTCTGTTCATTTCCGGGCAGTGCAAGACGCGTGAAACCATACAGGGCAGCGGGTTGCGATTGCGACAGTTTGGCGTGCAGGAGGCGGACATTGTCAGCATTGTCTCTTCGATCACGAAATACTCGGCCATGGTCCGGGACGCGAGTCAGGTCGCCTTCCAGTTGGAAAAGGCTGCATTTCTGGCCCGGACCGGGCGCCCGGGACCTGTGTGGTTGGATATCCCGATGGATGTTCAATCGGCCGACATCGATCCCGACGGGGTGCCTCACTTCGATAACATCGCGGCGGCCGCGTTTACCGGCAAGACCGGCATCACGGGCGACGAATTGGCACTGATCCGGCAGTCGTTGGCCGCTGCGCATCGGCCGATTGTTCTTGCGGGTCAAGGCGTTCGTCTTGCCCGGGCGACAGAGGCGTTCAAACAGTTTATCGAAACGAACCAAGTGCCTTTTGTCGTTTCACGGCTGGGGATTGACTGTCTTCCGTCGAACCACCCTCTGTACATCGGACGCATCGGCACCAAGGGCGACCGTGCCGGCAATTTTGCGATTCAGAATGCCGACCTCGTCCTGGTGTTGGGGTCCCGTCTGAGTGTGAGTTCGACGGGGCACGAGTACTCGAAGTTTGCCCGTGAGGCCAAAACCATCGTTGTCGACATCGACCCGGCCGAACATCAGAAACGCACGGTGCGCATCGACCACCTGATCGTGGGCGACGTTCGGCAATGCCTGGAAGCGCTAAACCAGGATCTCTCGTCGCCTCCGCCCGACAGAGGTTCGTGGTTGGTGAAGTGCAGTGACTGGAAGGCTCGGTGGCCCGTCTGTCTGCCGGAGTATGCGGCGGAAGGTCCGGTGAATTTGTACTACTTCGTCAATCGTCTGTCGGCACTGATGGCGACGGATGCGGTGGTCATCTCAGATGCCGGGTCTGCATTCTATGCATGTTCGCAGGGCCTTCAACTCCGTGAGCAGCAGCGTTATGTCACTTCCGGAGGGCAGGCGGAGATGGGGTTCTCCCTGCCAGCCGCCATCGGTATCAGCATGGCGCGCAACAAGGGTGAGGTGATCGGCGTTACCGGCGATGGGTCCTTTCAGATGAACGTGCAGGAACTGCAGACGGTCGTGCACCACCAGCTTCCGGTAAAACTGTTTGTTTGGAATAACGACGGATACCTGTCTATTCGGTCTACGCAGTCTCGTTTCTTCGAGGGGCGGTTGATCGGCACGGATTCAACGTCCGGGGTTTCATTCCCTTCGTTGGAGCGTTTGGCTGCCGCCTACGGGGTGCCGTTCATTCGCATCAATGCGAGCAGTGAGGTCGAAAGCGGCATTCGCCAGGTGCTGCAGCAGGCGGGACCGGTACTCTGTGAGGTGATGTGTCTTCGCGATCAGGAGATCGTGCCTGCGGTTTCAACGGCCAAACTAGCTGACGGGCGACTGGTCTCCAAACCCTTGGAGGATATGTACCCGTTTCTTAGTCGCGACGAGTTCAATGAGAACATGATGGTGGCACCTTTGCCTGAGTCACGCGCCTGAGCGATTCCTCTGGCTGCAATTGAGGGCGAAAGAAACGTCATGAAACTGATCACGGTTGTTACTCCCTGCTTCAATGAAGAGCAAAACGTCAGTGCGGTCTATGCGCGCGTAAGACAGGCCTTCTCTGCCGTTCCGGGTTACACCTATGAGCATCTGTTCATCGACAATGCCTCTGAAGACCGGACTCCCGGCATCCTCCGCGAACTGGCGCAGGAGGATTCCCGTGTCAAAGTCATCCTGAACGCCCGTAACTTCGGTCAATTGCGTTCCCCCTTTCACGCCATACGCGAGGCGGGAGGGGATGCGGTGGTTTTCCTCGTGGCCGACTTGCAGGATCCTCCGGAGTTGATCCCCCGCTTTATCGAGCTTTGGGAACGGGGCGCGCGTGTGGTGATGGCGGTCAAGACGCGCAGTGCGGAATCGCGGTTGTTGTACGTTCTCCGGGGCTGCTACTACCGCTGGCTTCGCCGCGTTTCGGATGTGGCGCTGGTCGACCAGTTCACCGGGTTCGGTCTGTATGACCGGAAAGTCGTGGATATCCTGCGAACGGTGGACGATCAGCCGCCGTATTTCCGCGGGATTGTGGCGGAACTCGGCTACGATATTGCCACGGTGGAGTTCACCCAACCCAAGCGGGAGAGGGGCAAGTCCAAGAATAACTTCTTCTCGCTCTTCGACCTTGCCATAGTGGGCATGACGAGTTACACGAAGGCGCCCCTGCGACTGGCCACCATATTAGGATTCTGTACGGCCATTCTCAGTCTGGCGGTTGCGCTCGTCTATTTCGTCTACAAGCTGCTGTTTTGGGAACGTTTCCAGGTTGGTGCAGCGCCGCTGGTTATCGGGCTGTTCTTCTTTGCCTCGGTGCAATTGTTCTTTCTGGGGGTCATCGGCGAATACGTAGGCGCGATCTACACACAGGTGCGCAAACGTCCGCTGGTCGTCGAGAAGGAACGGATCAATTTCGACGGCGGCCCTGAGGGACGCCGAGACTGAAGCGGTTTAGACTGAAGGCTGAAGGCTGCCAGAGATCAGAGATCAGAGGTCAGAGGGCAGAGGACAGAGGGCAGAGGGCCGCCCGCTGGCTGGATGGGTCAGGAAATGCGAAACATCCAACAGCCAACGTCCAACAACCAACGACCAACGGGGAGAGAGCATCGCCGCACCACTTGGGCGTTGGACGTTGACTGTTGGGCGTTCATTCGGGGTTTCTCAGACCAGGTCGGAGATCAGAGGGCAGCCGCCTGCGCCCGGGTATGCGTCCGCCAGCCACTGCGCGATCGGGGCCAAGCGGATGCGGGCAGTGCGCCCGTTCCAGGTGAAGTCCTCGTCCTTGGCCGTTTCACGGCAGAGGCAGCAGAGGTCGTCGCAGCGCAGATCGACGCTGGCCTTCATCAAGGCGCGGAACTCACGGGCACGGGTGTGCGGATCGGATAGATCCCAGCACACCTGAATGAGTTTGGTCACGCGCCCGCGCTCGCGAATGACGAAGTCGACCTCTTCGTGCTCTTTGTTTTTCCAGAAGGCCAGTTCGATTTCGCCGGCGAGCTGCCGCCGCCATAGGGCGATGGCCACCACATTTTCGGCCAGCCGTCCCAAGTCCTGGCCGGGACGGGTTCCCAGGCACACCGCGAGGGATGGGTCGATGGCGTAGGCCTTCTTGTTCGCCGTTGCGCGTTCGCGCGCCTTGAACGTTAAGCGGTTCAGCGTGAATAGCAGGAAGGCCTCGCTCAGCAGGCGCGTGTATTTTTCGGCGGTCGTTGGACTCGTTACCCGCGCCACAGCCGCCACCGTCCGGAATGAGAATTCCTTCGCCGTGTTCGAAAAGAAATAGTGGGCAACGTCCTCCAATCCCGCGCTCGCCCGGATCCGATGCCGGCGCACGACATCCTTCAGTAAAGTGGCGCGAACCAGATCGCGCAGATAGTCGGTGCGGTTGGCTCCTCGCAGAAGGGGTTCGGGATAGCCGCCCTCCAGCACGTAGCGGTCAAACAGGGCCGCCGTCTCCGCCGCCGTACGTTCCGTGCCGGCTGCCGCCAGCGTTTCAGCAAACGAGAACGGAAGCAATACGACCGCCTGGTGCCGGCCGGTGAGATGCGTCGCCAGTTCGCTGCCGAGCAAGTTGGCATTGCTGCCGGTGAGCAACAAGCGGCGTCCGGTGCGCTGGAGGCGGTTAACCAAGAGCTCCCATCGCGGGAAATTCTGGATTTCGTCGAAAAGGATGTGGCGGGGGCGGCCATAGACCTCATCGATGGCCGCGATCAGCGCATCGGCATCGGTAAGGTCCGCCAAGCGTTCATCGTCGAAGTTCGCATAGCCCCCTCCGCCCAACTGGTGGAGCAAATGGACGGCGAGCGTCGATTTCCCCGCACGTCGGGGGCCGATGATCACGCGGATCAGATCGGTTTCCGTAACCGATTGAGACGCCAACTGGCGTTCGACGTAGGATCGCCGAAGTTGCTCCTCAAGATCGCCTTTCTGGGTCACCACCACGTCACGAAGGTGTTTCATGGCAATCATGATAGACAAATATACGGAAAACTGTCCAGCACGATGCAGTCTCTGGCGTCGCAAATACCAATTCCGCCCGGTATGGAACAGGGCGATCACAGGGGCTTTGCCAGTCGCGCGCTACGGGGTAGCGCGCCCACACACGCATTTGCCTACAGCCTACAGTCTAAACAGCTTCAGTCTCGGCGTCCCTCAGCGATGTCACTGATATTGGTTTACAAATACATACATGTATGTATAACTTCGTACATGCAATTCGATGCTCTATTGGGCCTTGTCGGAAGTCAGGGGTGGTTTGATCTGGCCTCTGTAGTCCAGCTTACCGGCCTGCCGGGCGAATCGTTCGCTGTGCAATTGCACCGTTGGTGCAAGGCGGGGAAGCTTCTCCCCCTGCGACGAGGCATGTATGCTTTTGCGGAGAGATACCGCCGGATGCCAATCAACACGGCGCGACTGGCCAACGAGTTGTATGCCCCGTCCTATCTCAGTACGCACTGGGCGCTCGCGTTCTACGGGTTGATTCCGGAAAAAGTGGTCACGTATACCTCGGTCACGCCGCGCGTGCCCAGAACCTTCGTCAACGCCTTCGGCACGTTCGCGTACCGGCATTTGAAGCCAGCCGCTTTCTTCGGATACCGCCGGGCGGTTATCGATGGAGCATCGGTCTTGCTGGCCGAGCCGGAGAAGGCGTTGTTGGATTTCTGGCATCTGGCGCCGGGGCGATGGGATCTGGCGCGCATGACGGAAATGCGGTTCCAGAATTTCGAACTGGTTCAACCCGCAAGACTGGCTAGCTACGCCGATCGGTGTGTTTCACCGCGCCTGACCGCGGCGGTACGGGTCTGGAGTCAGGTGGCCGAGACCGGACGGGACGGGACGGTCGCCTTATGAAAGAGGAAGCGCTGCAGTTGGCCGCCGACAGGCCGGACGCCGCGGGTAAACTCAACCTCCTCAGAGAATACCTGCAAGCCCTGACGTTGCGGTCCCTGCACGAAAGCGAGGCCTTTTTGTGTTTGGCTTTCGTGGGCGG
>CAZTAJ010000147.1:0-8602 GCA_964611575.1 uncultured Verrucomicrobiota bacterium
GGTGACCGCGACTGTCGCCGCGCTCAGTGAGTACGTCTTTGCCCAGGGGGCCGCGCAGACGGCCGCCACAACGCCCGCCACCAGAACCGCCCCGATCGTCAGAACTCTGCGTCTCATGTTCATCCTCCCGTTCAGATCCCGCCGCCGGCCGGTCACGGCGCCAGGATGTTACTGTCGAGCACGTTCGTTACCGCCCCCGCCACCAGCACTAATTGCGTCCCTCCCTGAATCATCAGTTGCCCCAGGACCCCGAACTTCAGGGAACAGTCCACGGTCAGATCCCCGCGCACCCGCGCCCTCGCGTGATTGACGAACATCGGGACACTGGACCCGGTCACGAGTTGGTAAACACCGTCGCCGCTGACCGCGGCCTGCTGCCAATTCCGCGAGGTCTCGGTCGCTGTCCAGGTCGCCCCGTAGTCATTCGACACGTAGACCAGGCCCTGATTCAACACGGCCACCTGCCGCTTACCGTCGCCACTCATGGCCACCTTTCGCCACTGCCCGCCGATGTCATGCTCGGCCCAAGTCGCGCCGGCATTCGTCGACACGTAGAGATACCCGCCTTTGACCCCGGCCGTTTGCCTTGTTCCGTCCGCGCTGACGGCAACGCAGGCCCAGTACCGATCGTCACCCGAGGCTGTCCAGGTCGCGCCGTAGTCCGTGGAGAAATACAGGGAACCGCCACTCTCCTCATCTTCCTGCCCGCACGCGGCCGTCTGATATTGACCGTTCGAACTCATGCTGACGGACTGCCAGAACAGTTCGTCCGATTTCGCCGTCCACGTGGTGCCGGTGTCGCTCGACACGTAGATGAACCCGCCTTCACATATGGCCGTCTGATAGACCCCGTTCGCGCTCATGGCCAGACCCACCCAACTGCTCCCGGCCAAGAGGTTGGTCCAGGTGACGCCGTAATCGCGCGATCCGTACAACGGCTGGCTGTAAGACACGCCGGCCGTGAGAATGGCCCCGTCGGCACTCATCGCCAGTTGCGTCCAATTCCGAACGTCTCCCCGGCCCGACCAGGTCGCGCCGTAATCGCTCGACACGTAGACCAACCCGGCTTTGACAACCGCCGCCTGCCGGCGTCCGTCAGAACTGATCGCTGTGCCGGTCCACTGTCGCGCCACGTCCACTGCCGTCCAGGTGAGCCCGGTCCCGACCACATCGAATTCCACCGACGGATCGCCACCACCCCCTCCAGATCCCGCTGGACCCTGCGGGCCTTCCGGACCCTGTGGGCCCGTCGCCCCGTTCGTGCCGGCTGGACCTTGGACCCCCTGAATCCCTTGCGGCCCTTGCGGTCCGGTGGTGCCGTTCGTTCCTGCCGGACCCTGGGGTCCAATCGCGCCTTGAGGACCCTGTGGACCAGTGGCCCCATTGGTGCCAGCCGGGCCTTGCGGCCCGACTGCACCCTGCGGACCCTGAGCGCCGGTCGCGCCGTTTGTGCCATTCGCCCCGTTTGTACCGTTGGTTCCCGCCGGCCCCTGAATACCCTGGATCCCTTGAATGCCCTGCGACCCTTGAGCGCCGGTCGCGCCATTGGTCCCCGCTGGCCCTTGCGGCCCGGTCGCTCCGTTTGTCCCCGCCGGCCCTTGCGGTCCTACCGCGCCCTGGGGACCCGTCGCGCCGTTCGTTCCTGCCGGTCCCTGTAACCCTTGTGCACCAGGCGCACCGTTCGTTCCACTTGGCCCTTGAGCACCCTGAGGCCCTTGCGGGCCCACGGGACCCTGAATACCCTGCGGCCCCTGCGGACCGGTTGCTCCGTCAACGCCGTTCGACCCCGCCGGGCCCACAATCGGTCCTGCCGGCTGGGACGGGATCACCCATTCCCCGCGCACTCCGCCGGCCGCCAACGCCAGAACCGCCGCCACAATCAAACCCTTCATGCCCATGCCTCCTACGGATTCAGAATGTCCGCATCGATCACGTTCGTCACCGTACCGGCCACAAACACAAGTTGCGTGCCGTGGATGACCATCAGTTGCCCCAACGCGCCAAGCCCGAGCCCGCCTTCGACGGTAAGGCCTCCGTGTATCCGGGACGCTGCGTGAGAGGTCCAGAACCCGGCATGGGTTTGGACGACCAACTGATAGGCCCCGTCCTTGCTCATGCTGACATTGCCCCAGCGAGCAAGCCCCCCGGTCACAGTCCAGGTCTCGCCGTAGTCGGTCGACACATACATCGGCACAGCCGTCAACCCGTTGTAGCAGACGGCGATCTGCCGGCGGCCATCGCTGCTCATCGCCATGTCACGCCACTTCAGCGAGGGTCCCTTTTCCGTCCAGGAGGCCCCGTAGTCGACGGACTGGTATACCCGGCCGTTCTCACCGACCGCTGCCTGGCGCACTCCGTCGGCGCTCACCGCCACTCCACCGAAGTCCCTCAACTCCTGCTTGACGGTCCAGGTGCGTCCCCAATTGGTCGAGACGTAGATCCCACCGTCATACTCGGTGTAGGGTTCCTCATCCAGGACCCGCAACCTGCATGACGCCGCCATGTACTGCCCATTCGAACTCATTTCGGCATCGGTCCAACTGTGGGCCGAAGCGACCAGGGCCGTGACCGCCGCAAACGAGATCCCGCCGTTGGTGGAGAGGTAGAACCCGCTCAGGTCGGACCCCGCGATGACATAGGCGCCGTCCATGCTCATGGCGCAACAGGACCAGTAGGCCGTGTCACTCGCGCTTGTCGCCCAGGTCGCCCCGGAATCCGTCGAGTAGTAGGGCGTCGACTCGTAACACAAGGCCACTTGCCGGGTTCCGTTGGAGTTCATGGCGATCCCGCTCCAATCGCGGTTGCTGCCGACATTCACCCACGACATCCCGTAGTCGGTGGATTCCTGGACATATCCATGCTCAGGCGCCACGGCCTGAACACGACCGTCAGCACTCATCGCAGTGGCCCACGGATATCCATCGAGCGGATGGAATGTCCACGCCGCCATATCACCCATCACGTCCAACTCCCGCCTTGGCATATCCACCACAGCGGCCTCGACGGCCGCCAGCCGGGTTGTGACGGTCGAGTCCCCCCCGGTATTGATCGTGATCCCACCGCCGCCCGACTGCATCCACCCGGCATGACACCCGCCAGCCAATAAGCACCCGCCCAGGACACACACGGTTATCTTCATGCCAACCACCTTTCCTCCCGCGATGCGGCCACATAGGAGGGAGTCCCAATCGCGCCGCCCACGTCGATCTTGATCGCACCAGAAGCCACCATCCGTAGCCAGATATGCGCTTGGTTGTAGAGGTTGTAGACTTGGGGAGCGAACGACATGCCCATCTCCATTCCCAGTTTGAAAAGCACAAGATCCTCAGCGTGGAGCAGTGCCTCGTCCGGTACCGTCGTGACATCCGGATCGGCGTCATACCCGAGCTGCGCCCTGACGGCTGAGCGGAACGTCCGCACCGTGACCGCCACGATGCTCGCCAACCTGGTCGCCTTGATAGGATTTGCGTCCAGCCAGGCCCTGTATGCGATTTCGTAATCCGTCGGCATCGCCTCGTCCATTGTCGCCGCCGTCACTGGACTCCAGCCCGTCACACACCACCCCCGGAAAGAAAAGGGCGGGGATCCGGCCCACCCAAATCCCCGCCTGAACCCCGAACCCTGAACCCTTGCCCCCGCTGCTACGCAGCGGCGACGTTCAGCCGCACGCACGCCGAACCGTTCGTGACCTTCACGTCCTCCGACCAGTCGAACTTCGCCACCTCGACGCGGCCGTCATCGCGCATGTAAGACCCCGGCACCATGAATTCGTTCATCAGCCGGAACGTCTTCATGAAACTCGGGTCGCGCCGGCTCGGCGCATCCTTGCGCGCGAAGACCAACACCGCGGTATCCAGGAGAAAGTTGATGTTCTCCGCCTTCCCCTCCGGATTCAGGTCGTAAATCATGTAGGATGTGCGGACATTCGGCGTCCCGATGAACATCTGGCTGGCCGACTGCTCCGTCGGGACCGCCAATCCCAGGTCACCCTTGTTCCGCCCGTTACCAACCACGAATCGGCCCCGGACCTTGTCCTGGTTCTTGAACACCTTCCACGCTGTCGCCCCGAACAGCACGCCCACGCCCATCAGCGACCCATACTTCGCCGCCTTGATGACCGACAGAATGGCATCGTCCAAATCCGCGATCGGATCGGCGGCCGCGTTCCAGGTTTTGGCCGTGCCGGCGCCCACCGCCGTCAGGGCCGCGTCGATCACCGCCTTCTCATGGGAGAGCGCAGCCACTTCGGCCACCGCCGTGGCGCCTTCCCGCAACATATTCTCCAGGCCGTCGGCCTCGAGTTGCTCCAGGTTGTCCACCGGATAGTCCAGGGCATGCGGCTCGCAGTTGAATGTTGCGTCGGTTGCGTCGAACCGCAACTCAGCCGCCCGTCCACCCAACGTCCGCAGGGTGTCCGGGATATGAAACCGGTTCTTCTCCGTGTAGCACTTGAAGCGGCCCACGCTCGTGGCCACTTCCACCGTCGGCGCCAGAAAATCGGCCACCGGCATAATCGCACTCTGCGCCGCGCCCTGCGCAAACTCCCGCAGGGTGGGGGACGCACTGATCTCACTCAATCGACTCATGACACATTCTCCTCTTCTCGCTGTAACGGCCGCTGTCCTCAGCGGCTCTCTTCCCAATCAACCAATCTCCAATCCCCAGTCGCTTCCCTCAATGCACCACACTGGCACCGTTCGTGGTCCACGCCGTAATGACGCCGTTCAACATCGTCATGACGTTCGTGACCGTAGAGTTGGCCGTCAGGAAGGTGTTGGTGACACTGATCCCACCGAGGTTCAACTTGCTGCGGTCAATCGCGGCCCCGGCGGCCACATCGACATTCGATATCGTGCCATCCGCAATCTTGGCGCTACTGATCGCTCCGGAGGTCACGGTCACCACGCCGGACGTGGTCACCCCCACGTCGCCGCTGATCGCCACATCCGCAGCCACGCCGGCCGCGTTCCCAACGAACATATGCGCCGCCGTCAACACACTGCCCGTACTGGACGTCGACAACCGAACAGCCTCCCGAAAATCACCATCCCGGTCCGCCAACGCCTGACCCATGCACGCCCCAACCAACATCGCCCCGAGTACCAGAACCCTTTTCACGTCATCGCTCCTTTTCCATCGCGCCCCAAATCCACCTGCCAACCGTTACCGCCGGCAACTACTCACCAAGCACGGTCACGTTGCTCAGCATGCAGGGCCGGGCCAGTACCAACTGACCGTCAACGCCGGCCTCCTCGGCAATGGCGATCCCGCGATACGTCCCCGCCTCGGCCGGCAGCGCGACAACCATGCCATCCGTAGTGCCATCACACGGCGCGGGGACCAACAGGTCGCCGGGATTGCAGGTGCCGAACAACTTCAGCCGCACATTGCGCCCGTTTTCAAGGGGCCGCACGGTCGCCAACGCGGCGTCGGCCGGGCCTTCGATCACCAGGTAGATCGAGAAATCCGTGACAGCGTCCGGCAACTTCACTTCCGGCACCTGGGTGTCATGCGTCAACTTGACCAGAAACCCCTCTTTGCCCACCAGGGACTCACCGGCCAACACCCGAAAATCACCAATCCGCGTATTGCTCTGACTCATCTGCTCCTCCGTTTCACACTGTCCCGATTCGAGGCCCTTCGTTCGCAGTTCCCCGAATAACCAATCCCCACTAACCAATAACTGCTTTCCCCGGCCTACTGGCCGATGACTTCCCGCTCCGCCCTCCGGAACGCCAGCGAGAACGGCACGCCCTCGGCTTTGGCGATCTCATGCGCCCGGTTCCGGATCTTCATCGCCTTACTCTCACCGTCAGTCACGGCCTGCCCTGAGCCTGTCGAATTGATGCCGGTCATCTGGCCAGGCGGCACAGGCCGCGCGGTTGCCCGGTTGTGGAGCGGTTTCGGCGTCGCCGCACCGGGAGTCGCCGTCGCCTTCACCATTTCGGCCAGTACCGCCCGTGCGCCGGTCCGGTTCGAGAGCAACTGTTCGGACCAGAAAGCCTTGGTGCCGTCGCTGATCACGCCGGCAAAGGTCTCCAGGTCCCGGTTCAGCAACTCGCCTTCAACGGTCGTGACCGTCGCCTTCAGGGCATCCCGCTCGGTCTCAACCAGGCGCAAGGAGTTCTGGAGTTCCGTAACGACCGTCAAGGCCGGCAACGCTCCCAACTTCTCCAGGACAACGGCCTCGGTTGCGTCCGCCGCCAACCCCAAATGATTCAGCAACTTCTCGATCACGCTCTTCATGGTCTTCTCCCCAGTTCTGAACTCAGGTTTCAGGTCTCCGCCCTCAGCCCTGCCGTCTGTGTCTCTATAAGAATGCCGGTTTTCAACCCCCTGACCGTCTCCTGCACCGCTCGTTCCCTCCGTCCGTCCACTGTCTTCTGTCATCCGTCCACTGTTCGACAGCGGCCGCATCCCCTTCAGATTCGGGTCATTCGTCACCGCCGCATTCAACAACCGAATCGGCCGCAGACGCGGCAAAGCCGCCGCGGCATCAATGCCCAATTCCACGCAATCCTCGCGAGACCAGACCGGCGACAGAAACCGATACCGTCCACCCATGACAGCCGCTTCCCCAACATCCGACCAACGAATCTGCGCCCAAAGCCCCGAGGTCTCTGGGGTAGGGCGACGGCCTCCGGCCGCGCCGTCTTGGTCTGCGGTCTGCAGTCTGTCGTCTGTGGTCTGGCAGCGCGCCTCCAGCGCGGTAATCCACCCCGCCGCCTCCGATCGCTGCCCGCCCTGCATCGAGAAATGATCGAAGTCGATCAACAGGCCCGCGAAGTTCGCCACCGCTGCATCTGCCGCAAACCGCGCCGCCATCGCGACGCAAGACTCACCATCGATCACCTGGATCACCCCTGCGCACGCATGCGGAAACTCCCCCAGCGGCGCGAGCTGGTACCACCCATCATCAGGCACTTTGAATTCACGGTTCAGAATCAACATGTCACACCCCATCTTGACGCTTTCACAATCACTGCAAGAAAGTTCCTAAAAAACGTACAATTTCAAATTTTATCAACCCCCCCCCGGCCCCCTTCCGTCACACCGGCTCGTCCGCCGCCTTGTCCGCCGGCATGTCCGCCGTAGCCTTGGCGGAGGCGGAAGCCTTTGCGGATCCCGGTGCGGGGCCCGCTGCCAACTCCAACCGGTAGCCGGTCTTCTCCGACAACTCATTCAGGTCGATCCGCACCCCGGCCTTCGCCAGTTCGACGGCGTCCCGCACCACCCGCGAGACCTCATCCGTCGCCGCCGGCGCGAACTCGAAGTACGCATGAACCGGTCGCCCTGGGAAACACCGCCGCAACAGCGGCATATCGAACTGCTCCTGCATCACGCCGCTCAGAATCGCGGCGTCACTTCGCGCGATCTGCAGGAACGTATCCGCATGCGCGTTGCCGGCCAGCGTCCCCGATCCGGACTCAGCCAATACCGTCAGTAACCCACCCGTTGCCGCAATGGTGATCTGCTTGTCGATGTGCTCGATCTGCTCTAGGAAGGGCGCGCGTGCGCCGTAGGCGTTGACGTACTTGATGTCACTCCCGTTGGGCAGGTACCCCCGGCCGTCCGAAATAATCGCCTCCGCGATCGCCTGATATTCCGCCTCTTTGGCCGCAGGAGTATTCGGTGGCCCGATCAGGAAGACCGACGGGATCCCGAACGTCTCCAGAAACGAATCCCAGTCCCGTTGGCTCAGTGTCTTTCGCATGTAGAGCACCGACAGAATCCGGTCCAGTGCCACCGACTCGAAAAGGATGAAGCCCTCAGGATCAATCGGCACGCCGCGCCATCGTCCACTCAGGGCATCCTGGTTGTACTCCCACGCGCCAAACAACCCATCGCGCACCCAGAACCATTGCTCGACCGGTTCCAGCCGTGTCACGGCACCGGAGGTGTCCACGTGCTTTTCAAGGTGACCGAACCCGCGGAAGAACCCCGTAAACAGGAACCCCAACGCCTCCCGGAAGTTCGCGATGCGCTCGTACGCTTCTCGAAGCACTGCCGCCTGCTCACTGGCCAGGACGCGGTCCACCTCGACACCCCGCCGCCGGCCCGACACCAAGCGCACATCCCAGTCACACCCCATGAACGCAGACCGTCGCCGTTGCAGAACCGCCTGTACCATGGCATCCGACCGCTCCATGTAGTAATAGAACCACTGGAGGTCCGAATACTGGCCACGCTCCCCGGCCTGAAGCAACCCGACCATTCTGGGCAGACTCATGCCCTGCAGGGGATTCAACCCGTCCCGCCAGGCGTTGTTCTTCTGCCCGCAAATCCTCTTCATTCCCGCCTCCCCGCCTCGACTGTTAACGGCCAGGTATCCACATGACCAATCCCGCAACGTGCTCCGCTGCTGCAACCCTCTATAGGAATGCCGAATATCCTCAACCGCCGGTCTCTGAAACGTTCCACCCGCTTGTCTACACACGATGAACACGAAAAGGTCCGTGCTTGTATTGAAACCGGTCGCCTGCTAGTGTCTTCGACATTCCTTGTCGATGGGGGGGTGGCAGGGGATAGAAGGAGACTGAAAATGAGTTCTGAACGCCTCTCGCCCCGCCCTGCCACAACAGTCCTCATTCGGGCATCCACG
>CAZTAJ010000148.1:0-8504 GCA_964611575.1 uncultured Verrucomicrobiota bacterium
CGTCAGCCACCGCATCCAGTTCGTACCAGCGGTCGCCGTCGCCGTCCGTTCGTTCGTTCAACTCCAGGCGGGTCGCTTCGCCCCTTACGGTCAGACGCGCGCCGAAACGGCGTTGCCGCGTCAACCGGCCCGGCTCGATCCGCCACTCGTTGCGGCCGCGCCAAAGCCAGACGCACTTCCAGGCCAGCCAGCACGCCGCCGCCAGGACCATGGCCGCCAACGCCCCGAGGCTCGGGTTGCGCGGCGTGTCGCGCGCCAGCGCCAGCGCGACCGCCCACGCGCCGGCGGCCCCAAGGGTCAGGGCCAGCGCCTGCCGGCGCCGGGTCCCCACGGCGGGCACCAGCAGCATCCCACCCTCCGGCGCGACGGCGGTCTGCCACCCGCTCGGCAGCGCTTCGGAAAGCAGCGGACCTTCGCTCTCCGGCAACCCGAACGCCTGGCGGATCAGGGCGGCGGTTTCGAGTCGGTCTTCCAGAGTTCCCAGCACCGACAGTTCCCGGACTTCCGCGCCGACTTGCGCCATCAAGGCCGTCTGATACCGCCGAACGTAAACGGCGCGCAGAACCTCGCGTGGAAAGTCGCACGCGATATGCAACGGGCCGACACGCCGCCGGCGCGTGAGGCCGCGCGGATGAATCACGAGCCGGTCCTCGGACCCTGTCAGCCGCAGCAGTTCATGCAGGGCCGCGAGGCCGCCCCAGGTCCAGAACGCGAGCCAGAGCGAGAGAAAAGCGCCCACCAGAAACAACGGGCCGAGCGTGGCCGGGAGGGCCCGCCCCAGGACCGGCCCGCCCGTCAGCAGCCCGTAGAGGCCCCCCGCGAGCACGACAAGCACGACCGCCTCGCCGACCGCCCAGAAACACAGCCACAGCAGGAGGAACGCCGCCGCGCCCCAGCGCCGCGCGCCGCACGGCCGCAAGCGCACTTCCCAACCGGCCTCTGTCCGCTCTCCGATCATGCTTCTGCAACGAAGCGTAGAACCAGACGGCGCGGCGATCAAGCCCGATGCGGGCACCGATCTTCCCTCCGCACAGGAATCAGAGCCTCGCGCTTGACGATAAACTAACCGTCCGCTCACACGCATCTAACATCCGATTGCGACGCTGTGAACGTATATGAAGGAGAAGAATCGATCCGTCGGGGTTCCCGGCGGGCAACACAAAAGGAGCAGTCGATGAAACGATGGATGACGGTCAGTCAAGGAGTCGCGGTCGCAGCGATGGCTCTGGCGGCGACAGTGGCAAGCGCGCAGGTGAAAGTGGACGAGGCGCTGCCGATGTACAAGCCGGTGCAGGGCATCTCGGGCAGCATCAAGAGTGTGGGCTCTGACACACTGAACAATCTGATGACGCTGTGGGCCGAGGGGTTCAAGAACATGTACCCCAATGTCACGGTCGAAATCGAAGGCAAGGGCTCTTCCACCGCACCGCCCGCGCTGATCGGCGGCACGGCGACCTTTGGGCCGATGAGCCGCGAGATGAAGAAGCAGGAAATGGACGAGTTCGAGACCAAGTACGGCTACAAGCCCACCGCCCTGCCAACCAGCATCGACATGCTGGCCGTGTATGTGAACAAGGACAACCCGGTCAAGGGAATGACGATGGCGCAGGTGGACGCGGTGTTCTCGAAGAGCCGCAAGCTGGGCCACCCCGAAGACATCGTCAACTGGGGCCAACTCGGGCTGGAAGGCGACTGGAAGACACTCCCTATCAGCCTGTACGGCCGTAATGCCGCTTCCGGCACCTACGGCTACTTCAAGGAGCACACGCTCGGAAAGGGCGACTACAAGGACTCCGTGAAGGAGCAGCCGGGCAGTTCAGCCGTCGTGCAGGGCGTGGCCTCGGACAAGGGCGGCGTCGGCTACAGCGGCATCGGTTACAAAACCGCCGACGTACGCGCCGTGCCCCTGGCCTCCGCGGAGGGCAAGATGATCGAAGCCACCCCGGCCAACGCCTACACCGGCGAATACCCGCTCTCGCGGTTTCTCTTCGTGTACGTGAACCTCAAGCCGGACAGCCAGTTGGACCCGCTGCGCCGCGAGTTCATCCGTTACGTGTTCAGCAAGCAGGGCCAGCAGGATGTGGTCAAAGATGGCTACTTCCCCGTGACGGCCGACATCGCCCGCGAAACGCTGAAGAAAGCCGGCATCTCGCCGGATTTCTAAGCCCGGCGGAGCGGATCTGAGTGATTCCAGGGCGGCGGGATGCGGGGAGCGTCCCGCCGCCTTCTTCTCGGAGAACACACATGTCGGGAGCGAAGGCATTCAGCGGACGGGCCCGGAAGAAGAAGACCACCTGGTCGGTGCGGGCCGGCGACGTGATCTCCCGATACATGATCACCGTCGGCGGCATCGGCACCCTCGTGGCGGTGTCGACCGTCTTCCTGTACCTGCTGTGGGTCGCCCTCCCCCTGCTGAAACCATCGGAAATCTCCGATCCCTCCACGTTCACGGTCCGGAAGGTCACGGCGCCAACGCGACTGACGGTTGACGAGTACCAGCTCATCGGCTGGGTCTACCAGCCCGGAGGCCGCATCGAGTCCTTCTCGATGGAGCGGGGCCGGTCGCTCGGGTCCCATGAACTCGTGCCAGGCCGCCAGGTGACCGCCGCGGCCTTCTCCCTGGCCGGGACCGAGGCCATCCTGGGCCTGGGCGACGGTTCGATCGCCGTGGCCCAACTGGGATTCCGCACCGACTTCGCGGCGGAGGCGGACGCGCCCGCGGAGGCGCGGGCCCTGTCGGCGGGCGAATCCGCCGAGGCGGCGGACAGGGTCTGGGTCCGTCTGCCGACCGGGCAACTGCGGTCGCAAGGTCTGGCCTTCGCCGTCAACGAACCGATCGCCGAGGAATCGTCCAGCCCGGTGCGGCTGGTGGACCGTACGGAGTCATCCGCCGGCGAGTTCATCGCCAGTTTCCATGAGAACGGGGACGCCTTTGTCTCGCGTCTCACGCGCCGCAAGAACATCCTCACCGGCAAGACCACGCTCGCCCGGACCGCGGCGCGGGTCCCGATCGCGCCGCGCCCCGACGGCGCGGCGCCGCTGCTCATCGCCCTCTCCGAACTGGCGGACACACTGACGCTGGTCTACCGGGACGGCGCGCTCCGGCGCTATGACCTGCGCGATTTCGAGAAACCGGCCTTCATGGACGAAACCGCGCTGCTGGAGGATCCCGGCCTGACGGTCACGGCCTGCCGCTACCTGCTCGGGCGCTCCACGCTGCTCGTCGGCGATTCCGGCGGCCGAGTGCGCGCCTGGTTCCCCGTTAATGTCGCGCAGCAGGCGGGCGACGCGCGCAGTCGCACCCGACTCGCGGCGGCGCACACGTTTCCCGGCAGCGGCGCGGCGGTCACGGCGTTGGCCACCTCGCAGCGCACGAGGATTTTCGCCGCCGGCTATGCCGACGGATCCGTCCGCCTGCTGCACGTGACCAGCGGCAAGGAATTGGGGCGGGTACACCCCGAAGGGTTCACCGCCCCGATCGACGCCCTGACGCTCACACCCAAGGACGACGGCCTTGCCGCGGTTTCGGGTGGGCAGTTGGCGCATTGGAGGATGGACCCGCGCCATCCGGAAGCCACCCTCGGCGCGCTGTTCGGCCCGGTCTGGTACGAGGGCGCGGGGCAACCTGCGCACGTGTGGCAGTCATCCTCCGGCACCGACGATTTCGAGCCCAAGTTCGGGCTTATGCCCCTGGTCTTCGGCACGATCAAGGCCACCCTCTTCTCGCTGCTGTTCGGCGTTCCGATCGCGCTGCTCGCGGCCATCTTCACCAGCGAGTTTCTGCAGCCGCGGGCGCGGACCGTCATCAAGCCCCTGGTCGAGATGATGGCGAGCCTGCCGAGCGTGGTGCTCGGGTTTCTCGCCGCCCTGGTATTCGCGCCGGTGGTGGCCGGCACGCTGCCGGCCATCCTGGCGGCGTTTGTGTTTGTCCCGGCCATGTTCCTGGCGGGCGCCTACCTGTGGCAACTGGCGCCGTCCCGCCTGACGCTGCGCGCCGGGCACTGGCGGTTGCCGCTGATGTTCCTCACCGTGCCGGCGGGATTGTTCCTGGCGGCGGCCAGCGGACCCGGGATCGAGCGGCTGTGTTTTGCCGGCGATATCATGCGCTGGCTGGACGGCCAGATCGGCGGCGCCGCGGGCGGCTGGGCGGCCCTGCTCTACCCCGTTGCCGTGCTGTTGATCGCATGGGTTCTCAAAGCGGCTGTAAATCCCCGGCTGCGCCGAAAAAGCCGCTCGTGGAGCCGCGGCCGCTGCGCGACGGCCGACGCCATCAAGTTCCTCGCGGCCGCCGCGCTCACGATACCCCTGGCCGCCGCCCTGGGCGCCGGACTCGCCGCTCTGGGCTTGGACCCCCGCGGCAGCCTGGTCGGCACCTATGTCCAGCGCAATGCCCTCGTGGTCGGCTTCGTCATGGGTTTCGCCATCATCCCCATCATCTACACCCTGACCGAAGACGCACTGGCCGCCGTGCCCGATCACCTGCGCTCGGCCTCGCTGGGCGCCGGGGCCACGCCGTGGCAAACCGCCGTGCGCATCGTCATCCCCACCGCCATGAGCGGCATTTTCTCCGCCGTCATGATCGGCCTGGGCCGGGCGGTGGGCGAGACGATGATCGTGCTCATGGCTGCCGGGAACACGCCGGTCATGGAATGGAACCTCTTCAACGGGTTCCGCACCCTCTCGGCCAATATCGCCGTGGAACTGCCGGAGGCGGTCCGCAACAGCACGCACTACCGCACGCTGTTCCTGGCGGCCCTGGTGCTGTTTGTGATGACGTTCATCCTCAATACGATCGCGGAGATCGTGCGCATTCGTTATCGTCGAAAGGCGGTGGAATTGTGAGGCCGGAGGAAACAGGGTTCAGGGCTTCAGGGTTCAGACCAGACAAGAGGCTCAGGGTTAAGAGCTCACAGCCTGAACCCCGAACCCTGAACCCTTCCGTCTGCGCTGCTCCACCTTCCGGCGTTTCACCGGAGCCCGCTCCCTCACGGCGCCGCCTCCGCACCAAGGCCTCGCTTTTCGCGCAGGGCGAACCGATGGTCTGGCTGACCCGGGGGGGACTGACCGTCGCGATTCTCATGATCGCAGGCTTGCTCGCGCTCGTGATCGCCCAGGGCGTGACGACGCTTTGGCCCGCGCCGGTCGTGAAAGCGACGCTGCTCGATGGCGGCAGGGTCATGGGCGAGGTCACACGCGGGGAATCATTTTGTCCCGGCTCGTCCATGCTGGCCTCCCTCGCGCCGGAGGCCGCCGCCAAGGCGCGCGCCGAGATGGACGCGCACGAGGGGACTTTGCAGCGCCGTCTCGTGCGGGTCGGCAATTATGAGTTGACCGGGGAGCACTTCCAGTGGGTCAACGACTTTCAGGTGGCCACGGAGGAGCGGACCGCCTGGGCCGTGGTGGTCGAGCGGACCGCCTGGGGCCGTTTCTACGGGGTTCCCGGCGCGTTTCTCCTGGACGGCCGGCGCGTGGCGGAGACCCCCGAGCAGACCTGGGCGCTATTTCTCGCACACCATGGCGCCGTGGCCGCCCGGCGCGCCCAGCGCCGCCATCTGGAGACAAAAGATATCGGCGAGGTGAACGCCGCGCTGGAGGCGGCGCGCCTGGCCGTGCGCGCCGCCGAGTTGCGGGCGGGTGCCGGATCGTCCGAGCACGTGGCACGCCGGAAAGCCTACGAGGACATGGCCCGGCACGTGTCCAACGAGTTTGCGCGCATCACGGCCGAGATCGCCAGCCTCAATGCGGAGAATGCGAAGTACAAGATGGTTATGCAAACCGGGGACGGCCGGGAGGCGACGATTGCGCTCGCGGATATCGTCCGCGCCTATCCCGCCAACCGTCTGACCCTTGCCGGCAAACTCGGCCTGTATGCCTCGCGCTGGCGCGAGTTTCTGACCGATGAGCCCCGCGAAGCCAACAGCGAAGGGGGCGTCTTTCCGGCGATCTTCGGCACGGTTGTCATGACCTTGCTCATGTCCCTGGCGGTGGTGCCGTTCGGAGTCATGGCAGCCCTGTACCTGCGCGAGTACGCCCGGGGCGGGGCGATGGTCAGTGCCGTGCGCATCGCCATCAACAATCTGGCGGGGGTGCCGAGCATCGTGTTCGGCGTGTTCGGGTTGGGGTTCTTCTGCTACCTCCTGGGGGCCTCCGTGGATGAAGTGCTCTTCGCGGAGAGCCTGCCGAATCCGACCTTCGGCAAAGGCGGCCTGCTCTGGGCCTCACTGACCCTGGCGCTGCTGACGTTGCCGGTGATTATCGTTTCAACCGAGGAGGCCCTCTCGGCCGTGCCCAACTCCATGCGCGAGGGCTCCTATGCCTGCGGCGCGAGCAAGTGGCAGACCCTCAAGCGCATCGTGCTGCCGCGCGCCATGCCCGGCATCATGACCGGCATGATCCTGGCCATGGCTCGCGGCGCGGGCGAGGTGGCGCCGCTGATGCTGGTGGGTGCGGTGAAACTGGCGCCTGAACTGCCGATCGACGGCGTGTTCCCCTTCCTGCACGCACAGCGCTCGTTCATGCACCTCGGCTTCCATGTCTATGACCTCGGCTTCCAGAGCCAGAACAGCGAGGCGGCCAAGCCGATGGTCTACACCACCACATTGCTGCTGATCGGATTGATCTTCCTGTTGAACGTCGTGGCTGTGCGTCTCAGAACGCGGTTGCGCCGGAGATTCGTATCCGCGGCGTTTTGAAAGGCAAGGGGGCACACATGCAAATCGCACCAGACGTTTCCGCCGGCCCGCGCGGCGATACTGTTCATGATGAGGCAACAAACAGGCTGGCGAGAATCGCCGGCGGTCAGGCCGTGCCCACCGAGACGCATCCGGACATCGAGTCGGAACCCCTTGTGCTTGAAACGCGTGATTTTTGCCTGCACTATGGCACCAAACAGGCCCTGTTCGACGTGAACATGAAAGTCGCGCGCGGCAAGGTGACGGCCCTGATCGGCCCCTCCGGCTGCGGCAAGTCCACGCTGCTGCGCTCGGTCAACCGCATCAACGATCTGCTCAGCACGGTGCGGATCGGCGGCGACATGCTCCTGGCGGGGGAAAGCATCTATGGGCCCGGGGTGGACGTCATCGAATTGCGCAAGCGCATGGGCATGGTGTTCCAGAAACCGAACCCGTTTCCGATGAGCATTTACGAGAATGTCGTCTACCCGCTGCGCATCGACGGCGAGACCGATCGGCGCGTGCTGGACGAGGTCTGCGAGCGCAGCCTGCGCGGCGCGGCGCTCTGGGACGAGGTCAAGGACCGGCTGCAGGATAACGCCCTCGGCTTCTCCGGCGGCCAGCAGCAGCGGCTATGCATCGCCCGCGCCATTGCGGCGGAGCCGGAGATGCTCCTGATGGACGAACCGTGTTCGGCGCTGGACCCGATCGCGACGACGAAGATCGAGAACCTGATCGAACAACTCAAAGGCGAGTACTCCATCCTCATCGTGACCCACAACATGCAACAAGCCGCGCGCACCAGCGACTATACGGCGTTCATGTACCTGGGGCGGCTGCTGGAATATGGACCCACGGAAGCGATATTCCAGCGTCCCCGTCTGCCGGAGACGCTGGACTATGTGACCGGCCGATTTGGATGACAAACGTAGAGAGGAGATCCATGTGAAAGTGCACTTTCAAGGCGAGATTGAAGCGTTGAACCGGCAGGTTCGCGAATTGGCGGATCGTGTGCTGGACCAGGTCCGGCGCGCCGCCGAGGCCGCCGCCACGGGAGACGGGGCCGCGGCCGAGACTGTGGCGAAAGGCGACGAAGCGGTGGACCGGCAGGAGGTCCGGATCGAGGAAGAATGCCTGAAGATCCTGGCGCTCTATGCGCCGGTCGCCGATGAACTCCGCTATGTCTTCGGCGTAACCAAGGTCAACCACGAGTTGGAGAGAATCGGGGACCTGGCCAAGAAAGTCGCTCATCATGCCGGTCTTCTGACCGTGAGCGGGATTCCGGCGACCGGCCGGGACATCGCACAGCTCGCCGATCTCGCCGCCGTCGCCACGGCGAGGTCCATCGACGCGTTCATCGCACAGAATGCCGCCGAAGCCCGCGCCGTCTGGGAGCACGACGCGGCGCTCGACGAGATTCACGACCGGCTGTCGGCCCGTTTCGAGAAGGCGCTGGGGGAGCCGGACGTCCGGGTCCAGGCGCTGCTGGCGGGGCGAGCGGTCGTATCGAGCCTGGAACGGATCGGCGATCATGCCGCCCGCATTGCCAAGGTGGTGCTCTACATGCGGCACGGCGAGATTGTCCGCCACCGTCCCCTGCCCGCCGACCGGGTGCGCGTACTCTTCATCTGCGTGCACAACAGCGCGCGCAGCCAGATGGCGGAAGCCTGGCTGAAGCATCTGTACGGCGACCGGTTCGAGGCGGAAAGCGCTGGGCTGGAACCGGGGACGATCAATCCCCTGGCCATCGAAGCCATGCGCGAGGTCGGCATCGACATCTCGGGCAACCGCACTCAGGCCGTCTTCGACCTCTTCAAAGCCGGACGGCTCTAC
>CAZTAJ010000149.1:0-8361 GCA_964611575.1 uncultured Verrucomicrobiota bacterium
AGTTCGACACCCGCGGTTACCCGCATCGGGCGATCATGGCGTTGGTGAACTGGCCCTTCGACTCCGCTCAGGGCAGGCCGATCAAAGCCGAGAACCCGGCCAGGGTGATGCCCAAGGCGATCTGCGACACGTTGCACGGCTACTACGTGATCCGCAACCGGTGGCAGGACAGCAACGACGTGGTGATCACCATGTTTGGCAAGACCGGTTCCTACCGCCAGAAGAAAGCCTGGCCCAAACGCCCGACCAAGGTGTTCGGCGTCGGCCAACAGGTCGAGCTCTCCGGGATCAACGGCCAGCACGATTACATGGAGACCGGGCCCGATGGTTCGACCTCGTTGCGCTGGCCGGGCCAGGCCACTGCGTCGTTCGCGGTCGATTTCAGCCGCCGGGCCGGAGTCGAGGCGGTGATCGTCCACAACCTCGGCATGGTTCAGGACGCCAACTCCCACCAGACACTGATGCGCCGGGTCAAGATCGGCAACTCCCAGCTCAACTGCCTGACCCTGTCGCTGAGCGACCAGCATCCCGCCATCAGCGAGGGCAAGGTGGGCGACAAACCGGTGGCCATCATCGGCGGGTTGGCGGTGAGTCTCGAGGAGGGCAAACTGGCGTTCCACGACGCGCCGGGCATCGCCGCCGGCCTGGGTGCCAAGCCCGCCGATGCCAAGATGCTCAAGAAACTGTTCGTGCCACCGACCGTGGACGAGAAGGACGTGAAACTGCCGACCGACCCGAGTTACGCGCTGGACTTCGACAGCCGGGCGGAGCGGGACAAGGTGCTCTATGCGTGCAACGTGGCCCCGAACCGGCGGGTCAACGGCAAGGGCGACGCGGTGCTGCGGAACGTGACGATCGTGCCCGGCCTGCTCGGCAACGCCATCCAGGTTGGCGGCGGCGCGGCGTTCGTGCCGGCCGAGGCCACCGAGACCGATCTGGGCGGCGAGAACGGGTTCACCATCAGCTACTGGATCTATACCGATGATCCGATCGGCGCCTCCAACTTCCAACTCAACCGGAACGGGCAGTTCTATTCGGGCTACACCAAAGGCATGTTCCGGGGGATGTTCGACTCCCAATGCGATGTGGACACCGAGGTCGAGCCCGAAAAATGGCATCACATCGTCTGGATCGGCGACCCGGCCCAGAAACGGGTGTCGCTCTGGTACGACGGCAATTACCGGGGCAGCGCCCCTTCGAGCGGCAAACTCAGCCCCGGCGCGGGGACCCTGGGACTGGGCATGTACATCGGGGACGAGGATGTGCCCGTCCCGGGCGGGGTCTGGCAGGGCCGGCTCGACGAGGTCCGGTTCTATCGCCGGCCCTTGGCTGTGGGCGAAGCGGTGGCGCTCCACCGGGAAGGCGTCGCCGCCATTGCCAAACGCGAGGAAGGCGGCAACCAACAGCCCTCGGCGGTGGCTGCCTGCGAACCCAGCGTTGGCTTGCCGCCGTTGACCGTCAAGTTCGACGCGTCCGGCTCCAGCGATCCCGAGGAAGGCAAACTGACCTATGCCTGGGATTTTGGCGACGGCGCCACCGGCACGGGCGTGACCAGCACCCACACCTACGCCAAACTCGGCAAATACACCGCCAAACTCACCGTGACCGATGACAAGGGCAGCTCGGTCACCATCGAAAAAACCATCCGCGTCCAGAACGAGGCGCCCAGACCCGAGGTCCGCGCCGGCTGGGATACCGCCGCCGCCAGGGGCGAGCCGCCGTATGGGTCCGAGGACATCAAACTGGATGCCAGCGCCTCGGTCGATCCCGAGGGCAAACCCCTGAAGTTCACCTGGACCGTGGCCGGGCAGACCTACCAGGGCGCCGTGGTCCGAGCCAAGTTGCCGGCCCCGGGCGCGCACCCGGTGACGCTGGTGGCCGAGGACGGCACGGGCCGGAGCACGACCTGGCGCAGCGTCGTCAACCGGCCTGACGCCGACGGCCGGAGTCTGGCGGAGACGCCCGTGGGAACCTATACGCCGGGGTTGCATTACCGGTATTTCCATCAGGGCGGTCGGCAGATGGATCTCGCCCTTGAAAAACATGTCGTGTTCCCGATCGAGTGGAACGTGTTCAAGCATTTCGGCACCGCTCATGCCCCGCTGCCCTGGAATAGCCGGCTCCGGCCGGTGCATTACTGGCTCGACTGGGCCGGGTATCTCGAGGTGCCGGCCGATGGCGAGTACACGTTCCACTTCAACGTCAAGGGGGGCGCCTATCTCTGGCTCGGGTCCCGGCTGATCGGTAACTGGTACCAGGGCTTCATGGCCAAACGGGAAAACGAGTTCAAGGATTTCACCGTCAAACTCCAGAAGGGAGCGCACCGGTTCCGGCTGGTCTTCATGGCCAACAAATACGGCAACCAGAACGTCGACCTGACCTGGTCGGGACCGGGGTTCGCCAACGCGCTGATTCCCCCCACGGCGTTCAGCCGCAGTTTGACGGTGGCCGAGCAGCAGGCCGCCGGCCTCGCCAACCCGCGGCCGGGTAGCGATGTCTGGGACTGGTTCCCCGAATCCAACCCGCCTCTGGAAGGAACGACCCCGCCGCCCGTCACCAAGGGCAAACTGGAGTTGACGATCAACGGACCGGCCGCCGACCGGGTTGTGACCGCCGGCGTGAAACTGCCGGCCGACTTCGTCGAGCCGGTCGAGGTGGTCTGTCATCCCGGCGACGGGTCGCGGGTGTTGGCCCGGGAGTTTTCGCGGGTGTACCCGCCCGGGGCCGAGTACACCGTCACCGTCGAGGCGCGGGATGCGGCGGGCCGGTCGGCCGCGGCCTGGCGCAAGATCGTTGTGCCGGCCGTGCCGGCTTTCGAGAGCATCGGGCTCGTGGTGGTGCGCTCCGCGCAGTTCCTGCGGCCGTCAACCGTGGCCGGGGTGTTCCCCCAGGGGTTCTGGAACCCGGTCGGCAAGACGGTGCAGGGCGAGAAGATCCGGGATAACCAGGGCCGCGAGGTGGCGTTGAAGGTGACTCCGGTGGACCAGTTGCCCTGGAATGCCGTGTACACCGGCCAGACCAGCCCGATGGAAGACCAGTTGCTTAGCGATACCGGGTGGTTCAATACCAAGGAGATCGCCTTGGAGGGCATTCCCTATGACCGGTACGATCTGGTCGTCATCGCGCCAGGCGCCAAGGTCGACAACGGTCTTATGGAGATGACCGTGGCGGTGGGCGACCAGACCCGCAAGGTGGTCACCAGCCGGGCGCCATCGGACTTCGACGGTCGGTACGTCGAGGAGACCGACGCCAATCCTGCCGGCAACTACATCGTCTTTCGTGGCCTGACCGGCCCGAAACAGACCCTCACATTGGCGAGCATTAAGGGCGCAAAACGCCCCGCGATCAATGCCCTCCAGATCATCCGCGCCAGGTAACCAACCCGTGAACAGGAGAAACAAATGACAACTCAACCAAACCAGGAGCACCAACAATGAACACAAGAGCCATCAGCATACTGTTGACCGCACTTTGGGCGGTCGCCGCCGTCTCGTCCGCCGCCGCGCCGGCCACCGATCCGGCGCCGGTCCCGACCGAACGCTACTGGGACCTGGAGTTCTCCGACATGTTTCTGAAGGGGACAGCCCCGCTGTACTTCTATTCCCGCGAGCGCGACGGGGTGTGGAAGTCGCTGGTGGGCAGTTCGCGCGACACGCGCAAGGAACGGGGCAAGTCGTTCAACAAGAGCTGGTATTGCGGCGACTTCTCGGGCGCGCCCATCCGCGACAACGCGATGAAGGGTATCGTAAAGGTCCACATGACGCCCGACCCGTGGGTGCCGTCGGACCACAAGAGTTTCCCCCTGGTGCTGGAGGTGGATGCCAAGATCGAGGGCCAACAGATGACCGGCGCGTGGAAACTGGTGTCGGCCGACAGCAAGGGCATCGATCCCGAGACAATCGGCAAAGGCGGCGCAGTCAAGGGCGATGCGAAGCCGGGCGAGAGCCCGGTTCTGCCGCCGGCCTTCACGCTGCGCTGTGACATGCAGGGCGCGATGGTGGGCGGCGATCCGGCGCTGGGCAACCGGTGTCTGGTCGTGCTGCTGGGCGTGGATGGCGGCAAACTCGTTTCGACCGTCGTCGGCTCGCTGGACGTCGGCGGGCGGACCTACGGCGGCGTCCTCGAGCCCCAGGCCTTCCAGACCGAAGGCAACACCCTCTCCGTGCACCCCGATTTCATCCAGGGACGCGTGAGCGTTCCCGCCAGGACCGTTGACGCCGAAGAGTGCCTCTACGTGTTCGATTTCCAGGGCAGCGTGTTCGCCACCCTGGTGGTCGGGACCTACACCGTGACCGCCAAGGTCAGCGGCAAACCGGATGTGACGGTCGCCGGCAGTTTCGAAGGTCGCATCGAAAAGGGTCTGCCCAAGGCGGCAGCGGTGGGCGAGTCGATCCATGCCAACGTGAAGGCTTTTGTGCCCGTGCAGCCGGGCGAGCATCCACGGTTACTGTTCCGCAAGGCCGACGTGCCGGCGTTGCGCAAGAAGGCCGAGACGCCAGAGGGCAAGGCCATCGTCGCCCGCCTGCGCCATGTGCTGGGCGGCAACGGCGAGACCTTCCCGGAGAAGGTCTCGCCGGCCACCAAGGGTTATCCCGAAGGTGGATATAAGGTCCTGGGCATCTCCGAGCAAGGCTACTTGACCATCAGCCATGCCGCCGGCTACGGGTTGCTCTATCAACTGACCGGCGACAAGAAGTACGCCGACTTGGGACGGCGGGCCTTCGAGAAATACATGGAAGGCGTTCGCGACGTGGACAGCCGCTACTCGTTCGTCGGGCCCAACGGCGAACTGCGTGCGGGGTCGAGTTGGGCCGTGGCCGCGCTGGGCTATGACCTGTGCTACGACGGCTGGGACGCCGAGTTCCGGAAGAAGGTGGCCAAGGCGTTCCTGACCGTCCAGATCGAAGGCGGCGGCGCCGGCCTGATCAGGTGCGCGACCGGGCCCAAGTATGGTCCGACCAAGAATCACTACGGCGGCATCGCGGCGGCCGGCATGGCGGTGATGGCGATCATGAACGATCCGGGCACCGAGGGGACGAAGTTCGATGCCCTCGTCCCGGCCATGGCCCAGACCACCCAGAAGTTGCTCACCGGCGGCTTTGGCGATTACGGCTTCTATGCCGAAGGCCACGGGCCGAGCCACGTCAGTTCCGATACCGGCTTCATGCCGATGCTGCAGGCCTGGCGCAATGCCTTGGGCAAGGATTTCATCTCGCCGGCGCCCAACGCCCAGTGGATCAGCCTGCGCTGGGTGATGGAGACCGTGCCGATCGATGGCCGGCCGATGTACCTGAACCGGCAGAAGGCCCAGGGGTCGTATGGCGACGACAATTTCTGGCGCGGCGGCTGGTCGCACGGCGGCCAGTTCGCCCAGGGCTTCGGCACGGTCGAACCCAAGTACGTCCCCGCGATGTTGTGGACCTATCAACAGGTCATCGAACCGGCCGAGATCGCCGGCTACTGGGTGCCCCGGAACGTGAGCATTCCCCAGAACGGCTGGCTCAAGCAGGGCGGCCGCAGTTACGACAGTCTTGTCCAGCCCTGGCACGCGGTGGTCAGCTTTGTCAATTGGCCGGTCGGCGTGACGCCGGCCAACCCCGCCACCGTGCTGCCCCACGCCATCTTCGACTCCAACAAGGGTTACACCGTGTTCCGCAACCGCTGGCAGGACGGCGACGACATCGTCATCACCAGCCTGCTGGGCTATGGTCCCGCCGACGGCTACACGCCGAACGGCGGGCCGGTCCTGGCCTTCGCCTACGGGCAGAAACTGACGCTGGGCAATCTGGCCGCCAAGGCCGGGAAGTTCACGCCCACACCGGCGGGTGGCGTCACGGTGGCCGATAACGGGGCCGGTATCCTCGGGTTCGATGCCTCCGGCGCGTCCGGTGCGGATGCGTTGCTGGTGGCGGTTGGCGCGGGGCTTAAGGGCGGGGCCAACGCCACACTGTATGAGGTCAAGGCCGGCGGCAGCCAGGTGCAGATCCTGGCTTTCGCCAAGGGCAAGACTGTGCCGGCGCCGACAGCCGAGGGCGTGGTCATCGCCATCGGCGGCCAGAAGATCACCGTCGCCAAGGACGGCCTGACCTTTGCCGTCACCACCAAGCCGGCTGTGCCGGCCGTGGGCAAACCGCCGGTCCTGTCGCCCAACAAGGCTGTGCCGAAGCCGGCCGCCGAGGGCGAACAAGGCGAATGAGTGCAGACTGAACAGGGGAAACAAATGGACCTTACCAATACCGCCCGAGGTACTACTCAGGTAGTCAGGAGTCAGGGAATGAGTGTCGCAATTGGAAGGAACGAACACGGGTGGCTTGTGCGCGCCGACCGCTACGAGGCACGGATCGTCAGCGGACCGGCGCCGACCATCCATGTTTACCGGGAAGGTTGGCGGCTGATGCGGTTACCGGCAGTCTCCGGCTTGGTCACCGTGGACGCCGCGGAGAACATTACGGACATCCAAGTTGATTCGATGACGGAAATCGGTGACGGTGTTCGGCTCTCGTTCCGGGCCGGTAGTTCTCTGTGGCGCGAGCGGCGGTTCATCTGGGAGTTTCGCGCCGACGGCATCACGTACCGGCATGAAGCAAAAGGACCGGGGCGGCCGGGACGCTGTTACTTCTTCTCCAATGGCACCGACGGGGCCGTCATCGAGGCGACCACCACCTATTCCCCGGCGGCGAATCTCGCCAACGAGTTCCGGCGCACGATTGTCGTGCCGCAATCGCTGGGCATCTTCCCGGAGACGCCCTACCATGCCGAGGGGTTCATCGCCGACCGGGTCGCGGAGATCTTTGCGCCGCCGATGCTCTGCCTCGGTTTCGGCACGGGCGATCACTGGATGGGCGCCGGCCTCGGCGCCGAGCCCGGCAACTACCAATTCAATAGCTTCGAGTACTGGCCAATCAACGGCCTGGGCCAGTTCTTCGTGAACTATCTGGGCTATTCCGAGTTCGCCGCGGGTTTCACCTCGCCGGCCATCGCCCTGCATTTCGGCTACAGTCCACACGAGGTGCTTGAACAGTACGCGGCGTGGATGGACCGGGAAGGGTTCGCTACGAGCCGCGTCACGGTTCCCGCTGCGTGGCACCGCCGGCCGATCTTCTGCGGTTGGGGCGAACAGGCGCTGCTGAATGCGGGCACCGGCCGCCCGACCCGAGAAGCGGCGACCCAGGTCAACTACGAACGGATGATGGACGTGATCGAGCAGCGCGGCCTGCCGGTCGGCACGCTCATCATTGATGACCAGTGGCAGGAACACTACGGGACCATGCGCATTGACACCGCGCGATGGCCCGACATGGCCGGCTTCGTGCGCCGCATGCATGAACGCGGCATCCACGTCCTGCTCTGGACTCCCGTACACGCGGCTGCCGGGTTGCCGCCGGAACTGTGCGTCCACCGCGACGGCAAGGCCATCTCAGCCGACGTTTCCAACCCGCGCTACCTTGAGTTCCTCCGAGAACGCATTGCGCATCTGGTGCGCGACATTGGCGTTGACGGCTTCAAGTTGGACACCGTGCGGGGCATCACCCGCGAGTCGGGGTTAACGACCCATGCGCCGGTGCACGGGATCGAGTGGCTCCGCCGGTACCAGAAGGCGCTCTACGACGAAACGCACCGGTGGCGTCCCGATGCGCTGGTCGAGTCGCACTCGACGTGCCCGTCCTTCCGCGACTGCGCCGACATCCTGCGCAACAACGATTTGAACCAAAGTTCGCGCGACGTCGCCGCCGTTATGGAAGAACGGTCACGGTTGGTCCATATTGCCGGTTCGCCGTTGTCCGACTGCGATGCCAGCGGCAGCGTGCTGGCCGAGTGGTGGCACTGCATGCAGGCTCAACCGCGTTTTGGCGTGCCGACGCTCTACCAACTGAGCGGCGTTGAACGCATCGGGGACATCCCTGATTGGATGTGGGTTCGCCTGCGCGACATCTGGAACGAGTATCTCGCCGACCAACTCGACGGCGTCTAAGGAGAACACATGGAACCATCGCTCATCGAAGTGAAACCGCAGCCGGGCGAGCGCATCGGCGAGTGGACCTTGGCGACCGATGACACGCGGTTGACGATCGGCGCGACCAAGGACGGCCAACTCGTCCTGTGCGAACAGAGCAACCCGGCGGCAGCCGGCATGAAGTATGCCTTCCGCACCATGTCGCTGGGCGCGCCCGAATGGTTCCTCGACGCTCCCAACGGAGGAAACGGCGGTCGCCCGTGGACCGACGAAGACAAGGCGGCAATCACGAGTGCCGTCGCGACCTACAAAAACCGGATCCGTCCGCTCGTGCGCAACGCCGACCTCTACCACATTCTGCCGCGTTCCGACGGCAAGAACTGGGACGGCATCCAGTACCACGACCC
>CAZTAJ010000150.1:0-8234 GCA_964611575.1 uncultured Verrucomicrobiota bacterium
CGCGGACGTTGTACACGGCCGAGTTGCCGCACTGCATGGCGAAGAGTCGGACGACAAAGGAAACCATGCCGCTGGCGGATGACGGGGCGGTGGTGTGGGGAAGCGTCATCCGCTGAGCGGAGTACCGCAGACCACAGACCGAAGACTACAGACCGAAGACAGAGGTTTCATTGGGGATTGGGTTCATTGGGAATCATGGGAATTTGGAAACAGAACAAGGAAGGAAACGACGATGGCATTGATGGAAGCAGGGACTTATCCGGGGACTACGGTGGCGGCGAGCATTTACGAGGCGCCGAGCGGCGCGGTCATGTGCTCGATGGTGGTGGATGTGAATGGAAATCACCTGAAAGGAGGGCTTTGCCTGGTCCAGAAGGATGGGACCCTGAGCGAACGGGGGTTCAAGGACGTTCAGGAAATCTTCGGTTGGAATGACTGGGATTGGGCGAAATGGGATGCGGAGCCCGAGGCCTTCGCCGGGTTCCCGGTCCAGACGGTGGTCGAGGTGGTGCAAGGAGATCGCGGCGCGTACTCGTCGATCAAATACATCAACCCAGCGGGTGGCGGTCAGCGCCTGGAGAAAGCCGACGCGAAGTCGCTGGCGGCGAAGTACGGGGCGAAGACGCGCGCCTTGTTCGGCGGTTCGACCCCTTCGACGGGGCTCAGGGCGGGTCCGCTCACCGCAGGTGGCGCGGCGAAACCGGCGACGGCCGCACGGCCGAGCGCGCCACGGGCGGCGGTGCCTCCGCCCCCTGCCCCACCCGCTGCGGGCAGGCCCAGCACGATGGAAGAGTGCTGGGATGTGTTCTGTAAGGAACATCCCGGCAAGGCCGAACGGGAACTCTATGCGGTGTGGGCGCAGGAGATCACGCGGATCACGGGCAAGGGGCAGAACGACTGCACGCCTGAAGACTGGGGTGTTGTCCTGGCCGACTTCTCGCGCGGCATGTTGCCGTTCTGAATGGAGGGACCGAATGAAAGCGTACGTCGTCTTTGAATGCCCGCAAGGGAGTGCGACCTGGACCGTGGCGCGCCGTGACCCGACCGTGGGGGGCGTAGCGACCACGGCGCACTTTCTCAAGAGGGATGTGGCTGAACGGTTCTGCTCGGAAGTGATGAGCAAGCGCAGGGGCTGGTGGGGCGGGAAACCCGATCAGCGGCCCATGGAGTGGCATATTGCCGAAGTGGAGTTGCCTGACCGTGAGCAGGAGCGGTTGGAATGCAAGGCGGCTTTCGAGCAGCGGCACGGGTAATCAGGAGTGAAGCAGCGCGGCACCGCAGTGCGTCATCTGCGCGGATCCCTTTTTATGCAGGAACTTCTCATTGAGACCATTCGGACCGACGGCGGCACACAGAGCCGGGAAACCATCGACAAACAGTATGTGGCCGACCTGGCGGAGGTGATCAAGGGCGGTAAGCGGCTGCCGCCCATCGAGGTGTATGGGGATGGAACCGACGTGTGGTGCGCCGATGGATTCCATCGCCTGTTGGCGCATGTGGCGGCCGGGAAACGGTCCATCCGGTGCAACGTCCACAAGGGCAGCCGGACGGACGCCGCCTGGGCGAGTTGTGCCGCCAACCAGGAACATGGGCTCAGGCGGACCAAGGGCGACACCCTGAATGCCATCAAAATGGCCATGGAAGTGATGCCGAAGATGTCCCAAGTGTCGATCGCCCAGCACGTCGGGTGCTCACAGCAGTGGGTCGCTCAGGTTACAAGTACTTGTAACCTGCCGCGCCCGGAGAAGGTGACCGGAAAGGACGGAAAAGAGTATCCGGCACGTCGGCCCCGGCCACCGTGGGAGGTCGGGGCGGGGAATCCCCCACCCCCTTCGGGCGTTGAACCCCCGGCGACACCGCCACCGCCGACCGGTGCCGTCGAAGTGAGTGAAGAACTGATCGACCAAGCGGTCGAGATCATCAGGACAACCGGCCGGGCGGCCACGTCATCCCTGCAGCGGCGGCTGCGCATCGGGTACACGACCGCCTGCCAGATCATGGATGAACTGGAGGCGCGGGGCCTTGTCGGCCCGGCGAACGGGGATGAACCGCGCGAAGTCCTGATCGAGGGTGATGGGGTTTCCCCCGCTGATTCGGCGGGGGCCCCACGCGTGGACGCGGTACAGCGGCCGATCCCCGAGCACCTTCAGCCGTTGTTCGACCGGTCGTCCGAAGTCCAGGCCCTGCTGACCCAGTTGACGGGCGTCAAGAGCGTGCTCAAGCGCGCGGAAGCCAGCGGGGACGTGCTCTTCGGCGACGTGAACTTCAACAGTGTTTTTGCGGCTTTGGTGACGGCCTATGACGGAATCAAGGCCACGACGCCCTATGCCGTGTGTCCCTGGTGCCAGGGGAATCTCTCTGACCAATGTCGCGGGTGCGGGCACCGGGGCGTTCTCGGCAAATACCGCTACGAAAACACCGTACCGAAGGACATGAAATGATCAAGCGCAAGCGTGAAGTGGTTCCGGCTGTCTACCTCCGCAGTATCGAGGAGCGGCGCATGACGCATGCGGGGTGCCCGATGTGCCGTGGACGAAAGGTCGTGGCGACGGTCATCAACGGGGTTGTCTGTGTGCGCCCCTGCGAGTGGTTCGGGTGCGGCGGCCGCGCCCGTGAACACGGCGGGTTCTGGCACGCCGTGAAGGGATGGCCGGCCACGGCCGGGGGTGCCGGGTGACGGTGAAACTGGAAGAGGGCGCGCTGTATCGGGTCCGGTGTGACCTGGGGGAAGGAAGCCGGTCGTGCACGGTCATCCGTCGTCGGTTTCCCGACGGACGGCCGTCGCTCTACTACGTCGAGGATGACGTTGAAGAGGAGTACGGCGACGGATTGCCCGTGAGTGCGGCCGATGTCCGCATGATCACGATCCGCAAGGGCAAGGTCAGCACCCTGTGCAGCCGGACAAGGGGCAATGCATGAAACTGCGACCGTATCAATCAAACGCCGTGACGGCTGTAGAAGCCGAGTGGCGGGAGCACCGTAGCACCCTGTTGGTTATGCCGACAGGGTGCGGTTAGGTAAGACCGTGGTCTTTTCCGAGATCATCCGCCGTGCCTTCCCGCGTCGCGCACTGGTGCTCGCCCACCGGGAGGAACTGGTATTCCAGGCGCGCGACCGCATTGTCGCGATGACCGGCTGGCGGGTGGATGTGGAGATGGGCGAAGCCCGCGCCGAGATGGCGTGCATGTTCGGCGGTCCCCGCGTGGTGGTGTCCACCATCCAGACCCAGGCCTCAGGCGGAGATGGCGGCGGCCGGATGACGCGGTTCGACCCGCGTCTATTCGGCGTGGTGGTGGTCGACGAGGGGCACCACTCGACGAGCGCCAGCTATCGGCGGGTGCTGGACTGGTACACGACGAACCCAGACCTGCGGGTACTGGGCGTCACGGCCACGCCCGACCGCGCCGACGAGGAGGCGCTGGGGCAGGTCTATGAGACCGTCGCGCTCGATTACGAGATCCAGGATGCGATCGGGGATGGGTGGCTCGTGCCCGTCACCCAGCAGATGGTGCACGTCGAGGGGCTAGACTTCTCAGCGTGCCGGACAACGGCCGGCGACCTGAACGGCGCCGACCTGGCGAAGGTCATGGAGTATGAAGAGAACCTGCACCGGGTGGTAGCGCCGGCCATCGAGATTATCGGCCGCCGGCGCGCGCTGGTGTTCGCCTCGAGCGTGGACCATGCCGAGCGCATGTGTGAACTGTTCAACCGGCATCGGGCCGGCATGGCGGCCTGGGTGTGCGGTAAGACCGACAGGGATGACCGGCGGAAGATCCTGGCCGACTTCTCGAGCGGGCGCGTGCAGATCGTCTGCAACTGCGGCGTGCTGACGGAGGGCTTCGATAACCCCGGCGTCGAGGTGGTCATCATGGCCCGGCCGACGAAAAGTCGGGCGTTGTATGCGCAGATGGCCGGGCGCGCCACGCGGCCGGCCGATGCGATCGCGCACAGTCTCAACGATCACGACTCGCCGGAAGCCCGGCGGGCGTTGATCGAGGCCAGCGCCAAGCCGACCTGCCTGGTCGTGGATTTCGTGGGGAACTCCGGACGGCACAAGCTCATGACCAGTGTCGACATCCTGGGCGGCCGGTGCACGGAGGATGTTCGGGCGCTGGCCATCAAGAAGCTTGGCGCCGGAAAGGCCATGCGGGTGGACGTGGCGCTCAGTGAGGCAGAGGAGGAATGTAAGGCCGCCGAGTTGAGGGCGCGGGAACGGGAAGCGGCGCGGCGCGCCGCATTGACCGCCCGCGCCACGTTCACGGCGCAGACGGTCAACCCGTTCGATGTCTTCGAGGTAACGCCGGTCGCCGACAAGGGCTGGGATCGGGGGAAGCGGCTCAGCGAGGGGCAAGCGAACGTGTTGCGCAAGCAAGGGATCGATCCCGACAGCCTGCCCTACGGTCAGGCGCGGCAGCTTCTCAATGAGTTGTTCCGGCGCTGGGATGGGAATTTGTGCTCGTTTGCGCAGGCGAAGATCCTGCGCAAACGCGGCATGCCGACGGATGTCACCCGTGACCAGGCGAAACAGATGATTGATGAGATCGCGGTCAAGGAGCACTGGGCGTCGCGGCCGTCGGCAGGCAAGAGCGTAGCGGCCGTGGAAATGGTGCCGGCGTGAACGAACCCGTACGCAAGAAAGGAGGGCAGTCATGAGCACATCGCCATGGAATCGAGTTAGCCACAAGAATCCTTGTTCGGTGTGCGGTTAGGCAAGCCGGACTGGTGCGGCTACAGCGATGAAGGCGCGGCCTGTTGCATGCGGATTGTCTCGGACCGGCCGGCCCGTAACGGCGGCTGGATACACAATGCGACGGATGAGCCTGCCCCTGCCCCGCCACATCGCCAGTGGACCGCGGCCGCCGGAGGGTATGAGGCCCCCGACTTCAACGCCACCCTATGGTGGCAAACGGTGCGCTTAGTCGCCACGTGGGACCGCATGGACATATGGGCCGACCGGCTGGGGCTCCCCATTGACGCGCTCGATTGCATGGGTGCCTGCGTCCTGGGCGCCATGCTGACTTTCCCGATGTTCGACGGGCACGGCAAGGTGTGTGGGATCCGGACGCGCAATCGGGACGGCTCCAAGCGGGCGGTGACCGGGAGCCGGTCGGGTGTGTTCCTGCCCACATTCCGCGACGGAGCCGAGCCGCTGGTGTGTGAGGGCCCTACCGACGCGACCGCCGCGTTGGCGCTGGGGTTTTCTCCAATAGGCCGGCCATCGTGCATCGGATGCGAGCGGCATGTGGTGGATACGTGCCGGCGCTTCGGCATCAGCCGTGTCACGGTCTGTGCCGACACGGACGGGCCGGGCATCGCCGGGGCCCGCAAGTTGGCGGACGTGTTACACGCCGCGCGTGTCGCCGTGCGCATGGTGACACCCTGCGGGCACAAGGATCTGCGTGATTGGTATAAGGCCGGGGCCACGCGCGCCACGATTGACGCGCAATGGAGCCAGGCGGAATGGAGGTAGGGCGGAATGGGACTAGGGCAACGAATCAGGGGCGGTTCACCCGTACGGCAGAGGCTGAAATGTAGAAGCACAATGAGGTGGGGACTTTGCATAACCCATTGTCATCAAGAAAGGCAATTCCCATGAAGCCAAGATTGAGGTTTGAAGTCTTCAAGCGTGATCTCTTCTCATGCCAGTATTGCGGGAGAAAACCGCCCGTTGTAATCCTCGAAGTAGACCACATCCACCCACAATCAAAGGGCGGGACCGATGATTCCACGAACCTGATCACCAGTTGTGCTGACTGCAACCGTGGTAAGGGAGCCGGAATGCTGTCAGACCGAATACAACCGCTTTCCGAAAGTCTCGAAAAGGAGCGTGAGCGGTCTGCACAAGTGAAGAGATATAACCGTTGGCTCAGGTCGATCCGAAAGCAAAAGGAAAAGGACCTGAACACGATATCCGACGCCGTGATTAACGGAATGGGCCGAGACCCATCACAATGGAAGATGAGCATCATGTGGGAGCAGGCGGTCAAAACGTTCATGGATCGGTTGCCGAGCCAACTAATACTGGAGGCAGTTGAGCTAACGGTGAACCGTTTTGGAGGTCTATCTGGCCACTCGGCACACAAGTATTTTTGCGGCGTATGTTGGCACAAGATAAAGGGCACGACGGAAGAAGACCGCAGGGGGACCACGGGATGAAATCGCCTTCGTTTCCCTGCTACGTCAACAACCTGCTCGGAAGCGGCCGGGTGGCCTCGATGTCGAATGCCGAGTTCGGCGCCTACTGGCTGCTGCTGTGCCGCGCATGGAACGAGGACGATTGCGGGCTCCCCGACGATGACGACATTCTGGCGGCATGGTCACGTTTCAACGAGGACTGGCCGGAACACAAAGCCAAGATTCTGCGGTGCTTCAGGTCCGAAAACGGACGCCTCTACAACGAGAAACTGCTGTCCTGCCGCAAACAGCAGGACGGGTATCGGAAGGCGTGTTCAGAAGCCGGCAAAATCGGTTCAGGGAGGCGATGGGGTGGCCATAGCCACCCTATGACGACCCCATAACCACCCTATAACGAGGGTATAGGGTACGTATGACTTTGAGATTGAGATTGATTAGTCAGGGGGGGCGCGTGGGCAAAAGTTTAGACAGGCGTGATGAGAGAGAGAGTGGGTGGTGACCATGGGTGTTAAGATCGAAGACCTGCCGCCCCGGCTGCAAGCCGAGGCTCGCGCTCAACTCGACGGTTACATTAAGTGGATGCCCCCCACCCTCGCTGAACGCCTCGACGGGACGGACCCCATGTCAGCACCTGCACGGGCCGTTATTCGCCCCGTGGGCGTCAAGGGACCCCGTGTCCCGAACAAGACGGAAGTCGATTATCGGCGGCGACACCTGGGCGGCCTGGACGCCCGGTTTGAGGCAGTGACGTTCCGGATGGCCAACGGCCACCGGTACACCCCCGACTGGGTCGTCTTCGCCGACGGCCGGCCGGTGGCCTGCCACGAATGCAAAGGCGGATACGCCTTGCATAGTCACCAGCGGGCGCGCCTGGCGTTCGACCAGGCACGTGTCGAGTTCCCCGGCCTGGACTGGGTGTGGGCCGTGAAGACGCCTGCCGGTTGGCAGGTGGATCGAGGCGTAATGGTTGAGGGTTGATGGTTACGGAGGTAGCGCCATGGAATGTCATCCGCCTTCGCCAAGGCTACGGCGGACATGTCATTGTCCGAATCGAGGAGTGAATGTATGGAGTGCCACAGATGCCAACATCGGGAAACAGTCGAGCGCGGGCGGTTTGTCGTCGCCCCGTTCCGGGAGACGCCTTGCGCAAGGTGCGTCCTGGATGATTTGTCGGTCCGCACCCTGGAGGCAGACGAGGGCCGGCCCGGATTCGTGGTCGGGGCAGAGGATGGTGTCGAGCCCGCGGATCGGGCCGCCCCCGATCCGGAGGATGAGCCTGCCGACATAATGCCCGTGGACGTGTTGGCGGAATTCGCCGGGCGTCTCATGGAACTCCCGCAGGATGTGCGGGATGTCGTGTGTATGCGGTTCCTCGGCATGAGTTACCGGCAGATCGCGCGCCGGCAGGGTCTGACGACCGCCGGTGCCGAAGCCCGGCATGAACGCGGCATGCGGCTCTTTCCGCCGTTGCGGGCGCTGTTCGCACGGAAAATGGTGAAGCGTGGGATGCGCCGAAAGCCGGGCGAGGCTTCAGAAGCGGGCGGCGGCGGAAGCGGAGCCGGGCAGGAGCGCGGTACGCGCGTAGAGGTGGGAGGGGGTCCGGGGGAACCGTCGCAGGCGGGGTGAAAGCGAAGTCAAGGGGAGTCGGAGTGGAGACCGGAGAAGCGGCGGCCGGCGTAGACGGCCGCCGCCGCGTGTGAGGGGGGTCCTGGTAGGGGGAGAGGGAACGGAAGGCGGAAGGATGAGACCTGCAACCTGAGTCAGATGGGGTGAGGGACCGCCGCCGGTGGTAACCGGCGGCGGCCCTGGGTTCAGAGCGCTTCTTCGTACATCGTGCCGAGCAGGTGGGTGTCGCCCATTGCCTGGATGCGGCCGACTTCCTGGACATCCCGCGTTCGGGCCGGGAAGTAGTCGGCTATGTTGGGACACTCGCGCAGGTCTTCTGCGTCGATCAGGTAAACGATGGCGGGGTTGCCGCCGTTGGGGATGCGTGCTCGAACGACTACGTATTCTCGGGTTGCGCTCATGTGTTGCTCCTCGTTCGTGGTTCCTTGTTCTTGGTTCGTGGTTCCCGCCTTCGCCGAGGCTTCGGCGGGCGT
>CAZTAJ010000151.1:0-8220 GCA_964611575.1 uncultured Verrucomicrobiota bacterium
CCATAGCGAGGCGGTAACACCCGTTCCCATACCGAACACGGAAGTGAAGGGCCTCTGCGGCGATGGTACTGCGACGTCCAGTTGTGGGAGAGTAGCGCGTTGCCGGGATTTTCTTCCGGAAGGCTTGCGAGCGATCGCAAGCCTTCTTTTTTTTGGCATGCCGCAACCGGAAATCTGCAGGAGTCGCCTGTTTCGGCTTGATAGACACGGATCGTCTACCGTAGAGTCCTCACTTCATCTGGGGATACAGACGGGCAGGGTGGCCTGCGTGCCGCAGGATGTACGGCGCGGGATGGCCCTGAGCGCTCAAGAATACGATATCGGGAGAGGTGGCTGAGTGGCCGAAAGCAGCGGTTTGCTAAACCGCCGTACTGGTAACAACCGGTACCGAGGGTTCGAATCCCTCCCTCTCCGCCATTTCGACGCGATCACTCGCCTGCGGCAGGCCATGGCGCCGCCGCGGCGAACGCGGCGAATGTCCTGAGCAAACGAGCAACACGACTGCGCCGAAGGACATGAATCTTACCAAACGGGAAACGGCGTATGCCTTGGTCCTGGTTGGGACTATCCTTTCCCTGGGAATGCTTGTCGTGAGCCGCAACCGCGAGCACGGGAACCCTCAGGCCCCCTCCTTGTTAACGGCTGAGCGCGAGAGAAATGGCCCAGTCCTTCGCCGTGATGAGCCTGCTCTCGGCCCCGATGCAACGAACGTGTCCGAGGCGAGTTATTCACCGAAAATGGAATTGGATGAGGCCGCCGTCGAGGACGCCGAGTTCGCAGAGAAGGTCCGGCGGATCCGGCCGCCGCCCACCGCCACCGGACTCGTCGCGGAAATCGCGCGGGTTGCAGAGCGTAAGAGGACGCGTCGCGACACGGTTTCGGGACCTCATGACACCAATGAACTGGTCCGGGTTCTCAATGAGATTGCCAGTCAGCCGTGGACTCCACAGAATGCAAAGCGGTTTCAAGATACGTTGGTGACGTGGGGCGCCCAGGATCCGGCCGCTGCGCTGGACTACGCCTTGATGATCGAGAGCCGGCGTGCCCGATTGTCCATCCTCGGCACATTGATGGGCAACTGGGCTCATTCTGACGCAAACAGTGCCCATGCATGGGCGTTGGCCAATCTGCAGGACGATGCGGGCGCCTTTGAATCGGCATTGCGCCCGGTCTTCAGCACCCTGGCGAGTCAGGATCTGGATGGCGCCATGCGGAGTGTGTGGGAATTGCCCGCAGGGTCCGGGCGCGCAGCCGCGATGCGCGCCGTGGTGGAACAGGCGGTGAGGGACGGTTCACCGAGCGAGATGGCGGCGTACCAGGCCTCCATTGCCGACCCCAGGGACTCCCGGCTCTTTGCTTCGTCACTGGCGCAGAACTGGGCGATTCAAGATCCCATGGCCGCGGCGGAGTGGGCTTCGTCGCTGAGCGATCCCCTGGTGCGCAATGCCGCACTGGGCAGCGTGGTTGGCGCCTGGACCAGCGATCAGCCGGAGAAAGCGGCGGAGTGGGTCAATCGGCTCCCGGCGGGAACGCTGCGGAACCAGCAGATGACCCGGCTTACCCAGACTTGGTCCAGCTTCGATCCCGTCGGCGCGGCGGATTGGTTGATCGGCCAGCAGCCGCCTCAACCGTCTCTGGATCCCGCAATCCAAGGGCTGGTGACGACGGTGATGCGATCCAATCCCGAAGGCGCCATGGCATGGGCCGGTGCGATCTCGGACGTCCGCATTCGCAATTCAACCCTGCAACAGGTTGGCAGACTCTGGATGCGCCAAAATCCCCAGGAGGCCTCCGCTTACATCGCCACGGCGGCTGCCCTGCCGCCGGCTATGCGAGCGAGGCTGCTGCAAGGGAGATAAGGAAGGTGGCAGGTGTTGGGGTGTCGTGAGTCCTATTGACTCCTGGCACCCAACACCTCGCACTTCCCAGCTTTACTTGTCCGGATGTTTCAGCATGGCCAGGAGTTCGTCGAGCTGCGCATCGGGATGGCCGGATTTGAGCCGCGGGAACTTGCCGCCCGGCAGCATCAGGTAGTTACCGCGCCGCTTCAACATCACTTTGCCGGCCTCCACTTCGATAGATTGAAAACCCTGGCTTGCGGCCAGGACCCGTAACTCCGCCAGTTTTAGCAGGCGGTCGCATTCCGGGGGCAATGGGCCGAACCGGTCCCGGAATGTCCGGCGCAGGGCACGGATTTCTTTTGCGTAGGCCGCTTCGGCCACGCGGCGGTACATGCTGACGCGTAGCCGCTCATCCTCGATGTACGTGAAGGGGATGAGCGCGGCGTGTGCTGCTCCCGCGTCGGCTGGCGAAAGGCTGATGAAATCGAGGATGGTTTCCACGTCGATCACGGGCGGCAGTGTTTCGCCGCGCGCCTGCGCCACCGTGCGGCGCAGCAGTTGACAGTATAGGCCGAAGCCAACGGCGGCAATGTGGCCGCTCTGTTCCGAACCGAGCAGGTTGCCCGCGCCGCGGATTTCGAGATCACGCATGGCCAGCCGGAAACCCGCCCCCGCCCCCGAGTACTGGCGGATGGCCTGGATGCGTTTGCGCGCCGTGGGATCGACGTGCGCCTGGGTGGGCAGCAGCATATAGGCGTAACTCTGGTGCTTGGATCGGCCCACACGTCCGCGAAGCTGGTAGAGTTCTGCCAACCCGAAACGATCGGCGCGGTCGATCAGGATTGTATTGGCGTTGGGCACATCCAGCCCGCTTTCAATGATCGTCGTGCAGAGCAGCACATCGAACTCGTTGGCGGCGAAGGCCCGCATGATTTCCGAGAGTGCGCCGGCCGACATCTGACCGTGTCCGATTTCGATGCGGGCCTCGGGCACGAGTTGGCGGAGCCGGTCACGGACGCGTTCGATCGTGCGGACCCGGTTATGCAGGTAGAAGACCTGGCCTTCCCGGTTCAATTCGCGCAGGACCGCCTCGCGGATCACGCTGTCCGTTGCCGGTGTGACGATCGTCTCCACGTCCTGCCGGTCCTGCGGCGGGGTTTGAATGGTGCTCAGGTCCCTCGCGCCGGTCATGCTCATGTAGAGCGTGCGGGGGATCGGGGTGGCCGTCAGCGTGAGGACATCCACCAGGCGCCGGATATGCTTGAAGCGTTCCTTATGCAGCACGCCGAAACGCTGTTCCTCATCGATGATCACCAGACCCAGATCGCGAAAGACGATGTCGGGCTGGAGCAAGGCGTGCGTGCCGATCACGATATCGACCGTGCCTTCGCGGAGCCCTTCGACCACCTCGTCGCACTCGCCGCGCGTTCGGAATCGACTGAGCATCTCAACGCGGACAGGGAACGGCGCCATGCGTTCCGTGAACGTCTGGTAATGCTGCTGGGCCAATACTGTAGTCGGCACCAGTACGGCCACCTGTTTGGCCGTCATCACGGCCTTGAAGGCGGCACGCACGGCCACTTCCGTCTTGCCGTAGCCGGCGTCGCCACACAGCAGCCGGTCCATGGGGCGACGGGTCTCCATATCTCCTTTGACGGCCTGGATGGCCTGATTCTGATCGTCCGTCTCCTGGTAGGGGAAGGCCGCCTCGAGTTCATGCTGCCACGGGACGTCGGGAGGAAAGGCGAATCCTTCCTGCGAATCGCGCGAGGCTTGTACCTCAAGCAAGGTGGACGACAGATCCTGGACGGCCTTCTCGGCAGCCAGCTTCTCCCGTGCCCAGCGTTTGCCGCCGAGTTGATGCAGCGCGGCTGAACGGCGTCCCGCGCCCACATAGCGCGTCAACAGATGCGCCTGCGAGACCGGCACGTAGAGTTTGGCCCCCTCGGCATACTCGATGGCCAGTGCTTCCTGGAGCCGGTTGTTGAAGGTGATTTCGCGCAGCCCCAGGTATCGGCCGACGCCATGTTCGACATGGACCACCAGATTGCCGGGCTCCATGTCCGTCCAGTCCGACACGCGGGCACCGGCATTGACACGATCCTGTGCCGGGCGGCGACGCTGAATCTTGCGACCGTACAAGTCCGGCTCCGCGATGACGGTGAGCGCCAATGAGCGACTGGTGAAGCCGCTGGAGAGCGACGCGATCGTTGTCTCGATCGACGTGCCGCGGAATACCTCGGCATAGCTCTCGCGGAAACGGTCCTGGGTCCCGGTGCTGTCCAGGTAGAGCAGCACGGTCTGGCCCGCACGGGCCTGTGATGCAGCGGTGGACAGGAAACGGCCTCGGGCGGTTTCGATCGCATCCGGGTGCAGTCCGTGACGGCCGCGGGTCCGCGGCACCGCTTCGACCGGCAGCACGTCGAGTTCCAGCGTTGGCATGGCGGCATCGGGCCGCGAGCCCACATAGACCGAGCGGCTCGTGGTGCGCATGCGAAAGGCCGTTTCAACTTCAGCCCCCGTGCAGGTTATCGCTTCGGCGTGCAGATCCCGGACGGAGGACTCATAGACCTCCGCGCGAGACCGGATGGCCACGATATCCGACCACACCACGATGAGGGGATCGGGCATCAGGGCCGCGGGCGCGATTCCTGTGGCGGGATTGCCTTTCAGCAGGGGCCACTCGCCTGCGGGGGGGAGCGACGCCCTGTCAACGCGGGTGATGGATTGCTGTTCGGCCGGATCGAAGGTTCGGATCGATTCCAGCGTAGTCCCGGAGAACTCGAACCTGAACGGCCACCGGCTTGTGAATGGCCAGGCGTCCAGGATGCCGCCGCGTAACGCGGCGTCGCCTCGATTCATGACCTCGGCGTCAAACGCATAGCCCGACCGGGTCAGGCGCGCGGCCAATGCCGCAGGGTCGGCCTCGTCTCCGGGGGCCAGTTGCAGCGTATGGGCCCCCATGGACGTGACAGTCAGCGTATGCTCCATCAGGGCCTGGATGCAGGTTGCGATCAGGAAGGGGCCGCCGGCAGGGAGGGCCAGGAGAGTTGCCAGTCGCATGCCCAGAGTCTCCGGATCGGGCCGGGCGGCCTTGTCGCCCGGTAGTTTCTCCCAGGATGGAAGTTGGAGCAGGGGCGGGGCGTCGGGCGGGGCAAGGGTCAGCAGGTCACGGTAGACGAGTTCAAGGGTGCGAGGTCCGTCGGCGATCCAGAGCACGGGTTGCCGGGATGCCCGCGCCAGCTCCCAGAGCAGCCACGCCTCGGCCGAGGCCGGCAAGTCGGCCACATGCGTGGCGTATTGATCCAGGAGCGGTGCGAGTGTCGCAAGGAAGCGGCGTTCGAGGTCTGGTGCCCAGAGAGACATGACCGGCCGCCTCAGCCGTACCGGCGTCTCATGTGGGAAGGCGCTATTTTGAGGGCGATCCGGTACTTGGCCACGGTCCGGCGGGCCATTTGAATGCCGCGCTGCTTAAGAATCTCCAGGATCTCCTGGTCGGAAAGAGGGTTGGAGGGCGATTCTTCCGCCACCAAGGTCAGGATGGCGTCCTTGACTGTCTTGTTCGACACGATGCTGCCGTCGTCCGTTCTGAGGCCGGGCGTGAAGAAATACTTCAGCTCAAACACGCCCTGAGGCGTCTGCATGTGCTTCCCGGCTACGGCCCGGCTGATGGTGGTTTCGTGCAGGCCCACGGCAGTTGCCACTTCCGCCATGGTGAGGGGCTTCAGGTGTGTGATGCCGTTGTCGAGAAAATCGGTCTGGACCCGCACAATTTCCGTGGCGATCCGGTAGATGGTCTGTTGGCGCTGGTGGATGCTGCGGATCAGGAAGGCGCTCGATCGGACGCGCTCCTGAATGTAGTCGCGCACTTCCTTGCCGGTGTCTTCATCGTGCATCAGCGACCGGTAATGCCGGCTGATGCGCAGACGCGGCAGGTCGTCATCGTTCATGATAAGGACATACTGGCCGTTCACCTTCTTGACGATCACTTCCGGGGTCACATAGGGGGAACTCTCGGAACTGTAGATCCGGCCGGGCTTGGGGTCCAGCGTAGCGATGAAATTGGCAGCCTCCTCGACGTCCTTGACCGAAACCTTGAGGGCACGGGCGATGTCCTGCAGTTTGCGCGAGGCCAGTTTCTCGAGATGCGTGGAGACCATGCGTCCTGCCAGGCTGTCGCTCTTGCCCAGTCGTTCCAGTTGCAGCAGCAGGCACTCGCGCAGATCGATGGCGCCGACCCCGGACGGATCGAAGTCCCGGACGACCTCCAGTATATCCTGCATGTGGCCTACGTCGGCGCCCGTCGTGGCGGCAAGGTCCTCGATGCTGGTGGTCAAATACCCGTCATCGTTGATGCTGCCGACGACAACTTCGCCGAGGGCGCGATCCTCGTCCTTCAACTCGCCGAGGGTGAGTTGCTGGAGCAGATGTGCCTGAAGGGACTCCTTCTGCACGATCGATTCCATCAGGAAATCGCGATGTTCCTGATGCTGGGAGGTGTAGGGCCGTTGCTCCTTCTCCTGGAAGAAATACTCCCGCCATTCGTCGTCCAGTCGCGCCAGGATTTCGAACTCCTTGCGGAAATCGAGCGACTTCTGGTCCTCGGTGTCGTTACTGACGGTCGGCTCGACCTCGATCTGGGCCGTGTCGGTGGAGACCTCTTCCAAAGTCGGGTTCTTGTCCAACTCGGCCCGGATCATGGTCCGCAGTTCCATGACCGGCGCCTGCAGCATTTCCAGCGACTGGCGCAACTGGGGCGCCAACACCATGTGGAGGCGTTGTTCCTGGGAAAGCTGTAGGCTTTGATGTGGCATGTCGGGAAAGCGGTCTGATATCCTTTGACTATAGGAGTCGCGTCGGGGGCTCTCAAGGACAAAGCGATATGGCTCTCAGACTTTGCGTATTGGCCAGCGGCAGTTCGGGGAATTGCACGTATGTGGGATCGGAATCCACCGGCATTTTGATCGATGCGGGATTGAGCGGCCGGGAGACCATCCGGCGGCTGGGCGAAATCGGGGTATCGGTGGAGTCCATCCAGGCGGTATGCGTGACGCATGAGCATTCCGACCACACCTCGGGACTCGCTGTGCTCCAGCGTGGCGGCCGGGTGGTCCTGTATGCCAACAGCGGGACCATCGATGGCCTGAAGGCGCGCGGGGTTGGCGAGACGCTGCCGTGGCAGGTGTTCAGCACCGGCAGTCCGTTTCAGGTGGGGGATTTGACGCTCGAACCGTTCTCCGTGCCGCACGACGCCTACGACCCGGTGGGATTCGTCGTCAGTTGTGGATCCGAACGGGTGGGCGTTGTGACGGACATGGGGACCGTGACCGGCCTGATTCGGGAACGGCTGAGGCGGTGCCAGGTCATTGTGGTCGAGGCCAATCATGACGAGCGATTGCTCAAGGATGCCGACCGGCCCTGGCGGCTCAAGCAGCGGATCTTCGGGCGCCAGGGTCATCTCTCCAATACGCACGCGGCGGAGTTGATCGCAGAGGTGGCGGGCGACTCCCTCGCGGTCGCCTACCTGGCCCATCTGAGCCGGGACTGCAACCGGCCGGACCTTGCCCTCAAGGCCGTGACTGAGGTGCTCGCCCGGTGCGGGCTGAACAGGGTGAGCATACGGATTGCCTCGCCGGACCGGGTGAGTGAGGTCTGGATCAGCGGATAGAGGGTGGAAGGTGTTGGGTGTTTGGTGGAAGGGGCGAGGGCGGCAGGGAGGTCAGCCGACCTTGGGCGCTTTTCAGAACCCCTGCTCGATAATCGCGTCGCATGGGTCGGTATCAAGCAAATTGACATGCGCGGTCCAATGGAGGACCATAAATTCATGAGGGCAACTACAATTAAGGTCAGAACTACGGGACATTGCCGACCGGATTCCCGACTCGGCCTCGTACAGCGATGTCATGTATCAACTTTATGTCCGTATGAAGATCGCAAAAGGGAAGCAGGCGGCAAACAAGGGCCGCGTCGTTCCTCATGACGAGGTCAAGCGCAGGTTCGTGAAATGACTCGCATCGTCTGGACCGATCCGGCGGTCTCCGACCTGGACTGAAATGTGGTATGCTACTCATAAGGTGAAACCATGGTGACACTGCATCCAGAGTACGTCGTTGATGAAGAGCAACACCGCAAAGCAGTGCTGCTCCCCGTTGCAGAGTGGGAGCACGTTGTTGGGGAACTCGAAGAACTTGACGATATCCGTGCGTTTGACGAGGCGAAATCTGGCCCCAAAGACGCAATCCCGTTTGAGCAGGCCGTGCGCGAGATTCAAGCGGGCTATGGCGAATGAAATACGCAGTTGAGATTCTGCGCACAGCGCAGAAGCTGGAGTTTGGTCTCTTGGCTCCTCATGCTGTGCAGTAGAACAAGGATGAAACGA
>CAZTAJ010000152.1:0-8136 GCA_964611575.1 uncultured Verrucomicrobiota bacterium
CATCAGGTTCGCGAGCGCAAGCGAGGCTTCCTTCTTGATGATGCCACCCTTGGGAGAGGCCTCCGACTTGCGCATGTGTCTGGTCACCAGGTTGACGCCCTCGACGATCGCCCGGTCCTTGCGGGTCACGACCTGCAGAACCTTGCCGCTCTTGCCGGCATCCCGCCCATGGGTCGCCACCACAATATCATCCTTACGAATTCTCATGTATCCCCTTCCTACAGGACCTCGGGGGCCAGCGAGACGATCTTCATGAAGTTCTTGTCGCGCAACTCGCGGGCCACAGGTCCGAAAATGCGCGTGCCCAGCGGGTTGAGCTTCTCATCGACCAGCACCACCGCGTTGTCGTCGAAGCGCAACGCCGATCCGTCCGGGCGGCGGATGGGCTGGGAGGTGCGGACGATGATCGCCCGGCACACCTGGCCCTTCTTCACCATGCCGGTCGGCTGGGCTTCCTTGACCGCCACGCGGATCACGTCGCCGATATGTGCATACGTCTTGCGCTGGCCGATGATCCGGAAGCAACGCACGCTGCGCGCACCCGTGTTGTCCGCCACATCAAGATTGGTTTCTTCCTGGATCATGGTCGTTGTCCCCGTCTCAGCCCGGCTTGGGCGCCTCCACGATCTTCACCAGGCGCCAGCGCTTCAGCTTGCTGAGCGGGCGCGTTTCCGTGATGACCACCTGATCACCCGCCTTGGCCTGGTTTTCCTCATCATGCGCATAGAACGACTTGCTCTGTCGCATTTCCTTGCCATAGAGCGGATGCCGCGTCTTGCGTTCCACCCGGACCACGATGGTCTTGTCCATCGCAGCGCTCACCACGACGCCCGTCCGTTCCTTGCGGTGTCCCCGCGTATTGTCGTTCGCTGTCATCGTGCTCAACCCTGCTGCCCTTTGCGCTCACGCATAATGGTCTGCGCCCGCGCGATGTCGCGCCGCAGACTGCGGATTCGCGACGGTTGTTCCACCTGGCTGGCCGACTTGCGGATCTGCAGCGCCTGCAGCTCGCGCGCCATGTCGGTGCAGCGCTGCGCAACTTCGTCCTGGCTCAATTCTCTAATTTTCGCGGCCTTCATGGCTCACGGTCCCCTGTCTGCGCCCATCAGTGGTGGCGCTTCACAAATATCGTACGCACGGGAAGTTTTGCCGCCGCCAGACGCAACGCCTGTCGCGCCATCACTTCCGGGATCCCATCAACTTCGTACAGCATCGTCCCCGGCCGGATCACGGCCGCCCAGAATTCAGGAGCCGCCTTCCCCTTACCCATGCGGGTCTCAAGGGGCTTCTTGCTGACCGGCTTGTCCGGAAACACGCGCAACCAGACTTTTCCGCGGCGCTTCATGTGGCGGTTGATCGCCACACGACAGGCCTCGATCTGCGTCGCCTTCAGCCACGCCCGACCCAGCGACTTCAACCCGTACTCGCCGAACGCGAGGGTGTTGCCGCTCTGGGCCGATCCTCTTACGGTTCCGCGCTGCACCATGCGGTGCTTGACGCGTTTAGGCATAAGCGGCATTGGCTCGTCCCCTTGCTGCCTTCTCCGGCTCTTCCCTGTCCTTGCAGATCCACACCTTGACGCCGATCTTGCCGGCCGTCGTGTGCGCCTCGGCAAACCCGTACTCGATGTTCGCGCGCAAGGTGTGCAAGGGAATCGTCCCTTCCTTGTACCATTCCACCCGCGCCAACTCTGAACCGCCCAATCGACCCGCGGTCTTGATCCGGATGCCCTTGACGCCCAGATCCATCGCCATCTTGATCGCGCGTTTCATCGCGCGGCGGAAGGAGACCCGGCGCTCCATCTGCACCGCCACATTCTCCGCCACCAGTTGCGCGTTGGTATCCGGGCTGCGAATCTCTCGAATCTCCAGATACATTTCGCGTCCCGTGAGCTTGGCCAGCTCGTCGCGAAGCTGATCGAGATCCTGCCCTTTGCGTCCGATCACGATGCCCGGCCGTGCCGTGCAAATCGTCACCCGCACGCGATTCGCGTAGCGCTCAATGAGCACCTCCGCCACGCCGGCCGCATCGAGGCGCTTCTTGACCCGCTCGCGGATCACACTGTCCTCGTTCACCAGAGTGCCGTAGGTTTTCTTGTCGGAAAACCAGCGGGACTTCCATGCCTTAGTAACTGCGACCCGCAGCCCTATCGGATTGATCTTCTGTCCCAAAGTCGTTGCTCCTTTCCCGTTCGCCGGCCCGCAACCGGTTACGTCTCGTCCGTCAGTACAATCGTGATGTGGCTCGTACGTTTTCGCACCGGGCTCACCATGCCGCGCGAACGCGCCCAAAACCGCTTGAAGGCCGGCCCCTCGGTGACCGTCGCCCGTTTCACCAGCAAATCGTCAGCCGAAAGCTTCGCGTTGTTCTCCGCATTCGCCACCGCCGAACGGATCGTCTTCTCGATCTGCCGCGCCGCCTTGCGCTCACTGAATTTTACCACCTTCAGTGCCTCAGCCACGGACTTCCCCTGGATGGCCCGCGCCATGTCACGCGCCTTGAGCGGCGCGATACGCACATATTTCAATACCGCTTGCACGTCCATGTCCTGTGCTCCTACTCCCGTATTCCGGCCATCCGGATCACCCGGTCCTGGGCCCTGGGATAGCGCCATGCCATCACTGTCTCGATCACCGCGCCAGCCACCGCCCCGCGCACGTCCACCACGCGAAGCGTCGCCACCGCCCGATCACTCTGCATCACCGCCAAGGTCATGCCCGGCCGGACTCCCTGCCGGCGGCCGGCGTTTAACACCGCCATGCCCAGCCCTCTATTGACATCCACAATCCTATAGTCGATTTCCACCGCGCTCCGGCCGCCCGGCATCCAATCGCCGACCGACCCGCCCGCCGACTCCATTTCCCGACGGTCGAGCCGCGCCTTCAAAAAATCGTTCTCAGCCCGCGAGATCGCCAGCGCTTCCGACAGCGCCTTGACCTGTGTCTTCAGTTCAGCGATCGTCCCCAACGCTTCAGGCTCGGCCGCCCTCGCCTGAACCAGGCCCAGACCGGCGGACATCAGACCCGCCGCCATCCCCAGCCGCAGCCACCCGCGCCGCGCCCGATCCTGGACGCCACCTTCCGTCATCGTTACTTCAGGGCCACCGTTTTGTCGGTCGCCGAGCCATGCTTGCGGAAGATCCGCGTGGGCGCGAACTCGCCCAGCCGGTGCCCAACCATATGCTCGGTGATGTACACCGGCACGTGTTGCTTGCCATTGTGTACGGCCACCGTGTGGCCCACGAATTCCGGCACGATCATCGAGCGACGCGACCAGGTTTTCACCACGCGCTTCTCGCCCGCGCGGTTCATCCGCTCCACACGCGCCAAGAGTTTCTCGTCGACGTACGGTCCCTTTTTAAGTGAACGGCCCATACTTTACTTTCTCCGACTGACGATGAATTTTCCCGAGGTCTTCCGTTTGTGCCGGGTCTTCTTGCCCTTCGTCAACTGGCCCCACGGCGACACCGGATGCCCACCGCCCGACGTGCGGCCTTCGCCTCCGCCCATCGGATGATCCACCGGGTTCATCGCCACACCGCGCACCGTAGGCCGGATTCCCCGCCATCGTTTGCGGCCGGCTTTGCCCAAGCTGATGCTGTTATACTCGAGATTGCCAACCTGACCCACCGTGGCCAGGCAGTTGACATTGATCATGCGGATTTCGCCTGAGGTCAGTTTCACCTGCGCGTACCCGCCATCGCGCGACATCAGTTGCGCCATCTGTCCGGCGCTGCGCGCCATCTTGGCGCCACGCCCCGGGACCAACTCGATGTTATGGATCGGCAGCCCGAGCGGTATCTTGGCCAGCGGCAGACAATTCCCCACCAGCGGCTCGGCGTCGGGACCCGACATGATCACCTGCCCCACCGTCAACCCCAACGGGGCCACAATGTACCGCTTCTCGCCATCCTTGTAGTACAGAAGGGCAATGCGCGATGAACGGTTGGGATCATACTCGATCGCCGCCACTTTCGCCGGTATCCCATGCTTGTCACGCTTGAAATCAATCAGCCGAAGCTTGCGCCGGTGCCCGCCGCCGCGGTGGCGGATCGACACGCGCCCCGCCGAGTTGCGGCCGGCCTTCGACTTGTGGGACACCGTGAGCGAGCGCTCCGGCTTGTCCTTCGTAATCTCCTCAAACGTCGGCAGCGTCGTATGACGCAGGCTCGGTGTCGTCGGACGGAATGTCTTCAAACCCATAAAACGCCCCTTTACTCAAGTTCGATCTTGTCACCCTCCTTGAGGGTGACGATCGCGCGCTTCCAGGCCGGCGTCCGGCCGTATTTGATGGTCCGCTCACGACGCAGCTTGCCATCATAGTTCATGGTGTTGACCTTGACCACCTTCACCTTGAAAAAGTCTTCAATCGCGCGCTTGATCTCCAACTTGTTGGCGGCCGGATCGACCTTGAAAAGATACTTGTTCTGCCGGGCCAGTTGCGTCGTGCCCTTCTCCGTTACCTGCAGGCCCTTGATTGTCTGCAAAGCGTTCTTCATGACTGGCTCCCTGTATCGCCCTCGAGACGCGCGCGCAACCCGTCCAGGGCCGCCCGGGTCATGATGACCTGCGGGTACTGGAGAAGCTGGTAGGTGCTCACCGACAGCGCCGTCGTCGCTTCCACGGCCGGAAGATTGCGCACCGCGCAGATCAGGCTTGGGGCAAGCTTGTCCACAAGGATGAGCGCGCCCCCTTTGACGCCCAGCGCCTTCAAGACCGCCACCGCGGCTTTCGCCTTGGGCTCGGCCATCTCAAACTGATCCACGACCCGCACCCGGTTCTCACGGACCAAGTCGCTGAACGCTCGGCGGAACGCCAGACGCGCCACCTTTTTCGACATCTTCTTCGCGTAACTGCGCGGATGAGGGCCGAACGCCACACCACCGCCACGCCATACGGGCGATTGCTTGTAACCCGCGCGGGCCCGGCCGGTGCCCTTCTGCTTCCAAGGCTTCTTGCCGCTGCCCGCCACCTCGCCTTTGCGCAATGTCGATGCGGTTCCGGAACGCAGGGCCGCCTGATGCGCCACCACCGCGTCGTGTACGGCCTGGCTGCCCTTGCCGGTCACCAGCAACGCATCCGGGAACTCGACCTCCGACAACGCCGCGCCCTTCATGTCACAGACGGACAATTTGCTCATTTCGCCTGCCCCGCCTTCTTTAACGCTTTCCTGACCATGACGATCGCACCCACGGGGCCCGGCACAGCGCCGCCGACAAGCAACAGGTTATCCGCCACGCGCAACTGCACAACCTTGAGATTCTGGACCGTGATATTGACGTGGCCCATGTGGCCCGGCATGCGTTTGCCCTTGTGCACACGCCCCGGGTAGGACCGGCAACCGATCGACCCGACGCGGCGCTTGGAATGGCCGCCATGCGTCATCGGACCACCGGCCATACCATGCCGGCGCACGACGCCTTGGAAGCCGCGGCCCTTGGTCAGGCCGGAGACATCCACGAAACCAACGCCCTCGAGCACGGCCGCCGTCAAGGCGTCACCCGCTTTAAGCGTATCGCCGCTTTCCACGGAAAACTCGCACAGGTGCCGCTGTGGCGCCACGCCCGCGACCTTGAACTGCCCCAGGAGCGGCTTCGAAACACGCGACTCCTTGTCGCCCCCGAAGCCCACCTTGAGCGCCTCGTAGCCGTCGCGGTCCTTGGTCTTTCGCTGCACCACAACGCAGGGGCCCACCTCGATCACCGTCACCGGGATCTGGCGGCCTTCATCGCTGAAGACCTGCGTCATGCCCACTTTTTTACCCAGTATGCCTTGCATGGTTCCCCACTCAGATCTTGATCGTAATGTCCACGCCCGCCGGCATGTTGAGCTTCTTGAGCTCATCCACCGTCTTCGCCGTCGGCTCCACAATATCCAAGACGCGTTTGTGGGTCCGTGTCTCAAACTGCTCCATGGACTTCTTGTCCGCGTGTACACTGCGGTTCACGCTGTACCGCTCGATGCGCGTGGGCATCGGGATCGGCCCCACGACACGGGCGCCGGTCCGCTTGGCCGTTTCGACGATGTCGGATACCGATTGGTCCAACACGCGGTTATCGTAAGCCTTCAATCGAATGCGTATGCGTTGCTTTTCCATCGTTCACTCACCGGTCTAGAAGTTGCTTCTGAATCGCCTCCGGCACCACGTCGAAACAGGCCGGCTCCATCGTGTAACTCGCGCGCCCCCGCGTCAGCGAGCGGATGGCCGTCGAATACCCGAACAGTTCCGCCAGCGGCACATGCGCATGGATGATCTGCAGCAGCCCGCGGCCCTGCATATCCTGAACATGCCCACGCCGCGCGCTCACATCGTTAAGCACGTCGCCCACATGTTCCGGCGGCATCAGGATCTCAAGCGCCATGATCGGTTCGAGCATCGCGGGCTGCGCGGCTTTCGCTGCCGCCCGGATCGCCATCACACCCGCCGTCCGGAACGCCACATCGGTGGAGTCCTGATCATGATAGGCGCCGCCCACCACCCGCACCTTGACATCGGTCATCGCGTAGTTGGCCAGCACGCCCGTCAACAACCCGTCCCGGATGCCGTCTTCCACCGCCGGCCGGAATTCCGAAGGCACATGTGACGCGGTCACATCGAACTCGATGGCGATGCCCTGGCCGCGCGCAGCCGGCTCAACCTCGATCGCCACCTCGGCAAACATGCGCTGGCCCCCGATATCGCGCTCGAACCGGTGATCGCCACGGGCAGCGGCGGTAACCGTCTCGCGGTACGCCACCATCGGCCGGCCGGCATTGGCCTGGACCTTGTACTCCCGGAGCATGCGGTCTTTCAAAATTTCAAGGTGCAGCTCGCCCATGCCGCTCAGCAAGGTCTGGCCGGTATCGGCATTGACGCTGATCACGCATGTCGGGTCCTCGGCTGCCATCGCCTGGAGCGCCTCGCTCAGCCGGTCCCGGTCCGCGCTTGACTTCGGCTCGATGGCCATGGCAATGACCGGTTCCGGAAAACGGATGCGTTCCAGTTCGACCGGAGCGTTCTCGGCACAGAGGGTGTCGCCCGTGGTGACCTGTTTCAGGCCGCCAATGGCGCCAATTTCACCCGCATGGATCGCGTCCACTTCCTGCCGGTCGTCAGCATGAAGAAAGACCAGCTTGCTCAGGCGCTCGCGTTTGCGCGTCCGCGTATTGAAGATGTTCTGGCCCTTCTTGAGCTGGCCGGAGTACACACGCACAAATGCCAGACGCCCCATGTAGGGATCGTTCATCAACTTGAACACCAGCGCGCTGAGTGGCGCGAAATCGTCGGCCTCGCACTCGACCGGGGCGTGGGTCTTGGGATGCGTCCCCTTGACCGGCGGAATGTCCAGCGGAGAAGGCAGGTAATCCACCACGGCGTCCAGCAACGGCTGCACACCCTTGTTGCGTAAGGCAGATCCGGCCAGCACCGGCACCAGCTTGCCGCCAAGGGTTGCACGGCGCAGGCCGGCCAGCAGCATGGAGGCCGGGACATCCGGGCTTTCGAGATAGGACTGGAGCGTCTCCTCATCCTGCTCAGCCACCCGCTCCACCAAGAACGCGCGCGCCCTCTCCGCCTCAACGGCGATCTCGGCCGGTATCGGGAGGGACTGGATCTTCGACCCCAGACTGTCCGTGTCGAACGCCAGGGCCTTCATGGCAAGCAGGTCGATCACGCCGCGGAACGAATCCTCACGGCCCCAGGGAAGTTGTACCGGGACCGCAGGGGCACCCAGCCGGGTGCGAATCTGCTCCACCACGCCGGCAAAGTCCGCGCCGATACGGTCCATCTTGTTGATGAAGGCAATCCGCGGGACCCCGTACCGATCGGCTTGGTGCCAGACGGTCTCCGACTGCGGCTGCACGCCGCCCACACCGCAGAACACCACGACGGCTCCGTCCAGTACGCGCAGCGATCGCTCCACTTCGACCGTGAAGTCCACATGTCCGGGGGTATCGATAATGTCGATTTGGTGCTCGCGCCAGAAACAGGTCGTTGCCGCGCTGGTGATCGTGATGCCGCGTTCCTTCTCCTGCGGCATCCAGTCCATCACCGTCGTGCCTTCGTGCACCTCGCCCATGCGATGCACGCGGCCGGCATAGTAAAGGATCCGTTCGGACGTCGTGGTCTTGCCCGCATCGATGTGGGCAATGATCCCGA
>CAZTAJ010000153.1:0-8103 GCA_964611575.1 uncultured Verrucomicrobiota bacterium
CCAGCACCCGGTGCTGCGCATTCCGAAACTGGTGGCGCCGCCGGTGATTGACGGGCGCATCGCGGCCGACGAGTGGGCCGGGGCGGCCATGTTCACGGGAGTGGCGGCGGTCGGCGACGGCGTCGGCCCGTTTACCATGGTCCCTGAAATCCAGCAGGTGCAATGGCGGCTGGCCTACGACGACAAGTTCCTCTACCTGGCCATGCGCTCGCCGCATAAGAAGGGCACGTACCCGGTAGCCCGGGTCAAGGACAACGACAGCAGGGATGTGCTGTTCGAGGACCATGTCGAGATCGAGATCACGCCCTACGCCCGTAAAGATGCGGGGCGGCAGGGCAAGGGGTACTTTTCTGTGATGGTCAACCCCAAGGGGTTCATGTGGGACCAGCATAACTACAATGGCACTATTGGTTCCGAAGACCTGTGGTCGACCGGCGGCGAGACGAAGTGCATCGTTACTGAGGGGTACTGGGATCTGGAGATGTCCATTGAGCTGGCGCGACTGGGCGTCGAGAACCCCGACGGCAAGTCGATCGTCATGCAACTGGTGCGCGCCGACTCCTGCAATGGCGTGTATTTTGCGGGCTGGGTGCCGTATTCATATATGAGTTGGGACCGTTTCGCCGAGGTGACATTCGATCCGGCGGCTCCCGTTTTGGAATTCAAGAAGACCGGCGAGATCATGTCCGGCGACCTCGACTCCGTCGTCTCCATCGCTGGCACCGGCGCCGCAGCGCGCGATGTGACGGTCGAACTCAGCGTCGAGGATGCCACGGGCAAGACCCTCTACAAGGAGAAGCAGAATGCGACCGTGAAGGCGGGCGAGTCGAAGACACTGGAGTTCAAGAAGCAGGGATTGCCCGTGTCTGCGGTCGCCGTCGCCGACAAGAACCGCAACTGGTACGAGATCAAGGCCACCGCCAAGGATGGGGCGAAGGAGACCGTTCTCTACCACAATCGCTCGCCGTTCGTGATGCTCAACGACGACTTCCGCGCCAAGCATCTCGAGCCGTGGCTGGCGGGACGCCCGCAGAGCGGCGATTGGGAGTACCGCATCGCCTACCTGCCCTATGCCAACCGCGCCGAGATCGGCGTCGACCTCGACTTCTTCGGCATCGCCCCGGAGGTCGCCGCCGCGAAAACATTCAAGACCACCGTGCGCAAGAAGGGCGACAACCAGGCGCTGGCCTCCGCCGAGGGCCCCATCGAGAACCTCACCGCCAGCGCCATGGTCGAGCTGCCCGACCTGCCCGAAGGCGAGTACGAAGCGGTCTTCACCCTGGCCGACGCCAGCGGCAAGACGGTCTCGACCAAGACGGCCGCGTTTGAGCGCCGTAAGTACCCGTTCGAGCACAATACGCTCGGCATCAACGACGAAGTCATCCCGCCGTTCAAGCCGCTGACCGTGAATGGTTCGACCATCGCCGCCGCGCTGCGCCGCTACCAAGTCGCCCCGGGCGGCCTTCCCGGCAAGATCGATGCCGACATGCCCACCGGTCAGTCGGGCGCCGCCCGCGCCCTGCTGGCCGCGCCGATGAGGCTCGAACTGACCCGCGGCGGCCACGTTGTGCCCGCCACCGATGCCACCGCTGAGATCGTCAATGCAGCCGGGCACCGCGTCGACCTGCGGGGTTCGCAGAAACTTGGTGGCCTCGAGGCCAAGGTCGAGGCCTTCGTCGAGTACGACGGCTGGTACGAGGTGAAGCTGCAGGTGTCAGGGGGGAACCCGGCCGGATCCAGCCCTGAAACCCGAAACCTGAAACCTGAAACCAAGATTGACTCCCTCGACCTGGTGATCGACCTGCCAGCTTTCTGCGACACGCTCTATGTCCAGCGAATGGGTGACAGTCGCGCCGGCAACAAGTTCGGCGGCATCCCGGAAAAGCCCGGCGTCGCCTTCCGCAGCACCGACCTGCTGCGCTTCAAGCAACACGGCAAGGACTGGAAGTCGTTCGTTCCGGAGACCTATGTCGGCGATGGCGACGCCGGACTCTGGTTCCTGGCCTGGAGCGATGCCGGCTGGGAGCTGCAGGACGAGCAGCCCATGCTGCTGGTCGAGCGCCTGGCCGACCGCGGCCTGGTGCGTGCCCGCGTCCGCCTGCTGGCCGGTCCGGTCGCGCTCGATGCCCCGCGCACGGTGCGCTTCGCCCTGCTCGCCGCCCCGGTCAAGCCCAACTCCAGCACCTACCGCTCGGCGAAGCGCTTTTTCCAAGACACCAGCGGCTACCGCAACTATGGCGATTCGGTAGACAGCTACGTATTGCATCGCGAGGAGGACTACACGGCGTTGCGCAAGTTCCTCATCTACGGCCCGCGCTACCAGGACAACAAGCAGTACGGGTGGTGGGAGACCCGCGGCCCAAGCGTTGCCGAGGCCGCCAGCCTGGTGCTCTACGGCGCGACCTCGATGAGTCCGCCAGTGTCAGAGTCCGCCAGTGTCAGACCTAGAAACTAGAAAATAGGGCCGCTGACCTGCGATCAATCAGCCTTCGGCGCGTTCCCGGATCCGTCGGCAATGACAACGCAACCCGGCGCCCCGTACGCAAGGAATGGATGGTATCGAGGGACTTTGCGACTCCACCGAAGATGTCCGTGATCTCGCGGGGCTTGGCGAGATCGTCCAGCGGCCGCACCCCCCTCCCCACGTGTGGTAAAGGAGCAAACCCGACAGTTGATCGCTTTTTGCCGGCCAAGAATGAATCCTGAATCAACCACGATAGTTCAGGTGGTGTGCAAGAGAGGAGCCGGTTTCCTGTGTCCGGCGAAAACGGTTGACGGTGCGTCCTGGGGCGGACACGATATTGGTTATGGCGATGCGGGTCCATTATCGGGTGTCGGTGGTTCTGGCGGCTGGCATCCTGGTGGCGGGGATCGCGGTGCTGGCGGCCACGAATCTCTGGTACCTGCGCCGGGTCCAAAGCCAGAATGTCCACACTATGGCCGCCCAGTCGGCCCTTGATTTCGGGGTGGAATTGGCGCGTCATCTCGCCGCCCAGCCCGTCGTCGCGGGGCCGGCGCGCGAGCCGGGCCAGTGGAATGAACTCTCCCGGCTCGTGCATTCGTTGAAGCGGGTGGAGCCGACCCTGCAGTACGTGAGCGTCAGCGAGGGTGGCGTGCTCGTGTTTCATGACGACATGTCGGGCGGTGTCACCAACGCGGGGAAGGGCGGGACCGGGGACGGCGTGGACGGGGTGCGCGTGGGCCGGACGTTATTAAACACCGGTCGGGCGGTTGTGCCCGTGATGACGTTTACAGCCCCGGTCTCGGTGGCCGGCGGCACCGTGCGCCGGGTGGAGATCGCCCTGCTGAAGGATGTGGTCACGCGGCGCGAGGAACAGGCGGCGCAGGCTCTGGCGATCATGTTCCGTCTTTCGCTGATGACCCTGATCGCGGCCTTTGGCCTGGCCGTGGCGTTTGTGGTCTGGTTCATGCGCCATGAATTGGAACGCGAACGCCGACGGCGCGCGCAGGAACACCTGGCGTTCGCCGGTATCCTGGCCGACGGCATCATCCACGACGTGCGCAACCCGATGTCATCCCTGCGTCTTGACCTGCAAATGCTGCAAAAGGAAGCGGGAAAGGGCGCGGACCTGCGCGTGGCGCGCCTCGCCGAACTGGCTGAACGGGCGCGCCGGACGATGGATCGCGTGGACGCGGTGATGCGGGAGTTTCTCTATGTGTCGCGGCCGGAGCCGGCCGCGTTGGAGCGCCTGGACTTGAACGCGTGCGTGCGGGATTGCGCCGACTTGCTGGGGCCGCGTTTCGAGGCGGCGGGCGTGCACCTGCGGTTCGAACTGGCGCCCGGCCGGATTGACGTGCTCGGTTTCGGGGTCGGCATCAAGCGGGCGCTGATCAACGTCCTGACCAATGCGAAGCAGGTCTCGCCGCAGGGCGGCAGCGTGACGGTGCGCACCGGGATGGCGGACGGCCGCGGGTTCGCGCAGGTGGACGACGAAGGGCCTGGCATCCCGCGGGAGAAGGCGAACCGGATCTTCGAGATGTTTGTGACGTACCGCGAAGGCGGGACCGGCCTGGGGCTGCATCTGGCCCGCGCGGCGGTGGAAAGCAGCGGCGGCGCCATCACCGCCGAAAACCGGCCGGAAGGCGGGGCGAGGTTCACGTTGCGCCTGCCCGGCGCCCCGGCCGATCGCGCGACGTGAGTGCCATCCCGTGGATCCGGTGGTCGCTTGACGGCGGCGGTTGTCTCAACCATCATGCGCTAGTCATTCAATGAAAGCACCTGCCGCCATAGCCGCGCCCCGGGTCCTCGTCGTCGAGGACGATCCCGACGGGCGGCGTTCCGTCGTCGAGGCGATCCGGGACGCCGGCTATGACGTGCTGGCAGCCGAGACCGGGAGAGCCGGGATCGAACTGGCGCGCCGGGAAGCGGTGGACGTGGTGATCTCGGACCTGAAACTGCCCGACATCGACGGCTTGCAGGTGATGGACGAGATCAAGCGCCTTCGGGACGTGCCCGTGTTGATCATGACGGCGTACGGCTCGGTGGAATCGGCCGTGCGCGCGCTGAAAAAGGGCGCCTACGACTACCTGGTCAAGCCGCTGGATCTGGACGATTTACAGGCGAAACTGGCACGCGCGCTGGAAACTAGCCGCTTGCGCGCCCAGGTGGCGTCGCTGCGGAGTGAGATTCACAATCGCTATTCGGCCCGGTCCATGGTGGCCGACGCGCCGGCGATGCGGGAGGTGCTGCGTCAGATTGAGGCGGTGGCGGATACGAATGCCACGGTGCTGGTGCTCGGCGAGAGCGGCACGGGCAAGGAACTGGTGGCCCGCGCCTTGCATGCCGACGGCAAACGCGCGGCCGGCCCCTTTGTCGCCGTCAACGGCGGCGCCTTTGCCGAGACCTTGCTCGAGTCCGAACTATTCGGGCACGAGAAGGGCGCTTTCACGGGGGCCACGGCCCGGCATGAGGGCGCGTTCGAGCGGGCACAGGGCGGCACGCTGTTCCTCGACGAGATCGGCATCGCCCCGAAGTCGGTGCAGGCGCGCCTCCTGCGTACGCTGGAGGAGAAGGAGATCCTGCGGGTGGGCGGCCGCGAGGCGGTGAAGGTGGATGCGCGCATCGTGGCGGCGTCGAACCGCGATCTGGATGAGCTGGTGGAGGCGGGGGAGTTTCGTCACGATCTGCTCTACCGGTTGCAGGTGGTGACGATCCGGCTGCCGCCGCTTCGCGAACGGCGGGAGGACGTCCGGGCGCTGGCTGACCGGTTCCGGGCGGCCGCCAGCGCGGAACACGGGCGGCACGTGGAGTCGATCGATCCGGCCGGTTACGAGCGTCTGGCGGCGTATGCCTGGCCCGGGAACGTCCGGGAACTGCGCAACGTCATCGAGTCGGCCGTGATCATGGCCCGCGGGCCCGTGCTGCGGGCTGAGGATCTGCGGGTGGGACGCCAGGACGAAGGCGCGGCCGCTTCGCCGGCGGGGCCCCGGTTGACGATCCCGGCGGCCACCACGCTGGCCGACCTGGAGCGCGAGGCGCTCCTTGGGGCGCTGAGCCGGCACGCGGGCAACCGTCAGTTGACGGCGGAGGAACTGGGCATTTCGACGCGCACGATCCAGAGAAAGATCCGGGAGTATGCGTTGCCGTTCTAGGGAAGGGCGGGGGGGATGGTTGAGGGATCATGGTTGATGGGGGATGGGGAATGAGGACTAGGGTTCAGGGTTCGGGGTTCAGGGGTGCCTCCGGGCGATGGCCGGTTGAACACAATCTCCTTGTGCCTGAGTTATTCAACGCCCAACGCTCAGCAACTAACACCCAACATCCAGCAAACAGGACCTTCCGCCTTGGGCGTTGGGAGTTGGGCGTTGGTTGTTGGACATTCGTATTCAGATTCTTCGGAAAACCTAAGCTCCGCTCAGAGGCCGGACTGAACCCTGAACCCCGAACCCTGAACCCTGAAGCCTGGTTTCCGCTTCCCCAGAGGGAGCCGGCGCCGTGACCCGTTACATCCTCCGGCGCCTGTTGTACATGATCCCCACGCTGTTGGGCGTGCTGGTGATCACCTTCGCGCTCTTCAATGTGGTGGGGGGCAGTCCGGCCGGCATGGCGCTGGGCAAGAACGCGTCACCGCAGGCGTTGGAGGAATTCGACGAGGCGCGGGGCTACAACAAGCCTGTGCTGGCCGGACGGTGGACGACAACCCGCGCGTGTCCCGACGCCGTGGGGCAGGACCGGAAGGCCGGCCCCGGGCAGTCGTTTGCGGTGCCGCTTGCGTTTCCGTTGCGCCCGGAGACCCGGTACCGGTTGGGCGTGACGGTGGAAGCCGGCGAGGCGACGGGGGGCGAATGGACGTGGGGCCCCACGGGCGCCCTTCTGCGTTGCGCGGCGCCGGTGACGCCGGGCAACCGGCGCGTGGTGCTGGACTTCCAGACGGGGCGGGACCCGGCCCGCGAACAGGCGCCGACGTTCAGCGCGGCGGGCCCGGTCATCATTCGCGGATACACGCTGAGGCGGCGGGTGCGGCATCCGCTCGACTCCCAGTTCGTCCACTACCTCGGCCAGATGGCGCGCTTTGACCTGGGAACCTCCGCCGCCACGAACCAGCGCGTGAGCACGATGCTCAAGCGGGGGATCGGTCCGTCGCTGATGCTGACCGTGCCCATCTTTGTCGGTGGCCTGGTGGTCTCGATCGTGCTGGCGCTGTTGTGCGCGTGGCAGCGCGATCGGTGGCTGGATCGTTCGCTGATCGTGACCGCGGTGATCCTGATGAGCGTCAACTACCTGGTCTGGATCATCCTGGGCCAGTTCATCCTGGCCTACAAGCTGAACTGGTTTCCCATCTGGGGGTTCGATTCGTGGCGGTACCTGCTGCTGCCGGTGCTGATCGGCATGATCAGCGGGCTGGGCAGCAACCTGCGGTTCTACCGGACGGTGATGCTGGACGAGATGTACCGCGACTACGTGCGGACGGCCTATGCGAAAGGATTAGGGGTGGGGGGCGTGCTATTCCGGCACGTGCTTCCCAACGCGATGATCCCGATCGTCACCAACACGGTCATCGCGTTGCCCTTCCTCTACACGGGCAGCCTGCTGCTGGAAAGCTTCTTCGGGATCCCCGGGTTGGGCGGCATGAGCGTCAACGCCATCAATTCGGCGGATGTGGATGTGGTACGCGGCATTGTGCTGATCGGGGCGGTGCTCTACATGGGCGCCAACCTGCTGACCGATCTCTGCTACGCGGCGGTCGATCCCCGCGTGACGCTGCGGTAGGGACGGGCGACAAAAATGGTTTGAAGCCGGCTCCCGGAACAGGAATGTAACGCTGCCTTGCGGGACCATGTCCGCCATCTCCATCCGCTCTTGCATCGTAAGTATCTATCCATCAATTTATTACAGAAATCATGCCGTGCATCGGGATGGGTTGGCACGATGCCTGCGATACGGTCTGGCACTGCGATGAACGTAATGTATTGCACAACACATCAGGAGGGAGCGTGAGAATGAGTGCGCGGGGATGGAAAGCAAGGGTGATGACGGGGCTCGGGGTTGCGATTGGGGTCGGGTGCACGGGGGCGGCATGGGCCCAGGGCGTGGCGCCGGAGGCCGCGGCTGTACCGGTGGCGAATGCGGGCGACACGGCGTGGGTGCTGGTGAGTGCGGCGTTGGTGATGCTGATGACGCCCGGGCTGGCGTTCTTCTATGGCGGGCTGGTCCGCAGGAAGAACATTCTGTCGATTCTCATGCAATGCATGATCGTTCTGTGCCTGATCAGCGTGCAATGGGTCATCTGCGGTTACAGCCTGTCGTTCGGCCCTGACGTGAAGGGCCTGATCGGCAATCTCAACTGGGCCTTCCTGAACGGGGTTGGGCAGACCCCCAATGCGGACTATGCCAGCGGCATACCGCATCAAGTGTTCATGATGTTCCAGATGATGTTTGCCGTGATCACGCCGGCGCTGATTCTGGGCGCGTTCGCCGAGCGCATGAAGTTCGGTGCGTTCTGCCTGTTCATGCTGCTGTGGTCTACGCTGGTCTACGACCCGGTGGCGCACTGGGTATGGGGCGTGGGCGGGTTCCTGAGGAACATGGGCGCGCTGGACTTCGCCGGCGGCACCGTGGTGCACATCAATGCCGGCATCGCG
>CAZTAJ010000154.1:0-8072 GCA_964611575.1 uncultured Verrucomicrobiota bacterium
GCTTTGCCCAACACCGGAACCGACGAGAGCGGCTTCCCGTTCTGCCCCGGCTACTCCGGCGCCGGCCGGGTGGTCGCCCTTGGCGAGGGGGTGGAGAACTTGCGGATCGGCGACCGGACCGTGATCGCCTGGGGCGGCCACCGTTCGCACACGATCAAGCCAGCCCAATCCGTCTGCAAGATCGAGGAGGACGTCGAGCAGATCGATGCGGCGTTCGCCAACATCGCCTCGTTCGCGTTCCTGGGCGTGCGCAAACTGCGGATCGAGTTGGGCGAGGCGACCATGATCGCCGGCCAAGGGATCCTGGGTGTTTTCGCCGTTCAAATCGCCCAGATGTCCGGAGCAATTCCGGTGGTCGTGTCTGACCTCGACCCGGCCCGTCGTGAGCTGGCCTTGAAACTGGGCGCGACGGCGACCTTCTCCCCAGACGCCCCAGACTTCGTGGAGCAAGTGAAAAAGGCCTGTGGCGGCGATGGCCCCAAGGCGGTGGTCGAGGTAACCGGCTCAGCCCTCGCACTGCAACAGGCTTTGGAGTACATCGCCTGGGAAGGCCGGATCTCCCTCCTCGGTTGTACCCGGGTCTCCGACGTCCCGATCGACTTCTACAAATACGTGCACCGCCGCGGCATCTCGCTGATCGGCGCCCACACCTTCACCCGGGCGCAGCAGGAATCCGCCCCCGGTCGCTGGACCCAGTTCGACGACTTCCGCGCCTTCCTCAAATTGCTGGCCGCCAAGAAAATGCAAACCAAACCGCTCATCTCAGAGATCGTCTCCCCGGAGGCAGCCCCCGCCGTCTACGCCCGGCTCGCTGAGACGAACAACCCGCCTCTGGGCATCGTTTTCGACTGGAGCGACATCAGATAACTTCACCTAGGTCAAAACGCTTGAACCATGAAAACAGGACAACCAAACCGTCGACCACAAACAAGCCCGAACGCTTTCGGAATTACCAACTCTGATCCAAAAGGCCATAAGGCGTTGGTGCTTGGCGGCACTGGGGCGATGGGCTTGTATCTGGTACCAGAGCTCGCGTCCCTGGGATATGACGTCCGTGTGGTATCTCTGGACGATGCCGTGTCCGACCATCCGCGGATTTCCCATGTCAAGGCGGACGCGCGGAACGACGAGTACCTGAAAGAGCTGTTGAAGGAAGAATTCGATGTCATCGTCGACTTCATGCTCTATTCAACGGAGCAGTTCAGAAACAGATACGACATCCTGCTGCAGAACACCGATCACTACCTATTCCTGTCATCCTACCGTGTATACGAGGGAAAGTTCCCGATAACGGAAACCACTTCCAGACTGTTGGACGCCTCAAAAGATAAGGATTTTCTAGCAACTGAGGACTATGCCCTGTACAAGGCGCGCCAGGAGGACATCCTCCAGAATTCGGGATATGACAATTGGACGATTGTCAGACCGGCCATCACCTACTCGAAATTCCGTTTCCAATTGGTGACGCTGGAAGCGCCTGTCGTCGTGGCCAGGGCGCTGAAGGGGTTGCCTGTCGTCCTTCCGAAAGAAGCACTTTCCGTGCAGGCCACCATGAGCTGGGCAGGTGATGTGGCCCGCCTGATGTCCCGCCTCATTTTCAACCCAGCCACCTATCGGGAATGCTTCACCCTGGCCACCGCCGAACATCATACCTGGGGTGAGATCGCGGAGTATTATCAAGAGATCATCGGCTTGAAGTACGTGGGCGCCGACACCGAAGACTATCTGAAGCTATGGGGTTCCTCCAGTGGGGCGCGATACCAGCTGGCTTACGACAGACTGTTCCAGCGTATCGTCGACAACTCCAAAGTGCTGCGGGCAACCGGCTTGAACCAGGCGGATTTCATGCCGCTTCGACGCGGTCTCGAGAAAGAATTGTCTGCGCTGCCCAAGAATCCAGTTTGGCCGGACGCTGGCGCGCTGTGGGAAAACATGGACGATTACTTGAGGAGGCACAAGGGCTGACGACCCTCCGGCGAGTCCTCGCCGCACGCTGAAGCATCAAGCCTGGCACTGTGTTGATAAAGTGGATCAGATAACCGCCAAACAAGACGAACTATATGGGAAGAATCAAGATCGGCCAGATCGGCGTCTGCCACGAGCACGCCTCCGGCAAAATCAACACCCTCCGCCTCTTGTCCGACGTCTTCGAGATCGTCGGTGTGGTCGATGACCGCCAGTCGACCGCGGCGAAGTTCGCCGGCTCCGACCTGAAGCCCTACGAAGGCTTGAAATGGATGACGGAAGAGGAGTTGCTCCACTATCCCGGCCTTCAGGCCGTTGTGGTCGAGACCCCGAACGACGATCTGGTGCCCACCGCCCTCCGTTGCGTGGAGCGCGGGTTGCCGCTGCACATGGACAAGCCCGGCGGACGCGACCTGGCGCTCTTCAAGCGTCTGCTCGACGGCTGCGAGAAGCGGCACTTGCCCTTCCAGATGGGCTACATGTTCCGCGGCAACCCCGCATTCCAGTGGTGCCTGAAGGCCGCCCGCGCGGGCTGGCTGGGGGAGGTCTTCGAGGTCCAGGCGGGCATGAGCCACAACTACGGTGGCGAGCCCTACCAGGACTACCTGGCCCAGTTCCCCGGCGGCATCATGTTCAATCTGGGCTGCCATTTGATCGACTTCGTGGCCGCCCTGCTGGGACGCCCGGAGCGCGTCACCCCCTTCCTGAAATCCGTCCAGGGCGGCCCCGCCAACGCCATGAACCATGGCCTGGCGGTCCTGGAATACCCCCGCGCCACCGCGACCTTGCGCGCTTGCAGCCGCGAGGTCGACGGGTTGAACCGGCGGCGCTTGAAAGTCTGCGGCACCAAAGGCACGGTCGATGTGTGCCCGCCGGAACGTTTCGACGGCAAGCCCTTGCTCATGGACCTTGCGCTGAGCGAAGGCAACGAGGAATACCCCGCCGGAAACCATGTCGTGGATTTCGGGATCAAGCGCGATCGCTACGAGGTCCAGTTTCGGGAGTTGGCCAAGCTCATCGACGGCGAGATGACCAATCCCTGCCGCTACGCACACGACTATCTGGTTCAGGAAATAGTCCTGGCCGCCTCCGGCCACAACCCATGGAAGGCATGACATGCGCGCGATCTTGATTGCCCCCGACAAGTCCCTGACCTGGCGCGAAGTGCCCAACCCCGTCCCCAAAGCCGGGGACGTGTTGATCGACGTCCACGCCGCCGCGCTCAACCGCGCCGACCTGATGCAGCGTGCGGGGCAATACCCGCCGCCCCCCGGCTGGCCGGAGTGGATGGGGCTGGAAGCGGCGGGCGTCATCCGGACGGCCCCGGCGGGCGGCCGCTGGAAACTCGGCGACAAGGTCTGCGCCCTCCTCGGCGGCGGCGGCTACGCGGAGCAAGTAGCCGTCCCGGAAGGCATGGTGCTTCCGGTGCCGGCGGGGCTGTCCATGGCCGAGGCGGCGGCCATCCCGGAAGCCTTCGCCACCTCCTACTTGAACCTGTGCCTGGAAGGCGGCCTGAAGGCCGGAGACACCGTTTTCATCCAGGCCGGGGCCAGCGGCCTGGGCATGGCGGCGATCCAGTTGGCAAAGGCGTTCGGGGCCAAAGTCGTGACCACGGTCGGTTCCGGGGAGAAGGCGGAGTTCGTCCGCGGCCTCGGGGCGGACGTCGTCATCAACCGGAAAACCCAGGATGTGGCGGCGGCACTGGCGGAGCATCCCGTGGACATCGCCATGGACTGCGCCGCCGGTTCGAGTCTGGGCCCCTGCCTCGCCCACATGGCGCGCGGCGGCCGCTGGATCGTCATCGCCACCCTGGGCGGGGTCCTGGCCGAGATCGACATGGGCGTCTTCTTCCGCAAAGGGCTCAAGCTCATCGGCAGCACCTTGCGCAGCCGCTCGTCGGAGATGAAGGCGGAGATTCTGGCCGGCCTGGAGGCGAAGCTCTGGCCGGCCTTCTCCGCGCGGAAGATCAGAGTCTTAATCCACGCCAGCCTGCCAATGCCCCGCGCCGAGGAGGCGCACGCCATCCTGCAACGGCAAGAGAACCTCGGGAAGGTGGTTTTGACGCTGAAACCATGAAACGGCGCCGGTTCTAATTGGACAGCACGGGGCGCACTAGCATAGGAGCGAGGCAATGAATCTTCTCACCGGGTCCAACCACATGATTGACGGCGGCCGTTCCTGCGGAGGCATGGAGTGAAAGAAAGCCTCTGGCGTGTCGGCATCGTCAAGGACAGTTCCAAGCCGATGCTGGGGCTGCACGGTTTGCACCTGGCCTGCCGCGGCCTGCCCAACGTCGAGGTCGTGGCCCACGTCGACTCCAACCCGGCGGACATCGCCGCCAAAATGGCCGTCACCCGGGCCAAACGACATTACCTGGACTATCAGGAGATGTTGGACAAGGAAGCCCCCGACATCGTCATCCTTTGTTCCCGGCACCCCTTTGACCACCTGCCCCAGATCAAGGCGGCGGCAGAACGGGGTTGCCACATCTATTGCGAGAAACCCCTGGCGGCCACCCTCCAGGAGGCCGACGCGATCGTCGACCTGGTGGAGAGGCATCGGATCAAGCTTTGTGTGGCCCACTATGCCCGGCACAACCTGGCCTTCCTGACCATGCAGCGGATGATCGTGGCGGGGGCAATCGGCACCCCCTTGACGTTCCTCGGCAGGGGCAAGGAGGACCACCGCGGTGGCGGGGAGGACTTGATCGTCCTCGGCACTCACATCCTCGATCTGCAGAACCTCTTCTTCGGCCCGCCCCTGAGCGTCCACGCCGAAGTTAACGCCGGGGGCCACCCCATCGGACAAACCGGCAGCAACCAGACCGTCGAACCCATCGGCCCGGCGGCCGGCGACGATATTTTCGCCTGCTTCCGCCTGGCGAGCGGCGTCCGCGGCGTCTTCGAGAGCCGGCGGGGGCTTCTCGACTCCTCCCATGGGCCGGTCCGCATGGGGGCGACCGTCATCGGCAGCGAGGGAATGCTGACCATGCGTTTCCACGATGGCACCCCCGAGTCGCCATTACGGCTCAGTCGAAGCCGCGGCGCCCCGGAGGACGGCGCCGCATTCGAGGAGGTGCCCCTGAAGGAATTCCGCGCATTTCCCGAGGCGGAGCCGCTGGACTACTCCCTCTGCGGCACGCAACTTCCGCCGCCGCGGTACTTCCTGGAGGCGCACCGCCTTTTCTTGTGGGATTTGCTCCGCGCCATTACGGAGGACCGCCAACCCCATTCCAACGCTTACGGGGCGCGGCTTGTCCAGGAGATGATCCAGGGCATCTACGCCTCCCCTCTCGCCGGGGGGGCTGTGACCTTCCCGCTCACGGAGCGCCGTCATCCGTTGGCCGGCTGGGAAATGAGCCCGCTCAGGCCATCACACGATGGGGTGTAGGCTGGCTCAGCCATGATTAAGGAAATCTCCCCGAACCTTACCCCCTCATGGAGCCGTACCGCACCGACACCCCGGAGGGAAATGGATTGCGAATCGCCAATCCGTTGGCCTATGTTCTCCAGCCATGAAAGCCGTCGCCGCCCGCGTCGTCCTCCCCGCAACGCCTTTTGTCGATCCGCCGCAAAGCCCCTTTTCGCGCGGCGTCTGGCCGGCACACTGGGTGCGACACCCCGAAGTTCGCGGCACGGAGCCTGCCGTGGTCGCCTACCGACGTCTGTTCAGCGTGGATCGCGACACCGCCGTGCGCATTCACGTTTCGGCGGACGAGCGCTATGAGCTCTTCCTGGACGGGCAGCGCGTCGGGCGGGGCCCCGAGCGTGGCGCCCGGCATTGCTGGTTCTTCGAGACGCTCGATCTTCAACTGCCTCCCGGCCCACACAGTCTGGTCGCCCGCGTCTTCTGGATCGGCTCCGAAGCGGCCTCCGCCCATGCCCAGGTGACGATCTGTCCGGCCTTCCTCCTGGCAGCCGAGGGCGACCCCGGCAAACTCCTCACTACCGGCGTCGCGAAGTGGGAGTGCAAACGGGTGGGCGGCTACCGGTTTGTCTCCCCCGACATGGCGTGGGGAACCAGCGCCAAGACGGTCATCTGCGGCGCCGATTACGACTGGGGGCACGAGACCGGCGCCGGCGCCGGATGGCAGGAGGCAACGCCCGTGGTCCCGGCTTACAGCGCAGGGCGCACCTGCATGGGGCCGGATTACTGGATGCTGCGTCCGGCCATGCTTCCCGCCATGCTGGAAACCCCGCGGCAGGCAGGGACGGCCCGACACGTGCAGGCCGTTGACGGCCCCGATACGCGCACCGTGCCGGTCAAGGCCACGGCGCATCTGACCACGGAAGCCCCGGCATGGGACCGACTGCTGGCGGGCGACGCGCCGCATTCCGTTCCGGCGCACACGATGCGGCGCGTGATCGTGGATCTCGGCAATTACTATTGCGCCTACCCGGTCCTGACCCTTTCGGGCGGACAGGGGGGAAGCATACGTATCCAGTGGGCGGAATCGCTCTTCGAACAGCTTTCGGCCCAGCCTGGCCAATGGTCTGCCCCCAAGGGCAATCGCGACGAAATCGAGGGCAAGTACTTTGTCGGGATTGGCGACACCTTCATTGCCGACGGCGCCCACGGGCGGCGGTATGAGCCGTTCTGGTGGGAGGCCGGGCGTTACCTGGAGATCCTGGTGACGACCGCCGAAACGCCGCTCACCATCGAGCGCTTCGAACTTCTCGAAACACACTATCCCTACGAGTTCACCGGTCGCTTCGATGTGCCGTCCCAGGCGTTGACCGACCTCGCGCCGCTGGCGATCCGCGCCCTCGAAATGTGCTCGCACGAAACCTACATGGACTGCCCCTACTATGAGCAGATGATGTACGTGGGCGACACGCGCCTTGAAGTGCTCGCCACGTACACCCTGACGGGCGACGACCGGCTTCCGCGCAAGGCGCTCCGGCTCTTCGATGAATCGCGCGGGCCCTCCGGGCTGACCCAGTCGCGCTACCCCTGCCGCGTCTTCCAGTACATCCCCCCCTTCTCCCTGTACTGGGTGGGCATGGTGTACGATTTCGCCCTGTGGCGAAACGATCCCGCGTTCGTCCGCGAACGCCTGCGCGGGGTGCGCGCCGTGCTGGACACATTCGCGAGCCACGTCCCTGCCGACGGGTTGCTGGAGGCGGTGCCGGGCTGGAACTTCGTTGACTGGGTGCCCGGATGGAGCGGCGGTATGCCGGCGGCTGCGGATACCGGCATCAGCGGGATCCTCAATTGGCACCTGGTGTACACCCTGCTCCTTGCGGCCGGACTGGAGGATGCCTTTGGCGAAGCGGAATTCGCCGCGCGCCATCGGCACTTGGCCGACCGGATGGCCTTGGCCATCCAGAGCGCCTTTTGGGATGAGCCGCGCGAACTCTACGCCGACGATCTATCCCACGCCCGTTTCAGCGAGCATGCGCAATGCTTTGCCATCCTGGCAGGCGATCGGCGCACGCGCCTGGACGCTCCCGGGCTTGCGCAGGCCACCATCTACTTCAGCCACTACCTGTTCGAGGCCAGCCGGACGCTCGGCCAGATGGAACGGTTCTTCGAGCGGCTGAGTCTCTGGGCCGACCTCACGCGCCTGGGGTTCAAGACCACGGTTGAAATGCCCGAACCGAGCCGCTCCGACTGCCACGCCTGGGGCGCACACCCGCTGTATCACACGTTCGCGAGCGTCCTCGGCATCCGTCCCGCCGCTTTCGGCTTCAAGCGCGTGCAGGTTGAGCCGATACTGGGCTCGCTGCCCAGGGCACAAGGCGTGATGCCCCACCCCTGCGGCACCATCGCCGTCGCCTTTGAGGCAGAAGGCGGGCGCCTGACCGGAATGATCGAACTCCCCGAAGGCGTCAGTGGCGAGTTCCTGCAGGGAGGGACTCGTCGGGAACTCCACCCCGGTGTGAATACGGTCTAGCCCCATGAGACCGCCGCGCACCGCACCCATTTTCAATCCGGCCGGCCCCGAGGGACCGAAAGCGGCGCCAAAGACGCTCGGGGCGCCGGCGTTCACTTGGTATTCCGAAGGCGACAGGCTTTTCGCCGACATGCTGGCGGCCATTGCCGTCGCGCATCTGTCGGTGCGGCTGGAAACCTACATCTTTGAGGCGGCGGGCATCGGGATCCGC
>CAZTAJ010000155.1:0-7968 GCA_964611575.1 uncultured Verrucomicrobiota bacterium
TCACAACCTTCGCGAGGTTCCTCTCGCCTCTGGCGACCAGCGCGAGGCGGCATCCGGATTTCGCAAACGTTTCTGCCATGGCCAGGCCAAAGCCCGATGTGGCACCGGTAATGATAATGACCTTCTTCATCTCCCGCTCCTTCCCGTATTGCGTCTTCCTCATCATGTCCTCAAGCCGAGGCCGATTTTCAGTCAGCCGATTTCAGAGACCATCGCGGTCATGGTAATCAGATGTCCCTCGTGGGTTTCATAGCTAACGTGTTTTCTTCCGGCGGAAGCTTCGCCGAGTAGTGCACGGCGCGGTGGCGGTTGTCGTCATAGGCGAAGTGCAGCCACTGCTTGTCATTGCTGACGAAACCGTCGGGATAGTTCATTCTGTGCCCGGGGCCATCGCAGGAATGTTTGACGAGCATACGCTGATATGGCCACGTCTTCATGCCGTCGAAGCTGATCCACAGCGCCAACGGATATCGTCCTTTCGGATTCGGATTGTGCAGAAGCGCGACGCTGTCGCCGCCGAGGGGATAGAGCGTGGCCTTCGATCCGGGGTTGGGAATATCGGACTTCACTGCGAATTCCGGCCACGTTATGCCTCCGTCTTTTGACTCCGCGTAGTAGAGCACTCCGCCAAGACGGTCAGCACGGATAATCATGGCAATGCGACCATCGCCGAGTTCCGCAATGTTGTTCTCGGCCCAGCCGTGGTAGCGGTCGTCGGGCGTGAGGCGGATGTTGCCATGCTCGGTCCAGGTCTTGCCGCCATCGCCGCTGATGAGCACGCCGTTGCGCGGATTGCTGACGTAGTGGAACAGTGCATTGTGCCACGGCTTTTCCTCCGGCGGCGGAGGCGGGGTGCCGGCGGGCGGACCTACATAATGCTGGAACGGCAGCAGGATGCGGCCATCGCGTGTGACAATATGATTCCGGATGAACGTGAACTTCGCCAGGCGTCCGGGAGCAGACTGTGGCTGCGACCATGTCTTGCCGTTGTCATCGCTGTGGATGAACCACGACTGCCAGTCGCGGCCCCATGTCTGCGAGTGAGTGCTGAAAAAGAGCGTGCTGCGATTGCCGATGGTCATCAACTCCGTGGGGCCCTGGCCCACCGTCTTGCCTTCGCGAGGAAGGCCCAAGGCCACTGCCTCCAGCGGCGTCCAGGTCTTGCCTTTGTCATGGCTGCGGGTCAGTCCGGTGAAGTTCTTCGGCGATGGCTCGAAGTCGTCGCCCGCCAGCATGAACAACGCCCACGAGCCATCCGGCATCTCCCGAAGCGTGGTGTCGCACACGAGCTTGTTCGGTGTGATGCCGTCATAGGGGATGCTGGTGAAATCCTGCTTCGCGTCCTCGGCCGCCTGCGCGGACCATTTGAGATTCGGTCGGACGGATGCGGGCATGTCGGGCGACGCCGGCAGTGGGGTGCGCGTTTTGCCGGGCTGCGATGCGAACCGGCCTGCGTCCTCCAGTTTTCCGAACATGATCATTTCCTTGCCGCTGGGATCGGAGACTCCTTGCGTGACGCTCAGCCAGATGCTGCCGTTGTGTTCATGGAGAGATAGGTATTGGAACGACTTTTCGGACTCGAACCGGTATTTGCGTTCCCATGTCCTTCCGTCGCGCGAGACATCGATATTGAAGACACGCCGATAACCCTCGCTCGCTTCCTGCCAGCCGAGATAGTAGGCACCGCGCAGCCGCTCAAAGACCGGTTTGGAGTTGGTGCCGTTGGGAACATGCGATCGAGACTCCGCTGGGGTCCAGCGGATGCCATCCTTGCTGGTGGCAAAGGCATAGTTCCGATCTCCCGCGTCCTGTCGGCAGATTGCCATCCAGGTGCCGTCCGGCATCCGGTTGATCGCGTTTTCCGTGAGAAACATCCCCTGCGGTTCCGTGAAATGGCCAACGATCTCAAAGGTGTCGAGATTCTCGTTGAGAACAGCCAGGGCATTGTGCCCGGAAGCGAAATTATTGATGCCGACATAGGTCTTCCCGTCGTGAACCTTGAACGAGTCGATGATGTAAAGCGCGTGGTCGCATGGCTTCCCCTTGAACCCGTGCGCCACCGCGTCATTGAAGAAGTGTTTAGGCTGCATGGGCAAAACCCCGGCCTTGGTCTTGAGCATGGCCCGATGGATCGATGCGGAGAAGGCGAGTTTCTCTAGGTCGAAATCGATGAACCAAGTCTGTGTCTGGCCCTCCCCGGGTTGACCGCTGCTGAAGTAAGCGCGCAGCGTCCGCTCATCCTTCCGCAAGATGCGCGGCACAAAGCACGCCCCTACCGGGAGCGTGGCGTTTTCAAAGGCCTGCTCCGACCGCACCATGGGGATGCGCTTTTGGACCGTCAGTGTCGGCAGATGGACCACGGACAGGGTGACATAGACAAAAGGCCATGCAGGATGCTCGCCGGGGCGTTCGTCGTTCGCCATTGTGACAATGAAGGCGTGGTCGCCGACGCAAACGAATTCGGCATCGTGCGCCCCCAAAACCTCCGGCCCCGTGATCCGCACCAATCCTTCCAGAACGTGGTCGGCAGCCGATTCGGGATCCCAGCCGGAATCAAGAAGCGTTGTGCTTTCCAAGGTGTCGGCCCCCTGCTTCCGTGGGTATCTTTGTTTGGCAGGCGCTGAAGACAAACGGCATCCTACTCAGGACGCTCGCTGGCGAGGCCCTCGATCTGGGATGCGTCGAGGGCCCGGTCGAAGAGACGGACACCGGCAAGGTCGCCGACAAATGGATAGCGATCCTTGCGGCCGATGTAATTGCCCAGCGTGAGAAACTGGTACTTCCCCAATTGCGGGGCGAGATTGGCCCCACCAAGCGGAGCTTCCGCCGAGGGACGACCATTGACATAGAGGATCACCCTGGCTCCGTCCGAGACCACGGCCACATGGCTCCAGAAGTTCAAGGGAACGGTTGCAGGCTTGGTGCCGACTGAGAAGGTGGGCTTTGTGCCTCCCGTGCAGAATAGGATCGCCTTGGTGTAGCCCGTATAGCGCAACCGGAAGCTTTGCGCCTCGCCGCTGTCGCCCGCGGCGCAAACCAGTTCTGCAAAGCGTTTTTCATCCAACTTGGGATTCACCCACAGAGCGATGGTGAAAGGCCCGGAAAGGGTTTTCAGAGTTTCGGAAGCCTTTAGCAATACACCGGCACGGGATCCCGCGGGGAAAGTCAGATACCCCCCCTTCGACGTGGCTGTGAATGACGGTTCAGGGCCATCGCCCAGCACCAGATCCAGTGGCGTGGCCCAGGAACCTTGATCCTGAACCAAGGGCGGATGCCCCTCGGATGCCTTCAACGAGAAAACGGGTTTGAGCAGATCTTCGGCCGCCCCAACCGTGGACGCACTGGCAGCAAGCAGTGCCAGGAATGCGCATGCTTTTCGCAAGAGACCGGAGGTTAATCCGGTCTGAAAGCGTCGTGACAGGCTGGTGAGTCTGGCGAGGAGTGTTCTGTTCTGTGGTTTCATAGCATGTGTTCCCTATTGGTTTCTTGCTGAAATGATTTCTTCAATCACGCGGCGCGCCGGCAGTTGCGCCACCGGGTTGGCCTTGATTCGGGTCCTGAGTTCTCACGGCGGCATCGAGTGTGACCAGCAGGTCAGCGACCTGCGCTCTGAAGTCGGCAAGCATCTGGCCATCCACCCGGTCGGGCAGGCTGGCCCCGGTTCCCTGGAACTGCACAGGGGGGTGGCTGATGAGCCTGCCAGCCGTCTGCCACGCCGTGCGGGTGGCCTCACCAAGTTGATCCTGTCTTCCCGACCATGCGTTAACGCGATTGGCCAGCATCTCCAGATACCTCACATCGTCGGCACCCTCGCGGAATCCCGCCAATTGCCGGGTCGGAACCGGGCCGTCCTCACCGGGATAGGCATAACTCTGCAGGCGGTAGCCGTGCGCGTTTGCTGCCCAATCATCCCAGCCTTCCCCTTTGTGAGCAAGTTGGTAAATCCACGGCGCGGCTCCGGTGTAGCCGCCATACCAGACGAAAAGACCCGCAAAAAGGCGATCATAGGTCGGATGTTCACTCGGATGCGTGTAAAGCCAGGCCTCTCCGGGCAGTGGAAGTTTGCGGCGTTCGGTGCCGATGACGGCGCTGGGGCCGTCGAGAATCGGCATGGCCAGGATGTCCTTGATCGATTCCGCAGCCGACAGAGTGATGGCAGAAGCGACCTCGAACCCCGCTTCTTTCGCCCAATTGCACAGGAGCGTCTCGACCTTCATCTTCTTGCCCGTGGGATCATACCCCGGTTCATCGAGCCCGTAGACATACGCGCTCTCGAAACCCAACTCCTTGGCAATCTCGGTGAAACCCTTGCCGAACAGCGTCCAGTTGCTTCGGTAAATAGGCGATGCGGCCAGATCCTCCGCGGTCTTGCGGTAGATCGCATCGATGGGCTTGGTGTGCCAACTTCCGCCGGCAAGTACGGTGCGTCCGGTGAGCCCGTATTTCTTCCGGAGTTCCAGCGCCCGGCGGATTTTCGAGAAATCAAATTCCGTGACTATCCCGTCGGCTGATTGCTTATCCGGTGCGCCGTCCTGGACGAAGAGGCTGGTGAATCCATATTCCGCCATCATCTTCAGATCCGCCTCATACAAACGGTCGGTCTTCTCCCCCTTTCCGAGCAGGCCGTAATAGTACATCGTGTAGGTGAACTTGCCCTTTTCCACTGTCAGCGGGAGAACCGTCACCTGAAGCGGGACGGAAGCAACATCCGCGCCGTTGGCGGCAACGCGGACGGTTCCCTCGTAGAGACCCGGCGCTTGATCCGCCGGGACTTTCAGCGTGAGCCAGAACTGCCGCGACTGGAATGGCTCAATCTTCACGGCCTGAAGTCCGGCTGTGTCCTTCTTGCGGTGAACCGTGTTGCGTCCCGCCGTGTGGTCACTGCTGATCATGGAGTCGTCTTTGAGCAGGAGTTCGTTCACCCAAACCCCGACTCCGCTGGGATCTTGAGACCCTCCTTTTCCCGCCTGGTACCATCCCTTGAGAACGCGGACATCGAATGCCGAAGCGGGCAGGATCGCGCCACCCGGCCCCTTGAGATCGCCCACCACGGGCAGGACGGAGCAAGCGCCATCCAAGGCGAAAACATTCAGGCAGCCCGATTCGTATTCATCCCGCATGGCCTGGATCTTCACCGGGGCACCAATGGCCGAAGCTTCCGGAAGGAACCTGTAATCCACATCGACAAAAGGGGTGACCGGAAAGGTGAGCACGGGTTTCACCTTGCCTTTGTTGCCCGAGAACCAACTGGCAATGCGCTGGAAAAACGACAGGTTCGAGGTCCGGCGATAGACGGCTTCACGGGGGAGCCCGGCAATCCACTGGGCGCATTTTACCTCATGCAGAAGATCCGCGAGTTTCTGAATGTCCGGCTGCTGTCTCAGCACAGCCAAACGCGCCTCCCAGGTCGGCGCCGAGTCGCGGAACGAGTCGGGAGCTTGTGCCGCGGGAAAACCCTTCAGCAGCGTGGCGAGTTCCGCCATCTTGGCCACGGCAGGATCCGTTTCCTTGGCCAGAATGGCCTCTCCCCGGAAGAAAATCGTTCCAGGCTTGTCAAATTCGAGCAACTCCGGCTGCAAGACAATGCGCTGGGCCTCCGGGCGCACGTACTTGTGATCACAACCATTCATCTGGCCGGGGAGGACAGTGATTCCGCCATACAGTTCCTTGGATGCCGCCTGGGGTTTGCCATCCACAGTGGCCAGGATCCGGGTCCGGTATCGGGCTGGCGGACCGCTGGCCTCCACGCGCAGGTTGACGCCTCCCTCCAGTGCCTTCGGGCTGATCGTGATGTCGTCAAACATCACCCGGTCCGTAAAGTAAAGCTGACCAAAGGCATCGGTATCGGCGAAGTTGCCCGGCACCCGACTCCATGAGGAGATCCCCTTGGCATGGGCGCGGTTCCGGCCGATGTTCCCCCGCCAGACCGCCCCGGGCGTCGGCGGCTCGGAGTTGAGCGATGAAAACGGGATCGCGATCTCGATGGTCCAAGCATCCTTCTCGCGGGTCGCCCTGCCCTTCCATGGCACATTGAATCCCTTGGCGTCGGCATCCATCGAGGTTTCCTCGAGTGTGCCCAGCGAGTTGATCCGGAATACCATGAAGGGACTCGCCTTGCCCCTGGTGCCCAGAAAGATCTCAAGGTCGTCGTCTTTCCATACCCCGCCATCACGCTCCGTCACAGTCGCCTTCACCTTGTCCATCTCCGGTTCCTCGATCCGGGCGGCCATGTAGAGGTTCTGCTTGTCGTAGCCGAAACGCAGGAGGGTTTGCGGCGCGACCGGCTTGGAATTCTTATCCACAAATGGCCCCGCCGAGGGAAGATGACGCCAGCACGCGTCATCGAGTCTTCCGTCGATCACCGGAGCCGTCTCAACGGGCTGAACCGGATAACGTGGCGGCGCGGCAAGAGCCGTGCCGGCAACAAGCCCGGAGACCAGCAGACAGGCGACAAGGAGTTCTTTTTTCATCGGATTGATTGACCTATGGCGCAACTGCATATGGGTTTACACCTGACGGCACTGTTATTGCCTCGCGTGACAATGCCAGCGCAGCCAACACAATTGATTACAATTCAATGTAATGTTACATTTCGGGGCCGTGTTGTCACGCACTATTTACTCAGGGCACCCGCATCCAGCGCAAAACCGCACCGGGCTGCGGCGCAAGCCTCATGGCCGGGAACCTCAGCCGGTCTACGCTCACCAATCAAAATGATGGAGATTGGGTGAGCCAACGCCGCGTCCTCAGCCCAGCACGCCCACCGGCAGGGTGACGGAGGGCGCAAAGCCCGGATTCTGGTTGGCCGCCCCACCCCATCCGATGCATTCCCAGACCCGCCCCTGTTCCGCCTTTAGGTGTTGAAGCCAGTGGTCGCGGATGCGACGGGCATGCTCGGGATAGTCATCCCTCAGAACAGCGAGCAGCCAGCCGACCGGCGTGTGCCAGTAGGCGCCGTTCTGGTAGCGGTTCCCCGGCGTCGCGGTTCGCTCCCATGCGGAGGTCGCCGATGCGCTCAAGGAGACCGGCACGTGCCGCAGCGCCCCCTGGAACTCGATTTCGCCGTCCTTTTCCAGCGCACGGACAATCGTCCGCAGAAGTCCCTCCCGATGGTTGCCCCCGACAACGCCGCGATAGACGGCGTAGATCGTTCCCCATACGTCCGGTTGTCCTGAAAGCCCCGTCGAGGCCTTCAGCCAGCCCCCATACCGTTCATCACTGCCGAAGACCGGCAGAATGTTGCGCGCCATACGGCGCCGCCATTCGACATACTTGCCCGCCTCTTCATCGCGCCCCAGGCGTGTGGCAAAAGACGCCAGATGACCAGCCGCGCGGTGTCGCAGCAGGGAGGCCATCAGCAGGTCGCCCGTCATGCAGATGGAATCGCAGAAGATGAACCCCACGGCACGACGCTCCATCGGGGTATGCACCAGCTGCGTCCGGGGATCAATCTCCGGCACGCCAAAGGCGAGTTGGAGGCGCTCGTAGACGGTCTTGCCATTCACCGGCTCTTTCAGCAAGGCCACGGCGTCCCCGTTTGTGGCGAGCATGTGGGCCAGCCAGATGACATCGTAGTAGTTGTTGCTTGGCGGCCGGAACCCCCACGCGCCATCCTGGTGGGCGGCGGGATCGTATGTGCCGGGAAAGAAGACCGGCTCGCCACTCAGGTTGATATGGTCGGCAATCGCATGCGGGGGAACGATCACTCCGAACCCCAGATCCTTCGGTTCGGCCCCATTCTGCTTCTCCAAGATCAGGCGCAGATGGTTCAGGCCGACCTCGCGGCCGAGGAGGCCGCTGGAGAAGTTCATGGTGAAGTCCTGGATCCATACGGCCGGATACCCGCCCGGCGTGATGGCCCGGAAGCCAAGCGTGTTGATGCCCGAGCCCCAGGGAGCAAGGCCGCAGGTCGCCCCAGGATCAACACTGCACGTCGCCAGCACCGCGCGGGCCGTGGTTTCAAGAAAT
>CAZTAJ010000156.1:0-7883 GCA_964611575.1 uncultured Verrucomicrobiota bacterium
CAGTTTCAGGCGCCGGATGCGCCCCTCGTACCGGTCTTTCCACTTCGGTTCCGGCACCGCCCCCGCACGCAATCCGGGCAAGAACGTCGTGCCATCCTCCGCGAGGTAGGCCTCCGCCGGGTAGTCCTCGGCGAACGTAGCGGCGTCGAGACTGCCTGCCGGCAACTGTCCACGCCCCACCTCCTTGCCGTTGAGATACACGACCGCGCCGCCCCGATAGGCCAGTTCCAGACTCAGGTCCTGCGCCGCCGCAGGATCGCTGATGCCGAAACAGGTGCGCAGGTGGAAGCGGTCGCCCCAGATTCCCCTGGGGGCCTGCTCGCTGCCGCCGCCGTACCCCCCGGTCTTCTCGCCCAGTTCGTCGGTCTGATAGCGGCCCCAGGTGCTGTCGTCGAAGTCGGCGCGGAACCAGCCGTCCGCCGGCGAGGGGGTATGGCGCGCCGTCCAGTCCTTCGCCATCTCGTCGGCCAGCGGACGTGTTCTGCCGTGCGCGTTGGCCATCGCGGCCACCAGCGTGCCGTCCTCGCGGCCCACATAGGGGCCCATCCGCAGGAACACGCGCCAGGGCGTCTGCGGCCCGAGCACTTCGGTCTCGGCCGCGCCGACCGGCGCCGGCAGTGCCAAGCCCAGTGTGATGAGTACTGTTACTACTGATATTGCCTTCGTGATCATGTTCATCTGCTTCCTTTCATGTTGGGTCCTTCCGGGATCTCCGGGTGATCTCCCCTTTGTCGCAAACTTTGTCGCGATCTTTGTCGAGTGTCTCATTGCCTTGTCGTTGAACCCCGCAATCTCGGCAAAGGTTCGGGTTCTCGTGATTGCAGGCCATCGGCGAACTCCGACGAAGGTTGCGACGAAGGTTGAGATAATCAAGCACGATTATCACTGCCTCCCTCGCCCTTCCCGGAAGCGCTGCTGCCGGTTTTGGTTTGCGGCGAAAACTCGAACGGCGGGTGTTGATTAAAGGACATCGTTAGCGTGATCCAATCGTGTCGGCTTGCACCGGGCAGGTATCACCGGTCCGTTCCTGCCAGGCGGCGATCTGATCGGCCAGGGCTCGGGCCTGGGCCGGCTGATCCTGCAACAGGTTGGTGGTTTCCAGGGGATCATCCCGCAACTGACGCAATTCATGAAGACCACGGGTGCTCAGGGTCAGTTTCCAGCCATCGGTGGTCAACAAGGTGCGTGCGGATTCGCCGCCAGAGCCGGGCATGGCATTCCACTCAACCATCACGTCGCGCGGCGGCGCGTTGCGTTCCATCCGGTCACGCAGGGATTGTCCCGGCAGTTCAGGCCGGGTTTCGAGATCAAGGTAGTCCAACAGCGTGGGCACGAGGTCGATCTGACTGGTCAAACCGGTCACGTGGCCCCCCCGCCGCTGGCCAGGCAGGCGGATCATCAGTGGCACCCGAATGGAGGGTTCGTACATGACGCCCTTGCCCCACATGCCGTGCGAACCCATCATTTCGCCGTGGTCGGTCGTGAACACGACCAGCGTGTCATCGGCCAGGTTCAGTTCCTCCACGGCGGCGAGGATGCGGCCGACGTGGGTATCAACCAGGCTGCACATGCCCCAGTACCGGGCAATGGCGACCCGTTCTTCCGCGGTCTCGGCAACCGGGAGGCCGTCGAATCCCTGGGCAAACTGGCTCGTATGGAAGTCCAGGGCACCCAGCGGCACGGTGGCGTCGGGGCGCAACTGGTGGCCGTCGGCTCGCGCGACCTCGGACGGATTGTACTGGTTGTTGCGCGGACTGCTCAGGGGGTGGTGCGGTTCGAAGAAGTTCACGTACAACGCAAACCTCTCGTGCTGGTGGCGACGGAGGAAGTCGATGGCTTCATTCGCCAGGTAGGATGGTTTGCACAGTTCTTCCGGCAATTGGGTGATCTGGTCGCGGCTGAACCGGTTCCGGTCATAGGGCAGGCGTTCCGCGGCTGGCGCACGGAACCAACGGGGACAGGAAACCAGCGTGTTTTTCGTATCGACCGGCCAGGGTTCGACGCCGCGGCTGACCAGCCAGTGGTGATAGGAAGAACGGTCGTTGATACGGTCGCGTCCCGCGGAATAGAACGGCCAGTACGTGTCATCGATGGCGCGCCATTCCTGGAACCCATGTTGCGGATAGATCTCATCGCCCAGATGCCATTTGCCGAAGTGACCCGTGACCACGCCGTCGGGCAAATGCCTGACCAACGTCCGCACACTGGCAGGCAAAGCGATGTTGTTGTTCGGCACTCCACACTGGTGCGGCCACAGGCCGGTCGTGAGCGAAGCGCGCGAGGGCGTGCAGACCGGTTGGGTGCAATAGGTCTGGTCGAACACAAAGGATTCCGAGGCCAGCCGCTGGACATTGGCCATGACGGGTTGACCGCCAATGGCCACTCTCAGCGAGTCGTATCGCTGCTGGTCGGTGTAGATGAACAGCAAGTTCGGTTTGGCGCCCGACTTGCCCTTTGTTGGTTTCGTGGTTGGGTTCATGGGTTACCTTTCGTCTTGTTGTCCGCCGCGATCAGGTCGGCGTAGGTCATCAGGTTCCACGCGCAGCGGCCGGCATTGACGGCGAAGCGATTGAAACGCGGGGCCATTTCCAGACTGGTGCCGATATTGCCGGTCACGGGGTGCTGGGCGTGGGTGAAGGCGTCCATGATCGCGCGGGCCTTCTCGGCATGCAGCCGGTTGCCGTCGAGCCGGCCAAGTTGCGCCCAGGCCATCGCGAAGCGCGAACCCAGCCAGATGGAACTGCCGACCTCGCGCTCGTTGACGCTGACCAGGTTCGGCATCACCCATCGCACCGACGCGGGGTCGGGCCGCGACCAGTTCATGTGGCGTGTCTCGCAGAAACGCATCAGTTCGGCCACCAACTTCAGGTCGCGGCGCTCGGCGGGGGCACACTCCAGCAGATACAAGGCGAAGTAACTGGGCGTACGGCCCTTGTAGTGGAACGGCGGGACCAGACATGGGCTGTGATGGCCCTGGTCGCGCCAGAAGAACTCCTTGACGCTGTAGTCCATGACCCAGCGATAGGCCTTGTCTTCGCAGTCGCGGAAGGCGTCGGTCTTCAGTTCGGTGCGCAGCCGCCCCAGGAACCAGAGCACTTCCGAGCAATCGAATTCGACAAGGTGCGGTCCGTGGATGCCGGGGACGAGGCCCGCGTCGTAGATCGCCTGATGTTGCGGCACGGCCGGTTTGGCGGTGGCCAGATCGACGGAGCTGCGACCGTCATCTTCCAGTTCGGCCCAGGTGCCGTTGGCCAACTGGAGTCGGGCATAGGCCTTGGCGACCATCTCGGCGGCATCCTTCCAGCGCGCGTCGCCCGTGGCGGCGTAGAGATCGAGGAAGGCCGTGCCGAACAGATGGGTGTTGGCGATGCCACCCTTGTAGCACTTGGGCATCCCGCCGCGGGACAGGCAGCCGGCGCGCATGTAGTCGCCGGTCTCGATGGCCATCAGCAGGCCGGCTTCGCGCTCATTGGGGTCGGGCGCCAGCCGGTAACGGACCAGCCCGGCGTAGATCGCGCCAATATGGAATTGGCTGTCGCCGTTGTCGCCGCCGCCGGGCGGAATGGTGATTCCGTGCCCGCGCTGCGAGCCCAACGTCGGATGGTCGCACGTCCAACGCGCCAGCGCCAGGGCCGCGTCCTGGTAGGGCCGGGCCGGGCCGGAGAAATATGGCCCCTGGAAGGTGGGTACTTTCTCAAAGCCCGTGCTCCAGGGCCGCGGGCCCAGTTCCTTGCCGTCGGCGCCGATCCCCTGGATCTCCAGCAGGTACTCGCCGGGCGCGAGTTTGGCCCACGCGTCGGTCAGCGGCGCCCACGGTTGTTTCACCGTGAACTCCATCGGCGCGGCCTTGTCCCTGGCCTTGTGGACGCGCACCCGGTACGTATCGCCCTGCATGACCGGGGTCAACCACGACGGGCATGGCACGGGTTGGTTGCCCGGCTCGCGCAACCACACATCCATCGCCGTCGCGGGCTTGCCATCGACCGAGAACTGGAACCGGAACTTGCCGAGTTTGCGCTTGTTCCAAGCGGCCGCCAGCGCCGCGAACGGATCGGTGACCTCCTCATCCACCAGCGTCATCGGTTTGCCGACGATCCGGGTCACGCTCAGTCGGTACTTGGCCGCCACCGGCAACGGACGGATGTCGAAGGTCGGCGGCGCGGTGCAGCGGGGCACATCGCGCTGCATCGAGTGGTGTTGCCACACCTCGCCCGTGCCGGGTTCAACCGGATGGATCGGCGTGGCGGCTTCCTTGACGGCGGCCTCCACCAGCGCCGGGTCGGGCTGGGCGGTGTGCTGCCACTTTTCCAGGTCCTGTTCGCGGCCGCCGGTAAAGCCCGGCGCATCCGGCCAGGCCCAGACCGTCGCCGCGCCTTTCCATCCCTTCCCCGCGCCCGCGGCCGACTGGATTGTTGCCTCGACGATCCCGCCCCGGCCGATGCGGCCGCCCTTGAGGCTGATCTCGATGGGCGTTTTGCCGTCGTTGGCCAGACAGGTGATGTCGGCCGTGAACGATTCCGGCGAGCCTTGGAACTTCTCGGCCTGGATGATGCGCCCGTTGGTGTCGTGACTGCCGGCATAAACCACCTTGCCGGCCTTTGGATCGAGGCGCAGCCGCACGATGAAGCAGCCGTCACGGTAGTTGCCCCCGTCGGCCGCCAACTTGGCGTGACTCCCCTTATCGCTCCACGGCAGGCCGCACTCGATCATCCACGCGCCGCCCGTCGGTGCATCGACGTAGCCGGCCACCCGGCTCTTGACCGCCGGGACACGACCAGCCGCCGGCGCCGTGGCCGTGCCGGTCACGCGACCATCCTTGATCGTGGCGTCAATGGTCCAAGCCGGCAGGGCGCTGCCGGTGCGCGACTTGCCGCCGAGCGTGCCGGTAATGCGGTCGCCCGCCACCTGCAAGCCGCTGCCGTCGATCGTGTGCGGACCGTATTCGTAAAAGGGCGCCAGCGCCGCGCCGGCGTCGCCCTTGCCAGCCGTGACCGGCACGACAATGGTGACCGGCAGCGCATAGCCGCCCGCGGGCAAGCCGTCCTCCAGCCGAAGCGTCAGATGCTGGTCGGCCGCCATGACTACGTTCGCGACGGCAAGGACTGCCAGGACGAACATCCAAGCCGCCCGCGCCAAGGCCTGGGTGACGAGCACTGCGACTGATGTTGTTCTCGTGATTGCGTTCATCTGCTTCTCCTTGCGACTGTTGCCGTGCTGTCAAGAATTCTGTTTGGCTTGCGACAAAAACTCGAACGGTGGGTGCTGATTGAACTTCACAAGTTGCGCGCCGGTGGCGTAGATGCGCAGCGCGGTCAACGAGCCGGTGTCGCAGGCCAGGCGCTGAACGTGATCCAACGGCAGGCCCAGGAAATGCGCCACGGCGAGTTTGATCGGGTCGGAATGACAGACCACCGCGACCACATCCTGCGGTTTGTTATGCTTGTGGACGATGCGCTCCAGGGCGTTGACCACGCGCAACTGGCATTCAGGAAACGATTCGCCCGCCGGGAAGCGAAAGCGCGACGGCGCGCGTTGCATCTCCTTCCACGCATCTCTGGTACTGAGCGCCTTGCATGAGCGTCCCTGCCATGTACCGATATCGGTGTCCATCAGGTCTAACTCATGGTTGATTTTCAATTTGCGCGTCGCGGCGATGGGCTGCGCGGTTTCCAGCGCCCGTTCCAGCGGACTGGCGTAGATGGCCGTGAGTGGCGCCTTCCGCAGCGCCTCACCCAAGGCCCGGGCTTGAGCCTGTCCGTGGGGGTTCAGATGCACGCCCGGAATGCGCCCCGCGAGTTTGCCTGTTTTTGCATAGTCGTTTTCGCCATGACGGATCAGCAGCAAGAGAGTCATATCCTGATCTCCTTCTTGGTCACGGCAATGTCACGAGCGTAAGGGGTTTGATGACGACGACCTTCTGCGACACCGGTTTGCCGGCCGCGTCCATCCATTCCAGCGTGACCGGTCCGGCCTGTGGCCGCCCGATGGAGGTCAAAATTCCCGGTTGCACAACATACATGCCTGCAATCCGATCCCGGTCGCGCACGGTGACGGTGACCGGCGCGACGGCGCTGACCTGCAGCCAGCGCAATTGCCCGCCGGCCTGGTTCTCGCCGTACAGCGCCCACGCCTCTGGTGTGCCCGCCGTGACGGCAAACAGGTCGGGCGCGCCGTCGCCGTTGAGGTCCAGCACCGCGCCGGCGGACTGTCCCGCCTCCAACGCCGTCCAGCCCTTCAAGGGTTCCTTCGGCGTCGCGGCCTCGGCCATGGCCGCCCCCTCGCCGACGAACCCGGCCGGGTCCAGTTCGCGGGCCCAGCCGAAACAGCCGAAGCCGCGGTTGAAAAACAGCAGCGGCTTGCGGTCGGCATACAACAGCGCCATGCCCTGCCGGCCGTCGCTGTTGATGTCGGCGGACGCAACACCGCTGATCTTCGGCTGGTTCGCGCCGCCGTGATAGGCCAGTTCGCCGGTCACGTACGACTGGTTTTGCCACTGCTGTTTCTCGTCGCGCGCCAGCAACGCCAACGCACCGTTGCCGCCGACCACCAGGTCGAGCCAGCCGTCGGTGTCGTAATCGCCGCACGTCGCGGCGGCGGGATTCTCCGGCAGCCGCAGCGCCGCCGTCACCGGCGCCTTGAACGTGCCGTCGCCGACACCGGCGTAGGTGACAATGCCCTTGGCGAACAATTGTAGCACATCGGTCCGGCCGTCGCGGTCGAAGTCGGCGACCACGCACAGGCCGCCCGTGCCCAGGTCCTTCACGCCCGGCAAGGCGGTCGTCTTGCCGTCGGCCTCAACAATCAGCGGGCCGCCCGGCGTGCCCACGACCACACGCCCGGTCTCCAACGCGTCGAGCGAGAGACAGACCGGCATATCGGCGACCAGCGGTTTGCCGCCGGCCACGAGCGCCTTGCCGGTCCAGGACACCAACACTGGTTTGGCGCCGGCGGCCAGCACGGCGAACGTGGCGCGTTTCGAGGCGGTGGCGAGTTTCTGTTTGCCGTCGGCCTTGAACAGCATGTCGCCCCCCTCGCTGAGCACGATCACACCGTCGTCGGTCACCAGACAGCCGTGCACCGGGCCGTCGAGTTTGCCGAGCGCCTGGTCCTTGCTCCACACGAGGTCGGAACGGACCGGGAACCGTGCGGTCGGGTCGGCTTGCACGTAACGAGCAGCACAGGCGAGATTCATCGCGCTACCAGCCCATATGGAACTGAGTCCCTGTTTGTCCAGATTGAGGACCAACTTGCCGTCCTTCTGGAACACGGCTAACCATTCTTTGCCGACCAGCAACGCGCCGACGGGATCCTTGGCCCCAGCGAGATTCTCCGGCGCGGACAGGATCAACAGGGCCGTGGCCGGCAAAACGGAGTTGATACCGTCTGCCGACAACTCGCCCTCGGGATCGATATTCAAACTCAGTTTCGGGTCCGCCGGCGCCTTGCCACGGATGGTCTCGACAACTTCCGCCGCGACGACGTTGCCCTTGGCCGACGCCAGCTTCACCACCGACACCTGTTGCGCCCCCCGGATCAGGTCGGCCGGGGTGAAGCGAACGTTGATCAGCGCCCAGGCAGGCAACAGGCCAAGCAACAACACGGCGAGAACGCGAGAGATAAGTTTCATAATCCAGACGCCTCCGGTAACTGCGTTTCCGAACCGACTGACGGGTTGCGGTTTGGTTTCTTGTTTCAGTTCGTTCATGGCGGGTCCTTTCATTTGGTTGCGGGCGGCTGTTGCCATTTGGCCGCCGACTTGGCGCCGGTCAGTTCGCCGGCCGCCTCGTAGGCCCGCGCGATCGCGCCGGGCCAGCCCAGGCTCAATTTCGCCAGCGGCAAGGAGTTCTCCACACCGCCGTAGTGCATGGTGCCGCGCCAGCGGG
>CAZTAJ010000157.1:0-7874 GCA_964611575.1 uncultured Verrucomicrobiota bacterium
TTGAGCAGGTTCAGATAGAAATCCATCTTGCCCGCGTGTTCCGGTTCGAATGGCCCGACTTTCAATTCGAAGGCCACCAGCGCCTTGAGGAAGCGGTGATAGAAGAGTAGGTCGATGAAGTACTCCTTCTGGCCCAGCGTCAACCGGTGCTGGCGCCCGACAAAGCAGAAGCCGTAACCGAGTTCGAGCAGGAACGCCTGCAGGCGGGAGATCAGTCGGTCTTCGAGTTCGCGCTCCTGCACTTCCCGGCGAAGCCCGAGAAATTCGAGGTTGTAGCGGCTCTTCATCATTTCGTCGGCCTGTTCCGCGAGATACTCGGGCATGGCCAGAGGGAAGTTGTGTGTCTTCTTTTCGATCACAGCGCGTTCATACGTTCCGGCCTTGATCTGGTTGAGCAGGACATTGCGGCTCCAGCCAAAGCGGGCGGTGGCGCGGAGGTAATAGAGGCGGGCGGATGGGGCTTTGACCTTCTTTACGATTTCAACGTGGTGGCCCCAAGGGACCAGAGCGAGCAGTTCTCTCACAAGTCGTGAGAGAAAGTCAGCCTGACCGTGGGCATCCACAGTCTGGGGAGAGGACGCTTCTGGAACAGCTCGTTCCAGAAAGTCTCCCCCGTGCTTTGTGATTTCTGGAACAGCCTGTTCCAGAAATGCGGGGGAGGAATAGTCCGAATAAAACTGCCTCATTCTCCAAACACTGTCCGGGGAGAATCCACGCATACCCGGAAATGCACGCCGCAAGTCAGCGGCCACCATCTCCACCACTGCATCACCCCACCCCAGTGTCTGTTGCTTCTCCACAATCCCGCGCCCGATGTCCCAATAGAGCAGGATGTGGTCGTTGTTTATCGCCCGCGCCGCGGAGATGCGGGCGGCGACCACCCGCGTCTTCAGATCCTCAATGAACTGCTGGTATTCCGGCGAGGCCGGCACCGTGGAATCGTTGGCGGTCTTCATTGCGTTAAACGCTACCACCTCGGTCAAGGCGAGTTCAAGAGAAAGGGGGGAAAGCCAGACCACAGACGGCAGACTGCGTGCCGAGGGTGACGCGCCTCCATGGGAGGGCGCGCATGATGCGCGCCGCGGACGGCGAGACGGCTTCGAAAAGGTGGTGGCGAGGGTCGGGGTCGAACCGACGACACGCGGATTTTCAGTCCTTACGCACATGTTGCGCCGCAACTACTTACAGCGTGGTGCTGTCTTTTTGCTATACTACCGCGATTGGGCTATTCTATACTAACGACATTAAACGCGTGAAAGCGCGAGAGGGAGAGAGGGACGATGAGAACACGGCAGGGCTATCTTTTCAAACGTGGCGGTACTTACTCCGTGGCCTGGCGCGTGAATGGGAAGCTGTTCATGCGCAGCACCGGCGAGACAGACAAGAAGAAGGCGGAGGCCAAGCGAGCCCAGATCATGCAGCCCTTCGTCGCCGGCGATGAAACGGTCGTTCTGCAGAATATCGCGGCCCGGATTGAAGGGCGCAAGGCAGAGGTCGCGAAGATTGACGATGAACGTAATCCCGCGCTGACATTCGACCGAGCCTGGTCGGCCTACGTGGAGAGCCCCAATCGGCCAGACTCCGGCGAACGCACACTCAAGGACTACTCTGGCTACTTCACCAGTTTTGCCTCCTGGATGAAGGAACACCACGCCGACAAACCGGCGCTCCGGGATGTCACGCCGGCACTCGCCGCTGCCTACGCGGTGCATCTGGCCAAGATCCGCCTGTCCTCGAACAGTTTCAACAAGCACATCCGTTTCCTCGAATTGATCTATCGCGTGACCCGTGACCGGGCGCGGCCATCCGTAAACCCTTGGGAGGACATCAACCGTAAGCGGGTTATTTCGATCTCCCGCCGGGAACTGACCATCGAGGAACTGAAACGGCTCTGCCTGGCCGCCACGGGCGAACTACGCCTCCTGTTCGCCCTGGGCATCTACACCGGCCTGCGTCTGGGCGACTGTGCCACGCTTCGCTGGGGCGAAGTGGACCTTGCCCGTGGCATCATCCGCCGAATCCCCAGCAAGACCGCCCGCCGCAACCCCAAACCGGTCCTGGTGCCCCTGCACGCGACGCTGCGGGCCATGCTGGACGCGATCCCGTCCGACGCCCGCCAGGACTATGTTCTACCCGAGTCGGCCGCGCTGTATCTCAAGAGTTCGTCGGAGATGTCGAAGCGGATCCACGAGCATTTTGAGGCATGCAGCGTGAAAACACAGAGGCCGGGAACCGGCCGGGTGCTCAAGACGGACCCCGATGGCAAGAAGCGGAAGGTTTCAACAGGCAAACGCGCGGTCGTGGAGGTCGGCTTCCACTCGTTCCGTCACACCTTTGTCAGCCTCTGTCGCGAGGCGAATGCCCCGCTCTCCGTCGTAGAGGCCATCGTCGGCCATTCCAATCCCGCCATGACTCGTCACTACACTCACACCAGCGAGGCCGCCGCAAGCACCGCCGTCGCCGCGCTCCCGGACATCACTGGCAAGACGCCCAAGGACCTGCCTCCGGCCGCCGCGGCCCGTCAGGTTGATGCTGAGGCCGTCCGCCAACTCGCAGACCAGCTGAACGGCGACAACTGGAAGGCCATCCAGGGCGAACTCCGGGCCTTGGTGAAGGGCTGACGTGGCGCGTGTTGGCACGACTGGGTAGTCCCTTCGACAGACACTGGGTTGGCGGACTGACGGCGGTGGGATTGGCTGGTCTTCCCATGTGGCTTTGGGTATGGTGCCGTTCATGTACGTCCGGGCGAGCGGGAGTGAAAGTAGCGGATGAAAACGAGCATCTTCATCAGCAGTGTGCAGAAGGAACTTGCGACGGAACGCCGGGCGCTGAAGGAGTATGTCCACGGCAATCCGCTGTTGCGGCGGTTCTTCGAGGTGTTTCTGTTCGAGGATCTGCCGGCGTCGGATCGGCGGGCGGATGATGTTTACCTCGACGAGGTGGATCGGTGCGGCGCCTACGTGGGACTGTTCGGCAACGAGTATGGGCCTGAGACTGCGGAAGGGGTTTCCGCCACAGAGCGGGAGTTCGACCGGGCGACGGCGAAGGGCAAGACGCGGTTAATCTTCGTCAAGGGCGCGGATGACAAGGAGCGGCATCCGAAAATGCTGGCGCTCGTGCGGAAAGCCGGGGCGCAGTTGATCCGGCGGCGATTCGCAGATGTGCCGGACCTCACGGGGGCGGTGTATGCCAGCCTTGTCGAACACATGGAGCGGGAGGGATCGATCCGCACGCGACCGTTCGATGCGTCCGCCTGCCCGGAAGCGACCTTGGCCGATCTCTCGGAGGAGAAGGTCCGATGGTTTCTGGGCCGGGCTCGACGGGAGCGGCAGTACATACTGGAGGAAGACACACCACTGCCCGAAGCGCTCGCACACCTGAACCTTCTCGATAACGGGCGGCCGACGCACGCGGCGGTGTTGCTCTTTGGCAAGGCACCTCAGCGATTCCTGATCACGTCGGAGGTCAAGTGCCTGCACTTCCACGGCACCGAAGTGCGCAAGCCGATCCCGTCCTATCACATCTACAAAGGCACGGTCTTTGAACTGGTGGATCAGGCTGTGGACTTCGTGATGTCTAAAATAGATCGTTCCGTCGGAACGCGCTCCCAAGGGCCGCAGGCACCGGTGACGTACGAACTTCCACAAGATGCGGTGGCGGAGGCCATCGTTAACGCCGTGGCGCACCGCGACTATGCCAGCAATGCGAGCGTACAGGTCATGCTTTTCAGCGACCGGCTGGAGGTGTGGAATCCTGGCGAGTTACCGCCGCCGTTGACGATCGAGGCACTGCGGCAACCGCACGCTTCCATGCCGCGAAATCCGTTGGTCTGCGATCCCATGTTCTTGACGCGTTACGCAGAGAAGGCCGGGAGCGGCATTCTTGACATGATCGCGCTCTGCCGTGACGCGGGACTGCCGGAGTTGGAGTTTCGGCAGACGGGTGGACAGTTTGTGCAGACGATCTGGCGGCCGAAGACGGCCATGGCCGCGCAAGTCACCGCGCAAGTCGGCACCAAGTCAGCACTAAGTCGGCACCAAGTCGATGTACTTCATAAGTGCCATAAAGAGAGCACGTTGCTGGATCTGATGGCCGTGACTGGTCGAACTGACCGCACCAAGTTCCGGCACCAAGTCCTTAACCTGCTGCTCACCGCCGGATTAATCGAGATGACGATCCCGGACAAGCCCACCAGCAGGCTACAGAAGTACCGGTTGACAGACAAAGGTCGTGATTGGCTTGCGGGCGAACAATCCTGAGCAAGACCAGCGGGCCGGTGATGACTGGCGGAAGAGGCCAGTTATGGGACGTATGGGATAGACGCATTCCCCTTCGATGCTGACCGGATGGACCAGCGGGCATTGACTGGTCAGTGAGTGGCGGGATGATTCTGGGGCGGGTGGGATGTGTGCGCATTGCGTCATTGCTGATTGCGCTTGCGGGAGTTACGAAGAACGTCCCCGATGTCTCGCCTTGCGTGTGCCGCCTCGAACAGGGCGGCGATGTTGGCCGGCGGAATGTCCGGCAGGATGGCCTCATGGCTCGGCGACACAATCAAGCCGGTCGGGAAGATCCGGCGCAACTCCCGCACGTTGGCCCGAACGGCGTCCGGGGTGCCGGTCACCAGCAAGTGCTGCGCGTCCACGCCGCCGCAGAAGGCGACCCGGTCGCCGAAGTCACGTCGCAACCCATCCGGTTCCATGCCGGTCGCCAGCGCCTGGATCGGGTGAATAACGTCCACGCCGGCCACGATCAGGTCCTCGATGATCGGCCGGATGGCGCCGCACGAGTGATGAATAACCCGCAGCCCATACTGCCTGGCCTGACGCACCAGTTTCCGGGTACCGGGCAGCACGAACTCGCGCAGCAGTTCAGGCGAAACCATCAACCCGGTCTGGCAGCCGAAGTCATTGCCGATCAGCACGGCATGGAGGCGATCACCGCAGGCTTCATAGAAGATCTCGTTCGCCCGGAGGTAGAACGCCGTGATCCGATCAATGACGGCTCGGAAAACATCCGGGGCTTCGTAGACGCGGACCAGGGCATCTTCCATACCGAAGGCGGCGCAGGCATCCTGGAAATGGGCCGACCAGATGACACCCAGCACGACACGGTCGGGCAGCGCTTCGTTCACCACCCGGCGGCATTCCGCCGGATCGATGTAGAGCGTCGGGTCCGGCCAGGCGAAGCGCTCGACCTGTGTCGGCTCCGTGCAACCGGCAAAACAACCGGGGGTGGTCAGTGTTCGGTGTTCGATGTCCGTCTGCCCCTGCTGCGCGAAGTCGAATGCCGCATAGATGGCGTTGCTGGTCGGCGAATGATAGGGCAACTCGACCGGGACGATGTCGTCGTCCAGTCGCTCGATCAATGCCCGTGTGGAACTCACACCGAAGTGGCCGAACAGCCGCGCCTTGGCCTCTTCGACCGGCATTCCCAGCCAGGTGCAGGGGCGATCGACCGGTCGGCGCTCAACAGTTGCGTAAAACCGCTCCAAATGGTTCATGTTTTGGATTCTCCTCCCCACGAGTTTCATGCCCGGGTTCGGTCGGCGACGGCAACGCGATCGGATCCGGGCGGGACATAGTGGGCGTCGCCACCCAGCGCCTTCCAAGTGCGATAGAGCCGCACCAGAAAGAACATGCCCATGATCAGGCAGGGCAGGCTCCAGGCCGGGATCATCCGGTAGCAGAAATCCTTGCCCCAGGTAGCGTCCGGAAAGACCCGCCGCATCGTGTCAATGTAGCCGCCGGCCACCACGCCGGCCACCGCGCCCACCCCCGCCGAGCAAATGGCGTTGAACGAGCAGAATTGACCGTACCGGTCCTTGGGCAGGATGCGCATGAGCATCGGCAGCCCCACCGCATTGTAGATCAGCCCCAGCGGCAGGTTCAGCGCCACCAAGGCAATCAGGATCCGGAAATTGACCTGCGGCGGAAAATCGGTGAAGAGCCAGATGAAATTCAGCGGCGCCATCAGCAGGATGCCGGTCTTGATCCACAGCATCGTGCGCAACGGATGGAAGCGGTCCGCCAGCGCCCCGGCCGGATAGGTCAACGCCATATTGACCGCCTGCACCGACGCGACAACCGTGCCGATCTGCTGGAGGGTCAGGCCCAGCGACAGATAAAGAAACACCATGAACACATAGCAGGCGTTGGCCAGGCTCCAAAACATATTGTGCAGGAAAAGATAGCGGTAGATGCGATGCTGTAGACATTCTCCCAGATAGGTCCCGATGACCCGGCGTATGTCGCCCCTCTTTTCCGAGAGCTTATCGGGAGGTGGATACTGTCCCTCCTTGATGCGGAGACACATCAGGGTGAACCCGACGAAATAGAGCCCCGCGACCACCAGAAAGATGAGGCGCATGTGGCTCAAGGCGTATTTGAAGATGCAGAAGTTGTAGAGGGCGCCGGCGCCGGCCCCGACCATTCGGAACAAACCGAGGAAGCGGGCCATGACCGTCTGGGGCACCACATCGTTGAAGAAATACCAGAAGACCGTGTTGACAAACATGTCGCAGAACCTGAAGAAGCCCATGGCCAAAGCAATTACGCCTACGGTAACCGCCCCCGCACTCCATCCGGTCAGCGGGCCTATCAAGCCGTGCAGCCCTCGTCCCAGTTCCGTGGAAAACGCCATCAGGCAGAGGGCCATGAAGACGAACGGAACGGTGAAGAGCATGAACGGGATGCGCCGCCCCAGCCGCCCGCGGTGACGGTCGCTGGCCGTGCTGATGATGGGGTTCAAGATCACGTTCAGGACACCGGGAATGGTCGCCAGCACCAAGCCTAGTATCCAGTTGGGCGCCTGCAGTTCCTTCAGTCGGAGCGGGACGATGCTGGGCACCACGGTCTCCATCATCGTGAAGCAGAAGTCGCCCCACAGCAGCCACAGGAAGAGCCACGCCAAGCCGGCCTTGGAATAGACCAGCGTGCCGACGTAGAAAAGCGGAGGTTTCCCCGTGTGCGCGCTGGAGGTTTCCGCCGCGCCGTCGCCGGGGTGGGTCCCGGTCACGCGCGTGGATGGCATGGTGTTGCGTTTCACGATCAGCGGTCCTTTTTGCCGTACCAGGACTTCATCACCTGTGCCGCAGGTTTCCCGTCGAGCGTAAAGCCCTTGTCGCCGCGCGGATCGTCATGGAATTGCGGCCGGTGGTTCTGCTCGTCCCATTTCCACCAGTACAGGCCCATCCACCAGGGTTCCGGCCAGAACGTTTCCAGTACCGCCTCCAGGAAACGTGCTTGTTCCTCGCCGTCGTAGCCGCCGGGATTGTTCCAGCCATAGGGCAGCCGCGTGGCACCGGCGGTTGAGCAGCAACCGGTCTCGCCGAAGTAGTAGGGCTTGCCATAGGCGGCGGCGATCTGGCGATGGTGCGCCAGGGATTTCCGCAGGTGCTGGAGCATCTCTTCCTTGGTCGCGCCTGGCTTGTCCGATACGGGGTCGTAAAAGCTGTTGCCGAGGGAATCGAGGTCGAACCACCAGTGGTCGGGGCGTTCCAACTGCTTGAGGAAATTCGCCGCCCGGGTGTGACTGCTGGTCAGGTGCCCCTTGAATACGCTGCGCGCGGCGGCGACCACCTGTTTCCAGGGCTCATTGAAATGCACGATGTGATCGAGTTCGCTATCGAGCCCGTAGGCCTCGCAACCGGCACGGGTGGCCAGACGGGCGTAGTGCAAGGTGCGCTCGGTCATGCTCTCGAACCAGCGTTTCGCATGGGTGATCGGCTTGCCGGGCATGATTTCGCCGTCCATGGGCAGGGTTATGTGGTACCGCTGCGTCCCATCCCAACACTCGAGCATGGGGCGCAACTGCACGTGCATGCCTTTGCCGTGGATGTGGTCGATGATGTCGCGCAACTCGTCGTCGGCCGG
>CAZTAJ010000158.1:0-7838 GCA_964611575.1 uncultured Verrucomicrobiota bacterium
AGTTCGCCCACGACCCCAAGACCGGCCGCGTGGTGGTGATCGAAATCAACCCCCGCACCTCACGTTCCTCGGCTCTGGCGTCCAAGGCCACCGGGTTCCCGATCGCCCTCGTCTCGTCCAAACTGGCCGGCGGCCTGACCCTGAGCGAAATCCCCTACTGGCGCGATGGCTCGCTCGACCGTTACACGCCGTCGGGGGACTATGTGGTCATCAAGTTCTCGCGCTGGGCGTTCGAGAAATTCCGCGGGGTCCAGGACAAGCTGGGCACGCAGATGCGCGCCGTGGGCGAGGTGATGAGCATCGGCAAGACCTACAAGGAAGCGTTCCAGAAAGCGATCCGGTCGCTCGAGAACGGTCGTCACGGCCTGGGATTCGCCAAGGACTTCAACACCCTGCCGCTCGATGAACTGATGGTCCGGCTGAATGTGGCCACCAGCGAACGCCAGTTCCTGATGTACGAGGCGCTCCGCAAAGGCGCCGGCATCGCGGAACTGCACACCAAGACCCATATCAAGGCCTGGTTCATCCAGCAGATGAAGGAACTCGTCGAACTCGAGGAGAAACTGCTCGCCTTCAAGGGCAAGCGCCTCCCCGACGAGCTGCTGCGCCAGGCCAAACAGGACGGGTTCGCCGACAAGTACCTTGCCAAGATCCTCGGCATTCCGGAGCGCGACATCCGCGCCCAACGCCAGAAGGCCGGCATTGTCGAAGGCTGGCATGCCGTCCCGGTCAGCGGCGTCGAGAATGCCGCCTACTACTACTCGAGTTATGTGAAGCCCGACACCACCACGGCGACCACCCACCCGCGGAAGGTCCTGATCCTCGGCGGCGGCCCCAACCGCATCGGGCAGGGCATCGAGTTCGATTATTGCTGTGTCCATGCCGCCTTCGCCTTGCGCGACCTGGGCTGCGAGAGCGTGATGGTGAACTGCAATCCCGAGACCGTGTCGACCGACTATGACACGTCCAACAAGCTGTATTTCGAACCGCTGACCGTCGAGGACGTCCTGCAGATCTACGCCAAGGAGAAGCCCATGGGCGTGATCTGCCAGTTCGGCGGCCAGACCCCGCTGAACATCGCCCGCGAACTGGAGCAGGCCGGCGTGAAGATCCTGGGCACCTCGACCGAGACCATCGATCTGGCCGAGGATCGCGACCGCTTCCGCCAGGTCATGGAACGCCTCGGCATCCCGATGGCCGAAAGCGGCATGGCCACCACCGTCCAGGATGCGCTCGCGGTGGCCGCCCGCATCGGGTACCCGGTCATGGTGCGCCCCTCCTATGTCCTCGGCGGCCGTGGCATGGAAGTCATCTATGATGAATCCATGCTCCGCAGCTATGTCGCCGCCGCGGTCGACGTGACGCCCGACCGGCCGATCCTGATCGACCGGTATCTGGCCAACGCCCTGGAATGCGAGGCCGATGCCATTGCCGACGGCAAGGATGCCTACGTGCCGGCGGTCATGGAGCACATCGAGGAAGCCGGGATTCACTCCGGCGATTCCGCCTGCGTCATTCCGCCCATCACGATCCCCGCGAACCACCTCCACACCATCATCGAATACACGAAGACCATCGCCCGCGAACTCAAGGTCGTCGGGCTCATGAACATCCAGTATGCGATCTGCGACGACAAGGTCTACGTCCTGGAGGCCAATCCGCGCGCCTCGCGCACGGTGCCGATCGTCTCGAAGGTCTGCGGCCTGTCCATGGCCCGCATGGCCACGGAAATCATGCTCGGCAAGACGCTCGCGGACTTCGATCTGCGCCCGACGACCATCCCTCACGTCGGCGTCAAGGAGTCGGTGTTCCCCTTCTCCATGTTCCCGGAAGTCGACCCGGTGCTGGGCCCCGAAATGCGCTCGACCGGCGAGGTCCTGGGGCTGGCCGACAATTTCGGGATGGCCTTCTACAAGGCGCAGGATGCCGCCAAGGCCACCCTGCCGACGGAAGGCACGGTCCTGTTCACCGTCTGCGAGCGCAACCGGAATAACGCCGCCGTCGAAGCCGCCCGGCATTTTGTGGAACTGGGGTTCAAATTGCTGGCGACAGCCGGGACGCATGCCTTCCTCGCCAAGAAGGGGATTTCTTCCACGGCGATTCTCAAACTGCACGAAGGCCGACCCAACATCGAGGATGCCGTCAAGAACGGGGAGATTCACCTGATCGTCAATACGCCGGCCGGCAAATTCGGGGCGACGGACGATTCCTACATCCGCAAGGCCGCCATCCGTCTCAAGATCCCGTACATCACCACCATTGCCGCCGCCCGTGCCGCCGCCGAAGGCATCGCCGCCCGCCGGAAGGGCGAACCCGCCGTGAAGTCATTGCAGGAGTATCACGCGGACATCAAACGGCAGTAGCGGCCCAACGGCCCCGATCTTGACCCTCCCGCCGGATTCCGACACAATTTGGATGTGAGCGCAATTCCTCCGGTTACTGTCAAAAGGCGTGCGCCTGTCCCGTCACAGAAGGGGTCCCCCGTCAGCCCGGCCCCCCGTTCGGCCAGAATAGCCAAGGCGATCGACGACACCCTGGAGTTCCGTTTTTTCAATGCGGGCGTCGATTTCTTGCCGGTAGGCCACTCCACGCCCTGGCGATCGATGTCTCTGACGGCCGTCGTACAACTCCAGGGGGGTTGCAGCATGCTCGATCTCGAGGGGGGGCGGACGGTGCGGATTCCGGAGGGGGCGGCCGTCATGGCTCCAGGATTGACGCATCGCTTTCACTCGATGACCGGCAAGCACCCTGTGTCCCGCTGGGCGCACTTTGACTTCCGCATCCTGTCCACCATCGATGCGCTGTCGCTTTTTGACGTTCCCGTTGTCGTGCAGGGCCCGCCGGCGCGGGCATTAGGCGATATTTGCGCAAGACTGGCGGCTCTGCCGCAGGGCACCGAACTCGATTTCGCCTGCATAGCACGTGAAAAGGAACTCGGATTCCGCCTCCTGGGCGCCATCATCAGTGTCTCGACACTCAAACCCATGGCGCTGCATTTCCTCAAGAACGCTAATCGCCTGGCGCCGGTCCTGGATCACATCCGGAATCACCTGGCCGAGGACCTGACTCCGGAAACCCTGGCCCACACGGTCGGTCTTTCCGTGCCGCGGTTCTACGCCGTGTTCAAGGAGATCATGGACGTTCCTCCCCTGGCCTATCTCCAGACACTCCGGCTTGAACACGCGCGCATGCTGCTCATGACGACCGACGCGAACGTGGGCGAAGTGGCCAATGCCCTGGGCTTCTGCGACCCCTTCCACTTCAGTCGACAATTCAAACGAGCATTCGACATAAGTCCTTCAGAGTACCGGTTATCTCGTAATCGGTAAGTGCCCGCGCTCGCGGTTGCCCTCCAATAGCCGGACACATGCACAAAAGAACGCCGGCCATTCAACGCGGATGTCCGATCTGGTAACTGTAGCTGATATCGGTCCCGCACATGGCCTTCCGCTCTTGCGGAATCCGATGGAGGAGCACGGCGATGAAGAAAACGTTGGCTAAGACAGTGGGATCATGGGGGTGCATTATCGTGGCGGCGGTCTTTCTGCCCTGGCGAGCGGAAGGCGAGGTATACGACCTGGTGGCGAATTTCGCCAACCTGAACATCGCGGCAGGCGCCAGCCCGACAGGCATTGCGCAGAACGTCAGCGCGACGTGGACCTACCGCTACGAGAACAGCGCCCACAACCACGACGGCACCTATACCCTCATGACCAACGGCTGGAACGCCAATTACAGGGGGTATGGGCTCTCCTCCGTCAACAGCGGCGGCTATCCGGCCGGCGCCGACGTACGGGCGGTCATCAACACGACGGACGACCCGGGCGGGGTGGGCGTCCCCAATCCGGCCAACGCCAACTACTTGCGGAGTACGGCCGGCAACGGCGCTGGTTCCATATGGGAACCGCTGGTCATCGTGTGGACGGCTCCCTCGAACTGCAATGTGGCGGTTAGTATTACGGCCACGAACGTCTCGGCGGCGGGCGCGAATAGAATCACGACCACCACGCTCGATCATTGGAACGGCGCCACCCTGACCGTGCTGGACAGCGTGGCGCTGACCGGGCAGACGGCCTATACCTTGAGCGCGCAGTTGAACGTGGCATCCGGCGCTCAGATTCATGTCTGGCGGGACTCCTACGTCGACCAGCAGGGCGTGATCTGCTACGCGGGCACGATCACCGCATCCGCTCCGACAAACGCACCGCCGCCCGTGGTGGGGCCTGTCGTGTACGACCTGGTGGCGGATTTCGCCCACCTGAACATTCCGGCAGGCGCCAGCCCGACGAGCATCACCCAGACGGCGGGTAGCACTTGGACGTACAAGTACGAGAATTCGGCGCACAACCACGACGGCAGCTATGCGCTCATGACCAACGGCTGGAACGCCAATTACAGGGGGTATGGGCTCTCTTCATTCGTCAGCGGCGGCTATCCAGCCGGTGCCAACGTGAGGGCCGTCATCAACGCCACAGACGACCCGAACGGGCTTTCGGTTCCCAGCCCGTCCAGCGCCAAGCACCTTCGGAGCTACCCCGCGACCGGTGCTGGTTCCATCTGGGAACCGCTGGTCATCGTGTGGACGGCCGCGTCCAACGGCACGGCCGTCGTCAGCATCACGGCAACGAACGTATCCGCCAATACGGCCGCCAACACGACCGACATCTCGCTGGACTACTGGAATGGCGCCACGCTCGCGATGCTCGACAGCACATCCCTGACCGGGCTGACGGCCTATGCCTTGTGCGCGACTCAGAAGGTGGCGGCAGGCGACCAGATCCACATCTGGCGCGACGCCTACGTTTCCCCGCACGCAGGAATCCTGGCGTTCTCCGGGACCATCACGTGGACGCCGCCGCCTCCGCCGAAGGGAACGGTCATTTCCATCAAGTAGTCGCCGAATCGACGGCGCGCAGGAGAACACCCATGCTTCACAGGGACGTTTTGTGTCTGGCGCCGGCGGCTGCCCAACATATGATCGCACTTCCAACAATCCAACTGGCTCGATCGGGCACTCGTCTTTGGCAAACCTTTCGTCGCTCAAGCATCCAAATCCTCTTCGTCAGCGCTCTGGCGAGTGCGTTGGCACCCGCATACGGACAGGGAATCATCGATCCCGCCGCGTTGGCGCGTCGCCAGAGCAACCTCACGTATGCCCAGACCTTTGAAACGCCGCAACCAATGATTACCAGTCGGGAGGATGGGCTCAGCGGCAAGGCGGCCAACCTGGAGGGGGCCCGTTCCGGAGTGAGAGTCCCGCAGGAAGGCGTGATCAACAAGCCTGCCGGAACCATTTCCTGGTGGGGGCGGCTGGATGCCGAGTCGATCAAAGGAACCACCCTGCTGACCATCGGTCCAAACTACATCAACTACTTCGGGCGGGAGGGTTCATCGGACGTCAGGCACAGCCACAAAAGCGGGCATTACTACAGCATACTGGGCGGCGGACGAAACTCTCCCGGCGCTTCCAGTTTTGTTACCTATGCGGATGGTGGCCTGAAGCCGGGAGATTGGCACCACTTCGCCTACACGTGGAATGGCGTGCAGACGCAATTTTATGTGGATGGGATTCCTGCCGCTTCCCAAACGCTAAACAAGCCATTTTCGGAACTGCCGCCCTACGAGTATGTGGAATTGGGGCAACCCGCGGCGATGAGCATCGATGAGGTGAGGGTCTATAATGGCGAACTGACCCACCAGGAACTGATGGGCATCGTTGCGTCAGTGAAACTCGGGGGCCCTCCAAAGATCATGGCGCTGAAAGTGCCTGAGCAACTCGCAGGTGCCGACCAGCCAGCCCTGAGCGCGATTTACAGGTTGAGTGACAATTCCGTGCAGGTCTATGCGGCATTGCCGGGTCTTGGCAAGGAACCGATGGATGTGATGGCAACGGTGCGTGCGCCCGATGGAACGGTTGTCTCACAGACGACATACCCCAAGGTCTCCCTGGCCACGATGTTCCATGCCTCCCTCAAAGTGGAGAAACCTCTTGCGGACGGAGTTTACAGCGTTGTTCTGGCTGCCGCGGGGCGTGAATTCAAGACCACCTTTGAGCGGCATCATGAGGTCTGGGAAGGCAATAAGCTCGGGGTAACGGACGGTCCCGTGCCGCCGTGGACGCCGTTGGTGATCAAGAAAAAGACGATCTCCACCTGGGGAAGGGATTACACTTTTGGCTCCCTGGGCCTGCCTGCGAAAATCCGTTCCACTCAGCCCGAGCCCACACTGGGCGAGGTCACGGTGAACCTCTTAGCCCGACCGGCAGAGTTGGTCGTGGAGACCACTTCGAATGGGACACTGACCTGGAAACCGGGCAAACCCATCATCACGGCGCGCGGAACGGGATATGCGGATATCGCGGCGGATTCGGAAACCAAGGATGGTTCGCTGGCGGCCAGCGTGCGTGGCACTCTGGAATTCGACGGGCTTTACAAGTTCACCGTCAAACTGGAGCCCAAGCGTGAGATCGGCGTGCAGAGTGTGCGGCTTGAAATCGCTGTTCCCGATAAGCTGGCATCGCTTTTCAATGCCACTAGCGAAAACATGCGCGCACACAAGGCCTACCTCGACTTGTCTGGGGCGGGTGAGGGTCGGTTATGGGATTCGATCCACTCGGTCACGGTCAAAGGCAATGACGGAAAGCCGCAATTGGTGGACAGGCCCCCATCGTTGCCGATTTGGCCGCATCTTTGGCTGGGAAATGACGATCGGGGGCTGGACGTGATGGTTGCCTCCTATCGCACCTGGCAACTCGAGGAGGCGCGCCCGTGTATGGAGTTGGTTCGCCGCAACGGAGAGACCGTGCTCCAGATCATTTTTGTCAACCGTCCCGGGGTGTTGCAGCCTCTGGAAGCCACGGTCTCTTTGCAGGCCACCCCGATCCGGCCAAGGCCGGTTGGCGGAACTTGGAAGGCGCTCGAGTGGTATGGCTGGGGGCATTTCGACATGCCCGTGATTTACGACAAGTGCTTTGACGCGTACGCCCAGGGCAAATTGCCGGAGAACGGGCCGTGGTATCGCGCGCCGAAAGCCAAGGAAGAAAACCGCTGGTGGAAATATGGCTGCCTGCAATCCCACCGCGTTCCGAAGGACGATCCGATCTTTGGTGAAAGCATACGGCGATACGAGGACGAGTGGATAAATGGTCTCCATGTCCCGTCCCATATCGATTTTCTGCTCTGGGCCTACCAACAATGGATGACCAAGGCCAGCTTGGACGGCGTCTATTTCGACAACACGATGCCCACCCCGGACGCCACCTTTGGCAGCGGGCTTGGCTGGCGCGATAAGGCAGGCAAGATGCAATCGGACTATTCCCTGTTTGGCATGAGGGAATTTCTCAAGCGATTGAGGGCGATGTTGCTGGCCGATGGCCGGCCGGCCCCGGTGTTGATGACCCACATAACTGATGCTCCGATGGTGGGATATCTGGGCATGGCGGACTTCTGGCTCGATGGCGAGAACGGCGGTTACCTCACGGCCGAGCAGGAGGCGCAGGTGGCCAAAGGCGAGGCCGCCTATGACTTTGTGGATCGGTGGTATAGCCCGATCGGGCTCCTGAACCTGCGAATCACGCTTGGCCGTCAGTGGGGGCCGATCCCGAAATATCTTTACTCCTGGGGTGCGGACGCGACGCACGCCGTGCTCGGCATGTTCGACTTGGAAAACGATTTCCGTCCGATGGGCCGCACTTCGTATCACAATTTCGGCAGCCGCGAGGCGGATGTCGAGTTCATCCCGTATTGGGCGGCCAAACCGGTGGCGAAAGTCGTCGAGGGAGGATCGGACGTGCTCGTCACAGCATGGAAACGTCCCGGCCAGGCGCGCCTGCTCATCAG
>CAZTAJ010000159.1:0-3327 GCA_964611575.1 uncultured Verrucomicrobiota bacterium
GTCATCCTGAAGGCCGACCCCAATACCGACAGCCTGATCGCCCTCTACTTCAAGCCCCATCAGTTTGCCGAGAATGGCGAGCACGGCAAGGGCAAGAAGATGCACGGCCTTAACGGCCAGGACCTGGTCATCCCCGTCCCGTGCGGCACGCTCGTGCGCGACCTGGCGACCGATGAGGTGCTGGGCGACCTGGTCGAGCCCGGTCAGCAGTTGGTGGTCGCCAAGGGCGGCAAGGGCGGGCTGGGTAACCCTCACTGGCAAACGGCGACGCATCAGACGCCGCGTGAACACACCGACGGCGTCGAGGGCGACGAACGCAAGCTGCGTTTCGATCTCAAACTGATGGCGGATGTGGGATTGGTCGGGTTTCCGAATGCGGGCAAGTCGTCGGTGCTCAGCCGCATCAGCAACGCCCACCCAAAAATCGCGCCCTATGCCTTCACCACGCTCAATCCGATCATTGGAACCCTGGTGGGCGACGATTACAGCCACTGCACCGTGGCCGATATTCCCGGACTGGTGAAGGACGCCCATGAGGGGGTCGGTCTGGGCGTCCGCTTCCTTCGTCATGTGGAACGCGCCACCTGCTTGGCCTACGTGATCGATATGGCCGGCAGCGAAGGACGTGAGCCAGTAGATGATTACCGGGTGCTGCGTCGCGAACTCAAGAGTTTCAACCCGGAACTCCTCGAACGCCCTTTCCTGATCATCGCGAATAAGATGGACCTGCCGGAAGCGGCCGGCAACTTGACGACGTTCAAACGCAAGACCCGCCTCAAACCATTGCCCGTCTCCGCCGAAACCGGCGAAGGAATGGACGAGCTCAAGAAACGCCTGGGCCAGATGGTGCGAAACCGGTAGGGCTTCCCTGTAGCCGCGTCGCTGTGCGACGCGCCAGCCGCCCGCACGTCGCACAGCGACGTGGCTACAACCGCACACGGGGGGCGGTTAGATCTCTTCCCGGAACGCGATCACACGAAACCGGTGAAGGAATGGACGAGCTCAAGAAACGCCTCGGCCAGATGGTGCGAAACCGGTAGGGCTTCCCTGTAGCCGCGTCGCTGTGCGACGCGCCAGCCGCCCGCACGTCGCACAGCGACGTGGCTACAACAGGCTGCGGCGCGTAACAAGCACGCCCTCCCCCGGGCGCGGACGATCGCCCGCCGTCTTCGAAGTTCAGATCCCTTCCCGGAACGCGATCACACTGTCCAGTGACGTTGCCCCCGCGAGCACCATCACCAGCCGATCCACTCCCAGGGCAATCCCGCCGGCAGGAGGCATGCCTGCTTCCAATGCCGCCAGGAACGGCTCGTCGAGGGCGTAGACCTCGACTCCCGCCGCGCGACGTTCGTCTGACCAGGTTTTGAACCGCGCGCGCTGTTCCGCGGCGTCTGTCAATTCACTGAAGGCGTTCGCGATTTCGACGCCATTGAGATAGAGCTCCCAGCGTTCGGCCACTGAGGGGTTGTCCGGCTTGCGCCGCGCGAGCGCCGCGGCGGGCGCGGGGTAGTCCATGAGGATCACCGGCCGGTCCCGGGGCAGCGCCGGTTCGACGCGCTCCACCAGGTCACGCTCAAACCGGGCGTCATCGTAATCGGCCACGGGGTCCCAGCCGGCGTGTTGCAGGAAGGCGGCGCGGACGGAAAAGCGCAAAGGGGGGAGGTGGAAGGTGGAAGGTGGGAGGTCGAGGGGGAAGGAGTCAATGGTTAATGGGTGATGGTTAATCGGGGGAGGGGTGAGCGCAAGCGGGGCAAGGGCGGCGAGCAATTCCTCCGTGTCCTTCAGGATGTCGAGATAGTCCGCGTGGGCGCGATACCATTCGAGCATCGTGTACTCGGGATGATGCCGGACGCCCCGTTCGCCTTTGCGGAAACAGGGTCCCATCTGGAACAGGCGTTCGTACCCGGCCGCGAGCAGGCGCTTCATGTGCAACTCGGGCGATGTGCGCAGAAAGCCTGCGCCGGCGGGCTCGGCGTCGATGTGCCTCTCCAGGGCCGGGGTCGGCAGTCGTACCGGCGTCTCAACCTCCATGAAGCCGCGGCCGATGAAGAAGGTGCGGATGGCGGTGAGCACCCGGCTGCGCAAAGCCAGCGCCGGATGCAACGCCTGCAGCCGGGCGTTTTCGAGGTAGGCGGAACGGGGCGCCGATGACACGCTAGCGTTTCTGCACGCGGTCGGAATACTCGCCGGTGCGCGTATCGATCTTGACGATGTCGCCCGTGTTGATGAACAGCGGCACTTGGATCTCGAACCCGCCGTTGATCTTGGCCGGTTTGAGCACATTGGTGGCCGTATTGCCCCGGGCGCCGGGATCGGTCTCCAGGATTGCCTTTTCCACAAAGGTCGGCAGCGTGACATCCACCGGCTGGCCGTTGTGGTAGAGCACCCGGACTTCGCAGTCCTCGTAAAGGAAGAAACGACTGTCGCCCAGGACCGCGCCGGGAAGTGTGGCTTGCTCGAACTCCGCGTTCATGAAGACGTAGTCGTCACCCTCGACATAGGAAAAACGCATGGTCCGTTCTTCAAGGTCGGGCTTCTTGAGAACGTCGTTGGACCGGTAATTTTTGACGAACGTATTGCCGTCCAGCATGCTCTTGAGACGACAGGTGTAGATGGCGGCCCCTTTGCCGGGCTTCACGAAATTGAACTCGGTGATGACGTAAGGAACGTTATCGATCTCGACGCGCAGTCCTTTGCGCAAGTCCGATGCTGTGTAATCCGCCATAGAAACCCCTGTTTTCCTGCTGCCCCGTGATGAGTCGGGCGCATACGATAGGCATGGGGCGGGTGACTGTCAATGCCCAATAGTGGTCGGTTTTTCCACCGCAAACCGATCATCCCACCCCAAAAACCATTGAGAAAACCGATCTGGATTGCTACGGTTTACGGCGTCCAAACATTGTACGCCGGCCGGCGGGCCGGCCGCGAACCCCCGGGGGAGAGTGCGATATGCCGATCATAGCGGTGGAGTGTGCAAACTGCGGCGCCAAACTCAAGATCAAGACGGGTGCAGCGCGCACCCCCACAGAGATCAAGTGCCCCAAGTGCAGCAAGATGATCCCGCTGTCGAAGGACGCCTCTGTCCCGCCGCTGTCCGGCGCCGCCGCCGTTGATGCGCCGCCTGCCGCGCCGGTGCCCCCGACGCCGGAAGCGGTTCCGGTGGTTGCGTCTGCCCCGGCGATGCCGCCCGTTGCAACGCCTGAACCGGCGCCCGCGCCTGCACCTGTGGCGGCCGTGCCGCCGCCCGCACCGTCCGAGCCCGCACCGGCTGCCCAGGCCCCGCCGCCGGCATCGGCTCCCGCTCCGGCGGAGACCCCGCCCGCGGCG
>CAZTAJ010000159.1:3427-7750 GCA_964611575.1 uncultured Verrucomicrobiota bacterium
CTCAAGCCGCCCGTCCCCATGGCGGTGACCCCGGAGCCCGTCGCGCCAAAACCTGCGGCGATGACGTCATCGGCCATCGACACGCTTGTGGCGGAGGTCTCCCAATTGAAGACCCGTCTCATGCAGATGGAAGGGCACAAGGCGGAGATTGAACGGCGCGCGGCCATGGCAGAGAAGGCGTTCCAGGAGGCGGTGGGTCAGCGTGCGGTGGAGGAGATCAACACCCGCCGTCGTATCAGCGAGTTGGAAGCCCAGACGAATGCCTTGCGCGCCCTGCTGGCGGAGTGCAAGGCGGATGCGCAGTCCGAGCTTCAGGCGGCCACGCAGCGCGCAGCCGCCCTTCAGCAGCGGCTAAACCGGTTGGGTTAGAGGGTGGGGGAGGAGAAGGGTTCAGGGTTCGGGGTTCAGGAACTGGGATGACATGAACGCCCAACAACCAACGCTCAATTCCCAGGGGAACAAGACGCCCACTTCTCCCATGGGACGCTGGTTGTTCCGCGTTTCCTGTCGCGCCTGGGCAATCCGGCATCTGAACCCCGAACCCTGAACCCTTATCCTTCCCCATGCGCATCCTTCTCATCACGCCGCCGATGGTGCAGGTCAACTCCCCGTATGCCGCCACCCCGGCGCTGGCGGGTTTTCTCAAGACGCGCGGTTACGATGTGATTCAGGGGGATGCGTCCCTGGAACTGGCGCTGCGCCTGTTCTCCAGAACCGGCTGCGCCGCGTTGGCCAACCGGCTGAAGCGGCGGTTTGCGCGCCGCCACGCGCCGGCCCCGGTGGCGCATTTCCTGGCCCATGCCGGCCGGTATGGCGACACCGTCGAGCCCGTCATCCGGTTTCTGCAGGGACGCGACCCCGCGCTGGCGCTGCGGATCGCCGGGCGGCAGTTTCTTCCCGAAGGACCGCGGTTCGCCGGTCTGGACGCCGACCCCGAGGGTGACGACCTGTTGACCCGGGCCTTCGGCACGCTGGGGACGCACGACCTGGCCGTGCACCTGGCGAGCCTCTATCTCGACGATTGGGTTGACGCGATCCATACCGGCGTTGACGACCGGTTCGACCTGGCGCGCTACGGCGAACAACTGGCTGCCAGCGCGCCCGTGTTCGACGGCCTCGAGCGTGCGTTGCGTCGGCCGCCCACCCTGGTGGATGCGCTGATCGACGAGCTGGCGGAAGCGGCCTTGCGCCGATACAACCCCGACGTGGTGGGTTTGACCCTGCCGTTTCCGGGCACGGTCTACGGCGCCTTCCGGATCGCCCGGCGCGTCAAGGCGCTGAGCCCGCAGACCCCGGTCATCATGGGCGGCGGCTATGTCAGCACCGAATTGCGCACCCTGCGCGAGCCGCGCGTATTCGATTACGCCGATTACGTGGTGCTGGACGACGGCGAGACGCCGCTGCTCCGGTTGCTGGCGCGCCTGGAGGGGTCGGCTGGCCCGCTGCGGCGTACCTGGACGCGCCGCGGTCGGCGCGTCGTGTGGCACGATTCGGCGGCGCCGGACCTCCCGCATGCGGCGGCGGCCGCGCCCGATTTCACCGGGTTGCCGCTTGACCGGTATTTCGCGATGGCCGAAATGCCCAACCCCATGCACCGCGTGTGGTCCTGCACGCGCTGGAACAAACTCATGCTGGCGCACGGCTGCTACTGGCACCGGTGCCGTTTCTGCGATACGACCCTGGACTACGTCCGCCGTTACAGCCCGGCGCCGCCGGCCGTCCTGGCGGATCGCATCGAGGCGGTCATTGCACAAACCGGGCAGACGGGTTTCCATTTCATCGACGAGGCCCTGCCGCCCGGTGTGCTGCGGCGCCTGGCGGACGAACTGCGGCGGCGGCGACTGACGATCACGTGGTGGGGCAACATCCGGTTCGATGCCGCGTTTACGCCGGAGCTGGCGCAACGGCTGGCGGACTCGGGCTGCGTGGCCGTGACCGGCGGGCTGGAGGCGGCCGACGACCGTCTGCTGACGTTGCTCGACAAGGGCTTCACGGTCGCGCAGGCCACCCGCGTCATGCGGGTGTTCGCCGATGCCGGCATCCTGGTGCACGCGTACCTGATGTACGGATGCCCGACGCAGACGGAGCGGGACACCCTGGCGGCGCTGGAGATCGTGCGCGGCCTGTTCGCGGAAGGCAGTCTCCAGTCCGCGTACTGGCACCGGTTTGCGCTGACGGCCCACAGCGACTTCTTCCGGCGGGCCCGCGAGTTCGGGCTGCGAATTCCCCGCCGGGGCCCGGCGCCCTTTGCGCGCAACGAGGTGCCGTTCCAAGATACGGTCAAAACCGACCATGACCGGCTGGGACGGGGGTTGAGGAAGGCCGTCTATAACTACATGCACGGCGTGGGGCTTGAGGAAGATGTGACGACGTGGTTCGACCCACCGGCGCGGGCGGCTCGAAAAAAGGCTTCAGCGGCCCCCGTTCTGGTGTAAGATCGGCTCCGGTTCGATGCGGAGCAATGGAGCTGTCCATGAATTACAAATTGATTATCCGATGGGTGTTGATTGCCGTGGCGGCCGCCGGGATCCTGCTGGCGGGCGTGTTGACCATGAGGCACCAACGGAAGAGCGCGTCGCCGAGCCGGCCTGCCACGCTGCATGCGCCTGTACCGCCACCGCGGCCCCGGGTCGCGCCGCCGGCCGCCAAAGCTTCCGAGCCGGTTGTCTCGAACGCGGCCGCCGTCCCGGCGTCCCCGCGAGTGGTCAAGCCGGCTGCATCTGCACCGGCTGAAAGCGCCATGCTCGCGGAGCAGAAACGCGAACTCGATTCCGCCGTCGAGGCCCTGGCCGAATCCAAGGCGCGGATGATGGTGGTGGACATCAAGGACAAGCTGAACGATGGGGATGTCGACGGCGCGGAACGGCAGCTCACGGAGGTGCTCTGGCTGCGGCCGGACTACCCCCCGGCGCTGGAGGTGCGCGCACAGTTGCTGGAACAGCGGGCGCGGGCGGTTGCGGCGCGTCAACAGTGGCACGCCCTGACGAACGCCACCAACGCCGCACTGGCGGCGCAGGCGAAGGGAGAATCGGAGGCGCGCCGGCTCGATGCCGGAAGTCCGTCCGTACCCGCGTCCGTTCCGGAGCCCCCACCGGCGCCGCTCTCAACCTCGGTCCCGCCGGCGGAGATCAACGAACCCGTGTCCGCCGTCCCGGGTCCATCCGCGCCCATCGGCACGGTCGATGGGCCGGGGACTGAATAGGGTTCCTGCGGTGGCCGCTCACCGTCGCGCGGCGCGGTCGGAAACCCACATGTGGATTTGCTTCTGCGTGGCGGCCCACACTTTCGGGTCGGTGCGTTCCTTCACGAAGCGGTCGTACATGCCGTAGAACGCGTCGAGGAAGGTCTTCACCTGGGTCAGGCGCGCCTGGAACCGGCTGATGGCATCCAGCTTCTCGCCCTCCGGCAGTTTCAAGCCGCGGAAGCTGAACTGGTCGGCATCCACCGTCGCCTGCCATGTCTCGTTGCCGCGGGCGATCATCACGCGGGACCGGCGCAGCTTCTTGCCGCTAAGGAGCGCGATCTTGGCTTCGGCGCTGAGTTCCGGCGTGCCGTGCCGCAGCACTGCCTCGTGCGCGCCTTCGCCCTCCATGGCGAAGGTCAGCGGGCCCTCGACCATCACCGCAAACTCGCCGGCCTCCAGGCGCATCATGCCGCCCCGCGTTTCCGAGCAGAACCACAGCCAGGTCAGGAAATCCTGCCCGATGCTCTCCCCCACGGCCGAGTCCTCGCAGTCGGGCGAGAAACTGGCCGGCGGCACATCGCGGAGATCGAGTTTGAGCCGATGGGCGGCGGCGTGGGCGGGCGTGGCGGGGATCAGGCCGAACCCGAAGGTCTCGCGCATGCTGACTTCAAGCGCGTCGATCTGCTTGTCGGACAGCGCCTCCACGTAGACGATCTCGGTTTCCGGCACATGGATGAAGGCCATGCCCTGGAGCTGGGGCGGCATGGTGGGGAGCAGCCGGTCGGTGATCTCCTTGCGGATTTCCGAGCGGGTGCGGCGGTCGATCTCGGCGCGGCCCTCGGCCTGCATCCGGGCCAGTTCCTCCATCCGGCACTCGGCGCGCAGGAGCGATTCGGGGATCTTGCGCTCGGCCTTCATCAAGGTCAGGCGCAGGTAGCCCGCGTAGTACGCGGTGTCCTTCACGATGTGGTTGTCGAGCAGGTGACGGCCGGTGACCCAGCCGCGGATGGGTTCCTCGTGCAGCGCGCTCAGGGCCGGCGCGGCCCGGCTGGCGAACTTCTCGATGTGATTCCGAGGCAGGGGCTGGCCCAGGTAGAAGGCCCGAAAACTGATGCTTCCGCTTTCAAACGACACGATGG
>CAZTAJ010000160.1:0-7687 GCA_964611575.1 uncultured Verrucomicrobiota bacterium
TCGGCGTGTTTCACCACGTACTCCCAGGCGCCGACATCCCACGCATTGGTGCCATCATGGTTGCCGTCGAGCGGCCGGCCAACGCCCGAAAAATCCTCGGTGGCAGGTGAATTCGTCACCCAATCGATGCAAGGTGAGTCGTCGTGCAGGCGGAGCCAGGGATCGGTGAGGCTGATCCCCGGGTCCACCATAATGCAGTCTTGAGGATTAGGGGGGAAGCCCCACAGGGTGCAGGAGGAGATTAACTCCGTATTGTAGTAGTCGATGCCCACGCCCGTGTCGCAGACGTTATAGTAGACGATCGAGCAGCGGGCCGTGCCTTCGTACATGCCGCCACCCCCGCCAAAGGCCATGGCCTTGTTGCTCACGATGGTGCAGTGCGTCGCGCTGCCCTGCGAGACGCCGCCCCCGGCCCCCATGGCGTAGTTGCGCGTGATCAGGCAGTTGGTCAGAGCCGCCCGATGGGCTCCGCCGCCGCTGGCCCGGTAACCCGAGCCGGGTTCCAGTCGTACCGCCACGTTGTCGACGATGCGGCAGCGCGTCGCGGTGCCGCCCGAGAGGCCGGCGCCGTTGCCGTTGTTATAGGCCCGATTGTTCGTAACCAGGCAGTCGAACAGGTCGCTCTTGTACGCGCCGCCGCCTTCGCCCCAGGGCACGTCGCTCTCGTCGAAATTGCAGCAGTTTGCATTGAGCGTACATGCGGTGATCCTGCTGTCGCTGGCACCCCCTCCGCAGTACGCCCAGTTACTGACAATGAGGCCGCCCGTGACGGTGCAGCCGGCGACGCCGCCGCCCCGGCCCGATCCAATCACGGTGCACAGGTTAGTCGCCCGGTTCTTGGCGATCGTGCAATCCACCAGCGTGGCATCGATGGCGCCACCCCCGGGTATCCACGCTTCATTTTGCGAGATGACGGTGCTGATGGCTTTGCCGCCAACCAGGCCGCCCCCGCAGCCGTAGGTGCGGCCGCCGGCGTTTGTGCCGCACAGATTGTGCTCGACTCTGGAAAGCGTCAGGGTGGCCGCATAGCAGCCCCCGCCGTAGTAGGCGGCGAGATTGCAGGTCACTACGCAGTTGGACAGGGAGCCGTAGGCGGCGCCACCGCCTTGGGTGAGGGCCACATTATTGCTCAGTGTGCAGCCGGTGAGTTGGGCCTTCAGCGCGCCTGCCCCCGCGTACGCCACATTCCCGTAAAACTTGCAGGTGGTCAAGCGGCCTTCGCAGGCGCCGCCACCCCCGGCAGGGGCCGCCCCATAAGCGCCGTTCCCGATGAAGGCCGTCTTGCTCGCGTCGGTCTGCCAGGACCCGCCGCCGGACTCGTTCGCGGCGTTGCTGCTGACGGTGGAACTCGCCACCGTCCCCTGATACAGACCTCCGCCGGAAGGGGCTTCGCAGCTAACGATGTCGCAGACCGACACCCGGCTCAGTGCCGCGCCACCGCCGGATATGCCGCACCGACAGCGTTCGATGCGGGAGTCCTGCACGGCGCCGCCATAGGTGCCGCCGCCGTGGCGGGCTGCACGGCAGTCGATGACCACGCAGTTCACCAGCAGGCCGTTGGTTTCCAGCAGGGCGCCGCCTCCGCAACACCCGAGCACTACATCGAACCCGGACCCGGCCGTGTAGCCGTTGGTCAGGGTGAAGCCGTTCAGCACAGCGTTAGACCCCACGTAGGCGCAGCGGACGGATTTCGGGCCGTAGCTGGACGGGTCCGACGCGCCCACGATGAACGTGTTCGTCGCCCCGTTGACGGCTCTCACCGTGATGGCCCGGTCGATCGCCACCCGGTTGGTAGCGCTCCCTGTGATCGCCCGCCCACCGGTGGCGTACTGCCCGTTCGTTACCAGAACCAGGTCGTTCGCCGCCGAGGCGTCAACGGCGGTCTGGATATCGTGAGCGGCCGTGGCCCAGTTCGTGAACGGCTCGCCCGATGACGGACTTGACGCCCAGACATAGCGCGTGACTGCCAGACTTGGAAGGGCGGAGATCGAGAGGAGCATGGCGGACAGCAGCACCCCTCGGGTGCGGTACTTTGGCTCATGATGGGGTTCCTCCTGGGCGCGGATTGCTCCGTGCCCTCACGAATCCTTGCATCCGCCGGCCAAGCCGGAAATTCCCTACCGGCGTCCGCGGTGCCGGCGCGAGCGGGCCTCGCTGACGATGACCTTGCGGCCGCCCAAGTCCCGGCCATTCATGCCATCCACGGCGGCCTGGGCGTCCTTCACGCTGCCCATCGAAATGAAGGCAAACACCTTGGCGGTGCCGTCGGCACGGCTGGTGACGACGCGCACGTCCTTCACCACCCCGAACTTCTCGAAGGCCTTGCGGACCTCGCCCTCGGCCGCGTTGTCGGCCAGGTTGCCCACATAGATTTCGGGCGAATTCACACGACCGCCGCCGCTGTTGCCGGAACTGCCGGCATAGCCGCCGCGGCGTCCGCCGCGCCATTTCATGCCCAACAACAAGCCGACCAGGAACCAGGCCAGCGACATCAAGGGAACCCATACACTCTGAATCATATCAATCACGTTACACATTACTGCATGCTCCGATAGAGGGAACGGGCGCCGTCACCTTGCGGGGCCCGGATCCCGGTTACTTGACTTCGAGGAACCCTTCCAGTTTCCGGATGCGCGTTGGGTGGCGCAGCTTACGGAGAGCCTTGGCCTCAATCTGGCGGATTCGCTCGCGGGTGACGTTGAACTGCTTGCCGACTTCCTCGAGGGTGCGCGAATAACCGTCGTTCAGGCCGAACCGCAGGTTCAGCACCTGCTGTTCGCGCTCGGTCAGCGTCCCGAGCACGTCCTTCAGGCGCTCCTTGAGCAGGCTGTAGGCGGTCATTTCCGACGGATTTTCGGCGCTCTTGTCCTCGATGAAGTCCCCGAAATGCGCGTCATCGCCGTCGCCCACCGGACTTTGGAGGGAAATCGGCTGCTGGGCCATCTTGTACACGGCCCGGACACGCTCGACGGGCAGGCTCATCTCCTCGGCCACTTCTTCCGGCGTCGGCTCCCGTCCGAGCTCCTGCACGAGCTTCTTCTGCACGCGCATGAGCTTGTTGATCGTCTCGATCATGTGCACCGGGATGCGGATCGTCCGGGCCTGATCGGCGATGGCACGGGTGGCCGCCTGACGGATCCACCAGGTGGCGTAGGTGCTGAACTTATACCCGCGGCGGTATTCGAACTTTTCCACCGCCTTCATGAGCCCCGTGTTGCCTTCCTGGATCAGGTCCAGGAACGACAACCCGCGATTCATGTACTTCTTCACAATGCTGATGACCAGGCGCAGGTTGGCTTCCACCATCTCGGTGCGTGCCGCCATGCCTTTGCGCATGCCGTCCCGGAGCTGCTTGTACCGGGCGACGAATTCTTCGTTGGTCAGACACAACCGGTCCTCGAACTGGCGGACCTTGCGCTGGTCGGCGGCCAGGGCGTCCTGCTGTTTGCGGCTCTTGCGCTGGCGTTTGAGCGCCTCGATCTGGCTCAGCGCGCTTGTCATGCCCTTGTATTCGTCCTCGGCCCTGGCCGCGAGGCTTTCGATGATCTTCTGCTTGAAGCAGAGATTGAGGAACTGCTGCGACAGTTTCTTGCGCGTCTTCTCCATGTCCTTGAGAGCGGCGTCCTTTTGCGCCGTCGTGGAGCGGGTCTTGCGCAGGATGGCGAAGCTGCCGAACAACTTGTCGCGGTTCTTGATGATCTCGTTTTTGATGCGCGGCAGCGCCTTGAGGTACTTCTCGCGGCTGTCGACGAATTTGTCCTCGATGACGCGGTCGAACCGTTCCCGGCCGCTTTCCAGGCGCTCGGCCATGCCCAGGTACATGTCGGCGGCGATGCCGAGTTCGTCGAACAACGCGTGAATCGTGATTTCGGCCGTCTCGATCCGCTTGCAGATCTCGACTTCCTGCTCGCGGGTGAGCAGGGGCACCTGGCCCATCTGGTGCAGGTACATGCGGATCGGGTCGTCGAAGATGTCCAGGCGATCGGCGCGCGCCGCGGCGGCCGCGGCGGCCGGGGACTTGGTCGGCTCCTTGCGGTACTTCTCCGCGTCCGACGCCTCGATGATCTCGATGTCCATGCTGCGCAGGAGTTCGAGATACCCCTCGAGTTCATCCGGGTTGATCACCGAGCTGGGGATCATCTCGTTGATGTCGTCGTAGGTGAGGAAGCCCTGTTCCTCCGCCAGCTTCACCAGTTCCTTGATGCGCTGGCTGCGCTCCTCCCAACTCATCCCCCCGACTTCGTCCGCCTCTTCACCCTCGGGCTTGGCGTCCAACTCCGGTCGGTCCCCGATGGAGGCGGGTTTGCGCACCGCAGAGGGCTTTTTCGAGGACGCCTTCTTGGGGGCTTCAGTCGCTTCCGGGGCTTTGTGGCCCGGGGCAGGTTTCGCATGGGGCGTCGCCGCAACCCGCGTTTCCTCGGCCGCCCCCGCCTTGGCGGGCTTCTTGGTGGCCTTCTTTGGGGGAGGCTCGGCCGGTTCCGGGGCTTTGTGACCTGGGGCCGGCTTTGGGGGGTGAGTCACTGCCGCAGCCTTCGGATCGCGGGCGGGCGGGGCTTTGGCGGCTTTTTTCGGGGCGGGCGTCTTCGGTTTCGTCATATCGTCCCTTTGAAAATGGATTGCGACGACTTTATGGCACAATCCGACGTCGGGCGGTCAAATATGCCCGAAGCGCCCCCGTGTGTGCAAGCCATTTCTGGAACAGCCATTTCTGGAACGGGCGCTAGGCCAGGGCCTGACGGGATTCCAGGGACTCAATCTTGGCGGCCACCCGGTCCGCATCGTACTGGTACCCGTGGGCTTCGATGTGATAGCCGAAGCGCACATCCCGCCTCAAAATGGGCAAAACGGCCTGCAGGTTTTCCAATTCATCCCGGACGATGGCCTGGTAGTCCGGCAGCAGGCGGTCATTCCACTGGCGGCGCAAACGATAGATCTTGCAGAAGTTGGCCGTGCTGCGGAACGCATGCCAGCAGACGGCGGCGGTGTCCAACTCCTCCCGGGCGTGGGCATCCGGGCAGGACGGTAACGCCGCCCGCAACGTCTGCAGCCCACCGGCCCAGCCCTCCGCCAGCCGTTCGAAGCCGACGATGATCTCCTCAATGTCGTATCCGCCCAGCGCGTTGCCCATGTCATCCCCGCGCTCATCCAGCAACCAGGATCTCCCGACGGAGGGCCCCGTCAGTGGTCCGGGCCGCAGCGGCAACACAAAGGCAAAGTTCGCCGGACCGGAGTAAAGGAAGGGGATGGAAAACGGATAGTGGTCCATGGCGGCGCCGAACGCCAGCCAGGCCGCTGCCACCCCGGCGGGGTCGCCGCCCGGGAAATACCGTGAGGCAAACGCGCGCAACGCGTCGTCGCGTTGCGGCGGAAGCTCGCCCGAGAGAAAGGCGTTGAAGCCTGCCGTGTTGGCGGTGAGCCTGTTGCCGAAATTCCAGCACCCCATGAAGCCGACGAGTCCCAGCGTCCGGACCGCATCGGCCTTGGCGAACACCGTGCCCAGCACGGGCAGATTGGGGACGGTGGCCATTTCGTGCGTGGTCCCGAATTGCAGTTTTGCCATCACCCGAATGCCATGGGCTCGGGCGACCGCCCGCACGTCCTTGAACTGCCCGGAGGGGCCCGTGTAAGAGAGCGAATATTCGTCGATGATCCGCTCTTTCCCGGCAATCACCTTGCGGCCGCCCCGCTCGAAATCGACCATCAACACGACATCCCCGGGCAGGGCCGCGATGATCTCACCGCAAGGCGATGGCGCATAGAACGTCCATGACCAATTCCAGACGATGAGCATCCAGTCGGCGTTTACCGACCTGACCCCGTCGCGGACCTGCCGGATGATCTCGCTGACCACCGCTTCCGGTTTGCGCCGGGCGCAACGGGGACAGTCCAGCGCGGCGTTTGCGAAACTCCCGTCCCCTTGAATAACCCGGCCCCGGCGGGACCAGCAGTGCGCCGGATATTCCGACGCGGTGATCAGGATCAGTCCGCCCAGACCGGGGACTTGACGGGCCAGTTCGGCGGCGGCTTGATACAGGTACTGCTTCACCGCCTCCGTTGAGGTGCACAGCGACAGCAATTCCACATCGCGATTGCCGTCGTCGGCGATCGTCTCGGCCTGCCCGGCGACATCGGGATGATGCCGCCAGAAGTCATCTTCACGGGGAATGGCGCGAGGCGGCTGGCAGAACAGGAACACCCGGATGCCGTATTTCCCGGCCCGTTCCACCAGGGCGTTCATCCGTTGCTGGTGCAACTCGGCATCCGGGCCCAATTCCGGAAACACTTCGGTCCTGACCACCTGGTTGAGGTTCCCGTGAACCCAGACCGCATTGAAGCCCGCCGCGGCAATCCGCGCCAATTCCGCATCGGAATAGGCCTCCAGGGCCGTCACCGTCTCCTCCTGCCAGGGATCCGGTTTCCGCAGAAAAGGCCCGAAGGCGCTGTGGGACGAGCGCCAGATGCGGATCATGTCATTCATGGGAAGAGTTCCGGTAGATGTCACCATTCCGGAAGGCCGCCCAGGCGGTTTCGAACCATAGGTCACTTTCCGGCAGGGGGCGGCGCGGGACCCAGCGGTTTGCCACGCAGCCGTCGGGCTGCAGGACCGTTTCCTGGACCTGGTCCTTGAACGACACCTCCTCGGGCGTGAGGCTCCATTCCGGCCCCAGCTTCGGGTGGGCGCGCTGGCCCGCCGGGTCGACGACCATGGCTGAACCGCGGCTGCCGACGCCGCTGGCAATGGCGAATTGCACGGCCTCCAGGTACAGGCGGTGCGCCAGGCACAACTGCCGGTTGCGCAGGGCCTCGATCAGGTCCGCCGCGGTTTGGGCGCGACAGCCCTGCTGCTCCAGGCGTTCCCATTGCGCGCGGGCCTCGGCTGCCGCCTTTGCGTTATCCGCCGCGGCGCGGATGTGCGCGCCGGCGCGGCTCATGCGGGCCTGCAATTCACCGCGGTCAGTCTGCCACGATCCGGTCTGCGCCTTCCGGCACAGCGCCATCCAGGCGGCCGTTTGTTGGATCGCCGCCGTGGCCGCCTTGCGCCAGGCGGGCTCGTCGAGCGTGGCATCCTTGTAGCACGCCGCGATGAACTCCGCGGCGCGGAACCCGGCCACCTGGCCGGAGTTGAGGGCCGAGCCGCCCGGCCGGTAAACGCCGTGCGAGCCGTTGACCTCCCCGACCGGGAAGAGGTGTTTGACATTCAACGACTCCCACCAGTGATTGGCGGCCACGCCGCCGTTGTTGTGCTGGGCGCACACGGCGATCTCAAGGGGTTCCCGGGCGATATCGATGCCGTGGTCGCGGTAGAGTTCGATCGCGCCGGGATTCATCTTCCGCAGGCGGACGATCGGTGTTTCGAGCAGGGCTTTCGAGTTGGTCAAATACTGCAGGGCCTCGGGGCTCAGGGCCTCGAAGTCGAAGCCTTCCGGGTTGCCCCGGAAATCCAGGTACACGCGGCGGCCTTTGAGCACCGTTTCGATATAGACGAGCAGGTCGACGATCGAGGAGCCGCCGACGAGTTTGCGTGAGTCGAACGGCCACTGGTAGCCCTTGAGGAAGACCATCGAGTTCATGGCGCCCACGGTGTCGAAGTACCCACGCATGAACTCGCGTTCGTCGCTCCGGCCGTCCGCGGCCGTGCTGATGAAGCGCGGCACGACCTGCATGTAGGTGCCCGACACGTTCCAGC
>CAZTAJ010000161.1:0-7674 GCA_964611575.1 uncultured Verrucomicrobiota bacterium
TTCATGATGCTGGGCGACGTCTCCGCCGCCCTGGGCGAACTGGGCAAGGCGGTCATCCGTTACCAGCAGGTCCCCCGCTATGAGATCAACATCGAGTTCTACAACCACGCCGCCTTCCGCTGCGGTGAGATCCTGGAGGAACTCAACGACTTCAAGGGCCTGATCGATCATTTCCAGGCCTACATCAAGGCCGCCCGGGCCGGGTCCAATATCCCGCAGGCGATGTACTGGATCGGCAAGGCCATGTGGGCCCTCGGCGAACACCGCGGCGCCCTGGAGTTCTTCCGGGAGGGCATCGCCACCTACGGGGTCAACCGCAATGAGCTCGGCATCGACCTGATTCTGGAGGAGTGGGTCGGGCGCAGCCGCGGCACCGAGAGCAAGGTGGCCGAGGGCGCCTGGAAGGATATGACGGCGCTGCTTGCGCAGGCGGAAAAGAACGGGCAAACGACGCTCGCCCTGCGCTTGAAGCGCCTCTTCCTCTTCGCGCCCGACATCGGCGACGAGCGCAAGCAGGCCCTCATGGCGGATCTCATGAAGGTCGAGAATCTCACCAACGCCAGTCCGGGCGTGCTGGAACTGATGCTGGACGAAGCGCGCCGGACCACCAATGCCGCCTTCGGCCTCAAGATCGCCGAGACGACCATCCGGGCCTTCACCGAAACCGATTATGCCTTGTCGGCCCGCATGTACCTGGCGCAAGTCGCCATCGACCGCAAGGACTACCCGACCGCCATCAAGCATTTAACCGTCATCCGCGAGGTATTCGCCACCAGCGCCGAGGCCGCCGAGGCCCTCATGCTGCTGGGCGACCTCTACCTTCGCCAGAACAAGACGGCGGAGGCCGACGACTGCTATAAATCGGTGCTCGGCGTCCGCGAATGGCGCGGCCCCCTCTGGCCCGCCGCCCTCTTCGGGCGCGGCGAATGCGCCCGCCTGAAACGCAACGATGAGCAGGCCGCCGCCTACTACGAACGCATCTATGTCATGTACAGCCAGTACCGCGAATGGACCGCCAAGGCCTATCTCGCCCGCGCCGGCGCCCTGACGCGTTGCCGCCAGTACCAGAAAGCCATCGAGACGCTCACCGAGATGGTCGGGTTGCCGGATTTGAAGGACACGCCCGAAATGGCCGAAGCCCTCAAGCGGCTTGCGGAACTCAAGAAACAGGGGTCATGAAGACACTCTCCAGGATGCTGCCCATCGGAGTCGCGCTGGCCGCCCTGTGCGGCGGGGTCCCCGTGCACGCCCAGGTGCCCGCCCCCCGCCCGTCCGATACCAACGTCGTCCGGGCCAGCCTCGTGTTCGACGACGCCACCCGCGAGATCGACATCGTCGGACGCGACAAGGACACCCTCTTCTTCCGCCCGCGCGGCGGCCCTGCCGGCGCCTCCACCACGCTCAAACTCAGCGCCATTGCCTCGGGAGACTTCGACCTCCCGTACGATGCCGACGATCTCAACCGCGCGTTGTTGCAGGAAAACTGGCCGCTGGCAGCCACCCTCCTGCTGCCGGCCGTTACGCCCCTGCTCCCCTATCTCGATATCAACGACAACAACGGCGTGGACGTGGCCATGGAAGCCGGCCGCGTCCTGATGAGGGCGGCCCGCAACCTGGCGCAGGCAGGCGGGACCACCAACCTGATGCGCAGCACGAATGTCTATCTGCGCGCCCACCAGGTCTTCAAGGCCGCCAGCCGCGCCACCTGGGCCACCAGCGCCGCGAACGCGCGGCTGCAGGCCGTGCGGTGCCTGTGCGCCATGAACGACCTCAAGACCGCGGCAAAGGAGTTCGATGGCATGGACGAACCCGAGGTTGGCGATGCCGTGTTCGGCCTGTACTGGCTGACCCGCGCGCAACTGAGGTACGCCCAGGGTCAGACTCGCGAGGCCATGGACGCCGCCGTCCACTCCGCCGTGTTCGACAACAAGAGCGTGGAAACATTCCCCGACGCCCTCTTCATGACTGCCCGCTGCTACGAAGACCTGCTGGAGTGGTATCGCGCCCGCGATGTCTACTACGAGCTCGCCAAGCTATTCCCGCACACCGAGTTCGGCGACACCGCCCGTGCCAAGCTCAAACTGATCCTGGACAAGGGCCTCACGAAAGCTAAAGAAACCTCCCCCATCGAGATTGTGTTCTTCGGACTGGATGAAGACGTCAACGTCAAGGCAGACGCCCTGCTGACCGGAAGCGAACCCCAATTGGAAGAGACGACGGAAGCGGATATCGATCGCGACGTCACCGAGGAAGTGAGCGCATCCGCGACGAACAAACAGACAAGTACGGTAGAAGGAGACATGCCTAAATGAAGAACACGCGATGGGTCGTATTTCTGGCTATTGTGGCCATCGGGCTCGGGATCATGGCAACACACACGTTCGGCCAGGCGCCCGCGCCGGCCGGCACCAACGCCCCGGCTCAGGCGCCACAGAAGGACCAGCAGTGGGACACCCTGTACGGCATGTGGGTCGTCGGCGGCCCCGTCATGTGGCCCATCGGAGCCGTCTCCGTCCTGGCGCTCGGTCTCACCATCTACGGATTCATGATGATCCGCCCCGACAAGATGATCCGCCCCGACCTGGTCCCCCAGCTCCAGGATTCCCTCGGCAAACTGGACATCGAGGGCTCGCTGACCCTCTGCAACGGCAACCCCTGCATGATGACCAATGTGCTCGGGGCCGGATTGCAGCGCGTGAGCGAAGGCGTGCTGGACGTCAGCAGCATGGAGAAGGCCATGGAGGAGGCGTCGATCGAGGAGACCAATGACGGCATGAAGCCCCTCAACAATCTGTCGGTCTCCTCCCAGATCGCCCCGATGCTCGGCCTGCTGGGCACCGTCACCGGTATGATCGGGGCCTTCAACAAGATCGGCATGGGCGGCATGGGCGACCCCGAGAAACTCGCCGGCGATATCGGCGAGGCCATGATCACCACGGCGTTCGGCCTGATCGTGGCGATTCCCGCCATGTTTGCGTACTTCTACCTCAAGGCGGAGTTCATTTCGAACACCGCCAAGGTTGGCCGCGTCATCGGCAACCTGACCCACCACCTCGTCGTGTCCACCCGCGCCAGCGGTGGAACCGTCATCGAAGGAGCCGGAGACAACGAATGAAGATCGTGGTCGAGAACAAGGATGAGACCAAGTTCCAGATGGCGCCCATGATCGACATGGTCTTCCTCCTGATTATCTTCTTCATGACCGCCTCGCACATGAGCTCCAGCCAAAGCGTGCGGCTCGATATGCCGACCGCCTCCAAGGGCGTGGTGCCCAAGGAACGACCGGACCGCTGGGTGGTCAACATTTTCAGGGATGGTTCCATCTTCAGTGGCAACCACGCGATCTCGCTGGAGGATCTCCAGAAGGAGGTCGCCGCCAAGGCCAAGACGGATGACAAGCTGAAGGTGTACCTGCGGGCGGACAAAACCACGCCGCACCGTCAGGTCAAGAAAGTCATGAACGCCATGGCGTCGGCCGGCGTCGGCGATTTCATCTTCGGCGTCTACTCGATCGAGGCCAAGGAGGCACCCCCGTGAAATCGGTGTTGCCCGAAATCGAAGAACCCGAAATGAGCGTCGCCCCGCTGATCGACATGACGTTCCTGCTCCTGATCTACTTCATCTGCACGTGCAGCCTGATCACGCCCGAGGCCGACCTGGGCATCCGCCTGCCGGGCATGCTCACCCAGGCCGTCACCGTCGATATGCCGGATGAACAGATGGTCGAGATCCGCAAGAGCGGCAGGGTCTTCCTGAACAGCCGCGAGTTCGACAAGCCGGAGTCCCAGGCTCTGCCCGAACTGACGGCCATCCTGCTGCGCTACAAGGCGTCCTCCGATGCCAGCAGGAACGAGGCCATGATCACCATCTGGGCCGATGACGACACCCCCCATCAACGGGTCATCGATGTGATGAACGCGTGTGCCGTCGCCAAGATCAAGAACATGTCCTTCACGGCAACCGGCGAATGAAATCAAGGAGTCTGGCATGTCCTGGTTGAACAAGCTGCTCCGCAAACCGGACTATTCGGCGATCCTGTCCGGGTTCGGCATGGACAGGCTCTCGGCCCAGCGCCGCAAGACGCTGCGCCTGGTGATCATTGCCAGTGTCGCCGCCCACCTGGGCATCATGATCATCTTCGGCTCGTATAAGATCTATCAGACGCTGGTTCCGGAAAAGACGGTCTTTGTGACGCCGCCGGCCCAGAAAACCTATGAGCCGCGCAAACTGGAGTTCAAGGTCAAGGTCCAGAAGCAGCAGCGCAGTTCCAGCCGGCCGTCGATGATCCCGCGCATGGTGACCACCAAGGCGTCCTCGATCGTCCTGCCCGAAATCAAAATGGATCCGAAGATCGTCAAGACCAGTTTCCAACCCAAGTTCAAGGCGGTCTCCGGCGTGGGCCTCGGCGCCGGCCTGGGCACCGGGTATGGCATCGGCGGGTTCGGCGCCGGTGTGGCGCAGTTCGACTTCTTCGGCATCAAGGGCCGCGGCGACAAGATCGCCATTCTCGTCGATGTGTCGGTCTCCATGGTCGAGGACGAACGCGGGGGTCTCAAGGGCTACGACCGGGTTCGGGATCGCATCGGCAAGGTCGTTCAAGCCCTCGCCGAAGGCGCCATGTTCAACATCATTGTGTTCGCCGATGCCGCCAGCGCCTACGAGAAGGCGATGGTGGTGGCCACCGAAGACCAGAAGACCAAGGCCCGGCAGTTCCTGCGCAGTTTCAACACGGCCGGCAACTACGGCTTGACGTCGGGCAACCTCCAGTCGTCCGCCATCGGCACCCCGGCCGCCGGCGGGACCACGCGCCTCGACCTCGCCTTGACCGCCGCCTTCGAGCAGGGTGCCGACACCATCCTCATTATCAGCGATGGCCTCCCGAAAGTGGGCAAGGTCATTACCGATGCCATGGCGCAGACTCACGCCGCCAACGTTCAGCGCTGGCAGAAGGACAATGCGTCGGCCGTGGCCGCTTACGACGCCGCGGCGTCAAGCGCCCCGGCCGTCACCGAAAAAGTCTGGATTCCCCCGCAAGCGGCCCGCCCGGCGAAAACCACGGGATTGAAGGAGGGCCAGGCGCCGGATCCCGGTTCCCCCGCCGTCGAGGGACATTGGGAAATGCGAACCCGGGGGGGCACGCCCCACGCGCCCCGGCCCCAGGCGCCCCGCCTGGAACCTGGCTGGTGGACCCTTAACGACTTCCTGCAGCACTTCAAGATCCTCCATGAGGCACTGTATGTCAAAAAGGGCAGAAAGCTGCCCGTGGTCCATGCGATCGGATACGGCATCGACCCGGAAGGCAACGATTTCCTCAGAGGGCTTACCGAAACCTACAAGGGTCGTTACCGTCGCGTCACGCGCGTGGATTAACCTGGGTGAACACATGAAGACCGTCATGACAGCCGTTCTGGCCTGGCTCGGAGCACTGACGCTTCTGGCCTGCGCGGGCCCCGTGCGCGAAATCGAAATCACCCCGGATCCCGAAGACAACGGACAGCAGGTGTTCACCGTCCGCATCAAGCCGGGCGAAACCCGATCCTATGACCTGATGACCTTCGCCTGCGTGTATCATCAGGAGTTCATTCGCCAGTCGACCGATGCGCAGGGCACCAAGGGCGTGAACGAGCCGGCCGCCTTCACCTACCGGCGCAAAGCCATCCGGCTGGTTGACGACCTGGACACGCATGTCAGTTTCCGCGTCCCGATGGGCCTCCGGAAACTGCAGGACCTGTACGGCCAGACGACCTTCCAAACGAATGCACCGATCACCATCTCGCGAATCACCGTTACCGCCTTCACGCCGGAGGGCAAGGCCTGGTCCTTCGAGCTTGCGGCCACCGGATTGCACACCTTCGATGAAGCGGCCACCCCGCCCGTTCCGCCCAAGCCATGAGCACACCCCGCGAGGTGATCATCCGGCTGGCCGTCATCGCGGCCATGGCGGGATGCGGACCACCGGCGCACGCCTCTCCTGACTCCACCGCCAGCAACACGGCGCCTGCCCTGACATTCGATGCCCCGGAGCACCGCCAGGTGGCCGAGGAGTTCGTCAAGGCCCGCCAGGTAGCCGAAACGCTGCGCCGGGACGAACTCCGCAGGCTGATCCAGATTCAAATTGACGAGGCGAAGGCGCTCCTGGCTGAGAAGCAGAAAGCCGGCAACGTCAAGGGTATCGCCATCGCCACGCAAGCCAGGCAAATGTTCGAGTCGGCCCTGACCAATCTCGATGCCACCGGCACAATCGTACTCACCGAGCGGGTCCGGCGCGAACTCGAAGAAACGGTGCGCCACTTCGACGGCGTCCGGGCCGGGATCGAGGCCAGGGCGTCAAACACCGTCGCCCGCATCCGGAAGGAGCACCTGGAGCGCCTGACGGAAACGCTCGCCCCGCCCCGCCCGGACGCGCAGGCGCCCGCCATTGAGGCTGCCTTCGCCGCCCTCGTCAAACGCCTGACAGCGCCGCCACCGGTTCCTCGCGCCACCCTGACGAACGCCGTCGCGATCGCCAAGGGGACCAACGATCCTGCCGGAACCCTGACCCCCACCATGACTCGCGCCGCCTTGCCGGAGGTTCTCGGGGCGTCCGGCCCGGCAGACCGCTGGGTGACCGCCGGGCAGGTGCTGGTGGACATGATGAGTGTCGATGTGCTCGACATCCCGCTGGCCAACCAACCCGCGGGAACGAATCGCTTCGAGAAATCCAACCCCATTACCGATCAGTCTTTCACCCTCCACTACGTCTCGATCCACCCTTTGCCCGCACGTGCCGGATTGGCCTACCGGTTGAAGCGCATTCCCGGCCGCGAAGGCGTCGAAATCCTCGATTGGCCCGGTCCGCGTAACGCCTTCACCCTGACCGTCCGCACGATGCCGCCCGCCACAGTCCCCTGCCCCCACGGATTTGAAGTGCAGGTCGGCGGGCCTGACGCCATGCTGGCCACCCTGTTCGCCGGGGCGCAACTCGAATCGACGGCCGACGGGGCCGCCACCCAGGCAATTCCGGTTGTCGTCACGATCGCCAGCAAACCATCCGGTGCGGCCGTCCTGCTCGACGGAAACCCGGTGCGGGGGGCCCAGACGCCCTGCCGCCTGCGCGTACCGCCCGGCGCCCAGTCGTTGCGGCTGGTGCTGCCGGGCTATATCGACGGCGTCTTCTCCAACCAGGACATCACCGCCGGCAGGCCGCTCTCCTGGACTTTTCAGCCGGACCCCCGCATCGTGCGCAAGACGGTCATTGTCCCGGCGGACGCCGCAGATTGGATTGCCGTGGCCGAAGTGGAGGCCGGTGCCCGGATCGCCATCGATGCCCGGGGAACGTGGTCCTGCGCCGGCGGCGGCGCGACGGGAGTGGAAGGCTACCCCAACAATGAGGCGAATCTCCGCCTCTACATGAACCCGGCCGACTATCCGCGGCACACGCCCGGTGCCAACCTCGGGGCGCTGCTCTGGCGCATCGCACCGCGGGGCCGCGCCTCCGCGGTCGGCCGTGCCCTGCGAATCACCGCCCCGGAAGCCGGCACGCTGCAACTCGATATCAACGAGGCTCCCGGCCCCAAACACCGCGCCGACAACACCGGCGCCCTGCCCGTCACCCTCGTCATCCTGCCCCCGTCGGCTCTCTAGCCCGACTTTCTCAACTGGCAGTGAGTTTCGTTTATTTTCAGGCACCGGTGC
>CAZTAJ010000162.1:0-7598 GCA_964611575.1 uncultured Verrucomicrobiota bacterium
GGCATATCCCATATCGTGTTCAAACGCTTCGGCAGGTCTTCGAGGGCGAGTCGGCTCTTGGAGCCGGCATCCAGCAGATTCCCGGCGATGGCAAGACGCACCACGGCTTCGCGCGGGTCTGCGTGCCGACGCGCGCTATCGGCCAACGCAGGCAGCAGATCCAGTGCGATCCGGTTCATCCGGTCCTTGAGCGAACGATAGGGGTCCGCCTGGCCGGTCTCAGCACGGACCCGTCGTTGTATGTGCTGTGCGATTGCGACCGGCATGACAGCCCAATCGGTATCGGCAATCTCTCGAAGCAAGCGCTTGAGAAGCCGCTCTCTGCGCGGCTCGTCGATTGCGGACATCTCCACCGCCTCCGCCGCCTGGCGGACAAAACAGGGAATGCATTCCAGAGCGGTTTTCATATGTGGTTCAGTGCCTGCTTCAAATCCTCGATGAGGGTGTTGGCGGACTCGATACCGAGAGAGAGTCTGACCGTATTATGCGCAACGCCAAACATTGTGCGCCGCTCCGGAGGCAGGTAGAGCATCGTCGTCAAATAGGGGATGCAGATCAGGCTCTCGGTGGCACCCAGGCTGACGGCGTGGATAATCGTCCGCAACGCGGAGATGAAGCGCTTGGCATCTTCCGGCGTCTGGCCCACGTCAAAAGCCATCATTCCACCGAAGCCGTTGCGCATCTGGCGCTGGGCGACGGCGTGACCCTGATCGTCGGTCAACCCCGGATAATGAAGGCGATGGACTGTCGATTGCCCCTGAAGCCATTGCGCCACGGCCAACGCGTTGGCGGCCATTTTCTCGGCACGGAGTTCAAAGGTTTTCAGCCCTCGCTCCAGCAGCGAGGCCGAATAGGCATCCAGCGTCGTTCCGATCGCCTGACGGGTGAACCACAGCTTGTCATAGTCCTCTTTGGGTCCGGCAATAACGCCTGCCATCAGGTCGTTGTGCCCCCCGAGCGCTTTCGTGGCGCTATGGACCACGAGATGCGCGCCCAGTTTGAGCGGGTGCTGGTGATAGGGTGTCGCGAAGGTGTTGTCCACCACCAGACGGGCGTGGGAACGGTCGGCGGCGCGGCGCGCGGCGCCAATATCAATGACCCGGCAGAGCGGATTGGTTGGAGTCTCAATGAAGACCATGGCGGTGTTCGCCCTGACGTGTTGATCCAGGTGGACGCTCTCATCCGCGTTGAGCCATGTGACCTCCACCCCCAATCGTTCCAGGATCAGGGAGACCTTGTAGTGTGCACCGTAAACGTCGTGAAAGAGAATCAGATGGTCCCCCGCCTTCAGATACGTCAGGTAGACCAGCGTGCAGGCAGCCATGCCGGAAGTGCAGACGACGCAGTCTTCGGCCTCTTCCAGGGCGGCGATCTGCTTTTCCACGGCGCGCACGGTGGGGTTGTCGTCCCGGTGGTACGTGTAACCATCGATTTCGCCATCCGTGATCTTCCGCAGTACCTCAAAGTCCCGGTACTCGTAGTTCACCGCATGCACGATCGGCGTCACCATGGGACGGTTACCGTACGGGGTCAAAGGATCACTCATTCTTCCTCTCCTTGTACCGTTTCATCCTGCATCGAATGCTGAGACTGCGTAACGGCCTCCACCCGGAATCCGGCGGCAGCCAGCAAGGCCATGTCGGCGTTAAAGCCCTGTCCGGGTGTCGTGAGATAACCGTCGGTAAAGATCGAGTTTGCCGGATAGAGCGCCAGCGCCTGCATCGGCCCCAGACAGGCTTCCCGCCCGCCCGCGACACGGAGTTCGGTGGAGGGGTGGACGAACCGGAACATGGCCAGCGCGCGCAAACAACTGGCGGGCTTGATGCGTGGATAGCGCTCAAGCGCTGTACCCGGTCGAGGATCGAGGAAATTGAGAGGGATGGAGTCGGCACCCACATCCTGCAAGGCAAACGCCAGGTCCACGCGATCCGCCATCGTCTCACCCGCGCCCAGAAGGCCTCCGCAGCACAGTTCGAGACCCGCCGCCTTGACAGCCCGGGCGGTGGCCACGCGGTCGGCGTAGGAATGCGTCGTGCAGAGGTGCGAAAAGTGCCGTTCCGAGGTCTCCAGGTTATGATTATAACGATCAACCCCGGCTCCTTTGAGCTGCCGTGCCTGCTCGGGAGAGAGCAGCCCCAGCGACAGGCAGAGTTGGATGGGAACCTCCGCTTTGACGGCGCGGACGGTCTCACAAATCTCCGCCATGTCCGCATCCGACGGTGAGCGACCGCTTGACACCACGCAGTATCGGATGGCCTTCATCTGGTACGCCGCACGAGCCCCTGCGAGGATCTCCTCTCGCGACTGCCATGGATAACACTGCGCGGCGCCCTGCTGTGCGCGCGCGGACTGACTGCAATACCCGCAATCCTCCGAGCAACCGCCACTCCGGGCATTACGGAGCACATGCAGGCGTACGCCACGCCCGAAATGGTGCAGGCGAATGGCAAACGCGGCGTCCAATACCGAAAGCAAAGCGTCATCGGGTGCATGCAGGATCCCCAGCGCTTCCGCCCGGGTGATCTGCCCACCGTCAATGACCCGCCGACTGATTTCTCTCCAATCCATAACTCGGACTACTCCTTCAGGCCGGCTCGCGGCGTTCGCGTGCGGGCGAATCGAAACGCATCTTGTTGATGGCCAACTCCGCGGCGTTGACCAGAGGATAGGCAATGGGGGAGGCTGTCAATGCCGGATGGGTTCCCATCTGGAACATGGCGATATCTTCGGCGGTCATGCGGCGTTGCACGCAGGCGGAGACGGCGTTGATCATCTCGCCGGCCGTGCCATTCCCCCGGACTTGGCCGCCCAGAAGCACGCCGGAGTTGGACTCGAAGACCAGCTTGACCTTGGTCTTGGCGCCACCCGGCATTCCGGCCGGATGGCGGTTCGGCCCCTCGACCGTCGCGGCCACCACGGCATATCCCAAGGTTTTCGCCATGGTCTCGGTCAGCCCAGCCGTGCCCAGTGCGAAATCGCCCAACGCCGTGGACCAGACTCCCACTGTGCCGGGATTCTCGCGCGTAATGCCGAACAGGTTCGCGCCTGCGATACGAGCTTCCAAGGTGGCAATCGAGGCGAGCTTGAGGGTGGAGTGTCCGCCGCCGAAGAAGGAGACCTTCTCCGCGCAATCTCCGCAGGCGAAGATATGCTTGTCGGACGTGCGCATCGTGCGATCCACGTCAATGGCGCCTGTGGCCCCGAGGCGCAGCCCGGCGGCCTCGCCCAGTTCCGCGCTGGCCTTCGATCCGGTTCCCAGGATGACCATGTCCGCCTTGAGTGTTTCGCCGTTGGAGAGCTTCACGCCCGTCACACGCCCGTCGCCCACAAACCCGGCCACCTTGGTCGCGTTCAGTATCCGAATGCCACTGGACTGGAGGACCTGCTCGGCTTCGATACAAAACTCCTCATCGTAGGACAGGCTCAGACAATGGGGCGCGATCTCGACGATCGTGATGGTCTTCCCGCCCGTCTTGCGGATCTCATCGGCAAACTCGATACCGATGAAGCCACCGCCCACCACCACGATGTCGCGGGCGGTTGTGAGGCACTCCTGCATCCCTCGCAGGTAGTCCACATCCTTGAGGATCGTGAAAACGCCGCCCATCTCAACGCCCGGAATGGGCGGGGTTACCGGATTCGAACCCGTGGCAATGATCAGACGCGCATACCCGACGTCGCCCGCCGCGGTAAGCAATCGCTTGTGCTCGCGGTCGACGGCGGTCGCTTCCGCAACAAAGAGTCCGACCTGTTCCTTTTCCAGAATGGCGTCGGGAATCAGGTTCTTGTCAGGACTGCCCACCGTGCCGCAGATATAGGGAATGCCGCAGGGGATCAGCACCTGCTTCTCTTTGCGCACAAGCAATACGCTTTTGGCCGGGTAATGACGTCGGGCTGTGATCGCCGCCGTCACCCCCGCCGCGCTGCCGCCAACAACAACAATATCCGCCGATTTAGTGTTCATGGTTGTCCTCTCTTTTATGGCAAAACGCAGTTCCTTTGTTTGGCCGCCGTTCCGTTGCGTTCACAAATGGCCATGGAACCGACCGGCACGCCGCTATGCGCGGCCACGCAGGGACACGTGACGTGTAGGAGAAAGAAGACATGCTTTGCGGTGGTATGGAGGCTCGCGTAGTTGCCTTGGCCCTTGACGATAATCAGATCGCTCGCTTCGAACACACGTCGGAAATCATCTGAACAGTCATCGAGTAGGGTTCCCGGCGCATCGGAACCGTTCGGCATGACGGTTACGATGTCCTGCAGACCGGCCATTTTGGCATCCGCAACGGTCGCGTCGTTCGCCACGGGTGATCCGCGGACGCCCACCACCATTCTGGCTGCCGGAAGAGCCTCAATGAGGACTCGATCCAGGACGATCTCCCCGGCGTTGTCTGTCAGATACAGAATGTGCCGGGCGTGCTCAGCCGCGAGAAACAGATCTCTCGCCAAATCTATCGGACAATCCCCCCGGCAGGCACGGCAAACGGCGGTGCGGACGTCCATCTCCGACAAACCCCGCTTGGCCCCCACGTTGATGAGACTGCCGGCGAGTGCCACTCGCACCATGGCGGTTCCCGGTTGCTCTTCGAGTCGCGCTGCCTGCCTCAAACACGGGAGCAGTTCAAGCGCCAAACGATTCATGCGCTCCTTGAATGGGCCGTAGGGATCAGGGTCTCCCGTCTCCTTGCGGATGCCACGGTGAAGGCGCTGGGCCACGACTGTGGGGGTCCCGTTCCAGTCGCTTCCCGCCAACTGGGATAGCAGGCTTCGCATGATATCAGCCCGGCGCGACGCATCGGCAACACTGAGGCCAACGGCTTCGGCGGCCTGACGGACGAAGCACGGAATGCAATCGAGGGAGGTGTTCATTCGTGATTCTCCTTGATGTTGCCCAACCCCTGGGAGTCGCGGCAAACGTTCGCCTCAATACGGGTCCATAAGTCCGAAAAGAGGGTTCGCCACTCCGGTAGAACGCGCACCGCCATATGCCCGCGGGAATACGCTTCCGCCACCCGTCGGTCGTCGGGAAGCTCTGACAGGAGGGGAATTCCTTCTTTCAGACAATACTCCCGTACGCGCTGGTCGCCGGTGTCGGCGCGGTTGATGACCACGCCATGCCGAACGCCCAGTTGCCGGATCATTTCCACGGCCAGTCTCAGATCGTTGAGCCCAAACGGGGTCGGTTCTGTGACCAGTACCACATAGTCCGCATCCCGGACGGTGGCCACCACGGGGCAGGATGTGCCGGGCGGGGCATCCATGATCGCCACGCCGTCCGTGATCGCGCGCTTCTTTACGGCACGAATCAGCGGCGGCGACATGGGTTCGCCGACGTTCAGGCGCCCCTGGACAAACTCTACATGTCCGGCCTGCCCTGAGCTCTGTCGAAGGGCCCGTCCCGTCTCGACCACCCCAATGGAACGGTCCTGCTCGCGAATGGCTCCCTCCGGGCACGCGAGCGTGCAGCCGCCGCAGCCATGGCAGAGTTCCGGGAACACTAAAGCTTTTTTCAGCACGGCGATGGCATGGTACTGACAGACCTCGGCGCACTTGCGGCAGCCGTTGCACTTCGTCTCATCCACCACCGGCACGGCAATCCCCACGGATTCGGTCGCGGTGATCTCGGGTTTGAGGAAGATGTGGCCGTTCGGTTCCTCGACATCGCAGTCGAGGTACTGAACCGTTTGACCGCTGTTCGCCAGAATACAGGCAAGATTCACGGCAACCGTGGTCTTTCCGGTGCCCCCCTTTCCGCTGGCAATGGCTATTCGCATATACAGATCTTTCTCCCGTTCTTTGCGCTGGTTTCCGCCCCTCTACGAGGGGAAGAGCATGGCCTCCGCAAACTCCTCATGAAAACCTTCAGCCGTGGACAGATCCACGTGTTTGACGCGCCGCGCGAGTTCTTCTCCCTGCCGTCGCGCCTCCGTGGAAAGCAGAGCTACCTTTGCCCCGGCAAGCGACACATTGCCGACGTACCGGATCCGCTGATGGTCAATCCCCGCAGGCAGCAAGCCAATCCGTTGAGCGCTGCTGCGGCGGATGAAGTTGCCGAAGCCGCCAGCGATGAGAACGCTCCGCAGGTCCGACACGTGAATGCCTGCCTTCCGTAGCAGGATGGAAATGCCCGCGCGGATCGCGCCGCTACCCAGTTGCACTTCACGGATATCGCGCTGGGTCAGGAACACGGGCGACGCCGTTCGGCCCGGCGTTGCCTCAGTGACCATGAAACGGGTTTCCCCGTCCTCGCCCGCCTGCACTCTCTTCGCGAGGGCCGGCGCCAACGTTCCCGGTAACTCCTCTCTCGGCAAGAGTTGCCCTTCGGGGGTCACGATGCCATGGTTCAGCAACTCGGCCACCAGATCGATCAACCCGCTGCCGCAAATGCCGGTCGGTGCGGCGTTGCCGATGACTTCCAATCGAACGTCCCCGTCGAACACCACCTTCTCGATGGCGCCGTGGACCCCCCGCATGCCGCATGCGATGCGGGCCCCCTCGAAGGCCGGCCCGGCGGCCGTGGAGGCAGCATAGAGATTGCCTTTGTGAGCGAGGACGATCTCGCCGTTTGTACCAATGTCCACCAGCAGGACCGGACCATCCATCCGGTCGATGCGCGTCGCCAGCATTCCGGCCACCGTATCGCCCCCCACGAAACCGCCGATGATGGGAAAAACGTAAGCCAGTGCCCGATGATGGATGGGTATGCCCAACTCGACCGCTGGCACGAGCAGGCCTCTCGCATGAGCGGGGACAAAAGGCAGCTCTCCGAGTTGCGCCGGGTTCACTCCGCAAAGAATGTGCTCCATGGTCGTGTTACCCGCGAACGCCGCCTCGTAGATGTGCTCGCGACTGATCGTGGCGCCGGCGCACAGCGCGTCAATCATGCCTGCGATCTCGCGAACCACGGCCAGCCGCATCTCATCCAGGCAGCCCGCGCAGGTTGCCGCATGTTTGATACGCGCAAGAACGTCGTCGCCGAAACTGACCTGGGGGTTCATCCGGGACACCACCCCGAGTTCCCGGCCGTCGCACAGGCTCACCAATTCGCCAACCATCGTCGTCGTGCCGATGTCGAACGCCACGCCGAAACAGCGGTTGCAGGTGTTGCCGGCTTCGAAGTCGATCAGGCGATGATCCGCCAGAACGGCCGTGCCCTTGAACGCGTGCGTACGGAGTGTCGTTGAAACATGCCGTACCATGGGCAGGTCCGCCTTGAACGGGCCAACGCTCCGCTCCAGTCGCAACATGTCGGGGGCGTCGTCTTCCAGCGTCGGCGGTGACAACTCAACGTACGCCTTGCGGATCGCCGGAAGCACTTCCTTTGGGGAATCGGAGGCGGCGGTCGTCAGGATCTGAGGCGCGCCACCGAACAGGGAGGTCTCCGGCACAAAAACCGCCATCTCGGTTTCGACTCGATTCTGGCAGGCCAGGCGCCAGCCATCCCGCAGTTCCTGGCCTGAAAACGCCCTCTCGTCAGACGGGGTCGGAACACCGGCATTTGCCTTTATCCAGACGCGGCATTTGCCGCATGTGCCAGCTCCCCCGCAAGGCGTCTCGATCACCAGGCCGGCCCGCGCGGCGGCTTCCAGGATCGTCGT
>CAZTAJ010000163.1:0-7525 GCA_964611575.1 uncultured Verrucomicrobiota bacterium
GCGACATCGAACGTGATGGCGCCCTCTTCGATGGTGACGTTGTTCGCGGCGATGTCGTTGGGCACCGTCACCGTGAGGTTGCCCGTGCCGTCCGTGCCGGCGGAGAAGACGGCGCTTTCGCCCAGCCAGCCGCTCAGCGTGCCGCCCGCGCCCGATGCTTCGCTGTTCCAGTTGGCTGCCGTGGTGCTCCACTCGCCTCCGTCGTTGCCAGAGCCGGTCGTTGTGGTGTTTCGGTCCCAGTACTGAGCGCCCGACGACGAGCCGGAACTACTCCTGGCTGGCGATGTTTGCAGGTAGTTGATGCCTTGATTGGGATCAACGGTGTCGCCGCTGCCTGCGTACTCGAATACGGCAACGTGGTATTCCGTCAGAGGCGTCAGCCCCGTGAGGTTCACGCTCGTTCCGTTCCCCTTGAATACGACGCGGTTGCCAGACCCCGTGCCGATCTCCGTACCCAAACTAAAGGCCGCGCTGGCCGAATAGCAGGTATCCGTGCCGTCCGCGGGTTCGGCATCCACCGGCGAGCCGGCCTTGACCAGCACGATCCGGCCCGCCCCGCCGGTGCCCGCCGTCCAGGAGACCGTCATGCCCGTGCTCTTGACGTTGGAGAATGTCACGTCCGAGGCCTGAGCGGACGGCTCGGCCCAGAACGACCCATCCGGCGAATAGCCCCTGCCCACGGTGTTGGTCGCGTAACCGCGATAGTAGACCTTCTGGCCGGCCGTGAACCCGGTCCGCCCGTGCGTAAAGACACCGGTTCCGGAGCCCGCCGCCAGCGCGTCACCCTCCGGACTCGCGCTCGTGCCCCACACCGTGCCGCGCGCCGTCACCGCGTCGCCGTTATCCGCGGTCACGTTCGCGCCCAGGGTCGCGCCGGTCGCCGTGATCGCCGTGGCGCTCGGACTCGTCAGCGTCGGCACGTTGTCGGTCGCCTGACTGCCGGTCGGCGCGCCGGTCTGCTTGTAGTTGATGCCCTGGTTCACGCCATTGTCGTCCACCGTGCCGGCATACTCGAAGACCGCCACGTGGTAGGTTGTGCCGACGCTCAGGCCGGTGACGTCCACGAACGCGTCGCCATTGCCCTTGTACACCACATAGTTGTCTGTGTTGATTGGCGTTCCGATTCCAAAGGCCGGGTTCGGGGAGTAGGCGATGTACGTGCCGTCCGCGGGTTCGGCGTTCACCGGGCTGCCGGCCCTGACCAGCACGATCCGCCCGCCGCCACCACCCGCCGTCCAGGAGATCCGCATACCGGAAGTCGTGACATTCGCGAACTGGATCGAGGACGCGTGCGACGCGGGTTCGGTCCAGAACGAGCCTTCATCCGAGTAATACGTGACACCGGAGATCACCGCGTAGCCGCGGTAGTAGATCTGGTCCTGCGGCGGCAAGCCTGTCGCGGCCACCTCGAAGATGTTGGGCGGCGGTGAGAACGTTGTGCCCTTCTGAATCTTGTGGTCGTCGGTATCCGGATCCGAATTCGTGTCCCAGACAACGCCGTAATCGCTGACCGTCACGCCGTCTTGCAGTCTCGCGCCGAGCGTTGCCGTCGTCGAATCGATCGCCGTCGCGGTCGGCAGGAGCACCGTGCCGCTGAGGGCGGCCACCAACCAGAGTTGCGGACCATTCGCATCCACGGTAACACCGTCCGCCGCGCGCACTTCGACGTTCCACTTCTTGCCGCTATCGTCGGTCACCTGGTTCCCGTTCAACGCTGTGAACGACCCCGCCGCCGCCACAGCCACACAACATTGTTGTACGGTCGGCGAAGTGGAGGTGACGGCCAGTTTCGTGGCGCCACTCAATGTCAACCCCTTCGTCCCCAGGTTCAGTTTGCCGTAGTACGCGCCGTTGATGCCGATGGTCAACGTCCCGTTGGTCAGCGAATTCACGTTGTTCACGGTGAGAGTTGTGTTCGCGCTCGCTCCCGCCGTGACCGTGACGTTGCCCAAGGTGTGGTCTACGCCGGACGCCAGCAGGTCCAACGTCGAGTCGGCCGTCGCGGCGATGTGGGTGTTGGGGAGGTTGACGGCCGAAAAATCGTTATAACTGACGATGACGATGCCCGAACCGCCTTTGCCGCCGCTGCCGAGGCCGCTGCCGCCGCCACCCCCGCCCTTGCCGTTATCTCCGGGCCCTCCGGTGCTCCCCCCGGTGCCTCCGCCGCCACTGCCGCCGACGTGGGTCCCTTGGCCAGCGCCGCCGCCGCCGGCGTAGGTGACCTCACTGCCCGAGATATCATAGGCCAGCCCAGCGCCACCGATACCGGTGCCAGCCGTGTTGCCTGCAGCGGATGCTCCGCCGCCACCGCCGCCATTGAGTCTGGCATTCCCTGCCGCACCGCCATAACCCTGACCTGATATGCCCGGGCCGCCAGTCCGAGGCCCACCGTCGTTAGCATAACAGGCTGACCCGCCGCCGCCCGAGCCGCCGAGCGCGCCCGGAGGACCATTATCCGATCCGCCACCGCCACCGCCCTTGGCGCGGAAGAGGTCGCTGCTGTTCACCTGAATATAGGAATCCTCGCCATTGGAGGCCGTGGTACTGCCACTCGTCGAACCCGCACCGCCGTCGCCGACATAGATCGAGTATGAACCACTAGACAGAGTGTAAGCGCTGTTGTAGAGCAGACCGCCCGCGCCGCCACCGCCGCCGCCGTCGCCATACTGGGCATCGTTACCTTCACCCTTGCCGCCGCCGCCACCGCCGGCCACAACCAGCACCTTCGCCGTCAGCGCGTTGGGGACGGTGAAATTGGCGGTTGAGCCGGTGTATGTGAACGTGTTGATAATGGCAGATCCCGACTGATTCGCCAACTGCAGTGTCCCACCGCTCATGGTCAGCGTGCGTCCTGCGGTGTTGTTCGCCAGGTCGCTGCCCTGGGTACTGAACGATGTGGCGCCCCCGCCGGTCGTGTAACGTGCCGCGACGTTGCCGGGGAGAGACAGGGTATTGTTGATCTTCAGTTTGTCAGTGCCGGTGTTGATCGTGCCAGAGGCCGAGGAGAGGTCGAGGCTGGTCATGGTCACAGTACCGCTGACGTTGCGTGTCCCCGAACTGTTAATCACCACCGCGGGTCCGATGAAGAGGCTTGTGTCTGTAGGGGCCGAAATGTCGGCTTTCGGGTAAAGCGTCATGCCGGCGCCGCTGATGGTGGCCAGGCCGGTGCCGTAGGCGGCGATGCTGACCGTCGGACTGGTGCCGATGCCGTTCAGTGTGACGCTCTTGGCGTTGGCGATGGTCAGCGTCTGGCCGCCGGCCACGCTGAACTTGCCCAGCGTGTGGTCTGATGTAGCCGATCCCAGATTCAGCGTGGAACTTGCCGTGGTTTCGACGTGGGTACTGGGGCGGTTGATCGTAGGATCCGGACTGCCACCACCGTCGACCCACTTAGTCTTGAGATACGCCTCGACGGTGTCGCGTTGTATGTCGCTGAGTGTCGTGTTGAAGATGATCACCTCGGACACGTTGAAGTTGCCGGTGCGACCAATCGTATAGTTACCCAACCCGATCGAACCGGCCTGGGCACTGGCGGTTGGATGGATGGCATCGAAGATCGACCAGGTGCTGCCTACTGCCGTGCTAGTCGGCGTGACACTGGCCATCGTCGACGTGCCCTTTCGCCAGTTATAACCGTTGAAATTGAGGATCGGATCGCCAGCGTTGGCGCCGTATCCGCTGGCGCCGCGGTGGAAATGATTAGCCCCTCCGGTCCCAACGCCCATGACGCCTTCGTTGTCGCCGAGCATGAAACCGCCGCCGTTATACACCCAGAAGACACTCTTGATGTCGGTGAGCGAAAGGTTGGCGCCGCCCGCGGTCTTGAAGTTGAGGAAGTTGTTGGCGGTGAGATTGATGGCGGGAAGACTGGAAGGACCGCCAGTGGCGTTGTAGAGGGCATTGATGCCGTTGGCGTAGGTGAAGGCGTTGTTCCCGCCACTCACCTTACGCGCCACGGCATACGCGCCGGCATACGTGCCCGTGGATCGGCTGGCCCACGTGATCACCTTGTTGGAACCGTCCTTGGCGATGGTGCTGGCCTTGCTTGCGTCGAACCACAGCGTGCTGGAATCCGTGATGATTGCAGGGGCCTCCGCGGCCAAAGCCAGCGTCCCGCCGGAGAGGGTGATGGTGTTGATGCTGGGGATAGTGTTGTTCTGAATCTTCACGGTACCCGAGCCGGCCTTGGTGAGACTGCCTCCGCCACTGACCGTGATCGGGGCGCCGATGGTGGTGTTGCCCGTTCCGCCAACGGTCAGGGCGTTGGCGCCGAACGAGAGCGTCCCGCTCTGGACGGTCAGTGTACTGGAGGAATTGTTGACCCAGGGTTGCGATCCACCAAGCGTGATGGGCGCTGAAATCGTCACGGCGCCCAAACCGCTGTTGACGGTGAGACCGCCGGCGTTGATGGTCAGTGCCTGAGTTCCGCCGATGGTAACGGCGCCGGATTGACTGTTGCCAAACGTAAGACTGTTGATTGTGAAGGTTTGGTTGATCAGGCCGGAGGTCAGTTTCGCTGCGCCGGTGGAGTAGAAAGTCACGTCATCCGACGAACCGGGAATCCCACCGGGGTTAGAAGTCGCATTGTCTCCTGTGGTGCCCCAGTTGTTCAGTGTGGACCAGTTGTCATCCGCGCCCCCGCCGTCCCAATACACCGTCCCCGCCCAGACGGCCACCGGCTGGAACAACACTGCGGCGGCGCAACCCGCCAGAACCAGAGCCGCCCACCCGCGCCGTCCCGTCGAACCCGACTGCTTGTTTCGCGTCTTCATGACTCCCCCTCCTTACAACTCACGCTGCGTCCGCCGGTCCGCGTCGATCTTCTCCCGGCGGGAGCCATCCGACGCGGTACTAGTCGATCAGTGATAGAAAGTATACGGGAGACGCTCTTTTGGCGCTACACATTGCTTTCGAAACAATTTTACATTTCTTTCGAACGGGTCAATACAGAATTCGCGTGTTCAGACACGTCGCGTTCATCGGGGAAAAAGGGAGAAGACCGCAACTTGCCGACGGCGCCTATCGAACATTTTCTGCTCACGCTCTCCTCTTTATCCCAAACCGGGGCTCGACTTCGGGATTGACCGGGTGCTCCGGCCAACAACCATCCATCACGTCCATCACTGCCCGCACGGCGCGACGCCGGGCCTCCGCGGCAGCCTCTTCCGAGGCCGCCGCCATGTGGGGCGACAACAAGACATTTTCCAGTTCGCGGAACGGATGATCTGTCGGGAACCCGTCAACCGTCTCCGGTCGCCGCCCCTGTCGCATACCGACATCCAGTTTCCGAAGCCGCCGCGCCGCGGGTCCGCGGAATCCCCAGACCCGCGACTCGTCCCGGCGGCAACCCGCCGGCGCGTGGTACTCCAGTTCGCGAAACCGTTCGCGACCGTTGCGGACACAACAGGCCTGGAAGGCCCAGCCTGTCTCGTGTGGCGGCGTCCAGAGCGCGTCCACGTACTCGCCATCGGGATCCACCGCGAACTCGCGCGCCACGAGGTCGGCCATTCCGTCGGTTTCGTTTCGCTTTACTTTTGTTTCGCTTGATGCTAACAGTCAGGCATGCAGCGGGAATCAACAGCGCGCGTTGCGGCGAGGCCGTCCGTCGCCCTCGACAGCGCCACGAACCTGTTCTTCCGCCGCCTCCTGGAATGCCCCGAGTTCACCGAATTCGCGTTGATCCTGAAACGGGTGGTCGGCCTCTCCATGGCCTTGAACACACCGGATGCGGCAACCAGCCAGATCGGGGTTCCCGGGGACGTGGGCAACCCGATCTGCCAGATCATCCGCGGCACGAGGAGAGGGGCGCGCCAGTGTGAGGACTGCGACCGCCGGCACTACGCCAAGGCCGGCGCCGACGGCGTTTGCCACGCGTACGCCTGCCACGCCGGCTTCATCGACATGGCCATCCCGATCTTGGTCCAGGGCACGCACGTGGCCACGATTTCCAGCGGCCAGATCCTGCCCGAGAAGCCGTCCGACGCCGCCTTCGCGCGCCTGGCCAAGCGTCTTCGGTGGGTGAGGGCGCCGCGGCACAAACTGCGTGCCGCCTACAACCGCGCGCCGTGGATCCCGCGGAACCGCCTGAACGAGGTGATGAAACTCCTCGAACTCTTCGCCCACCAGATGTGCAACAGCGCCTGGCGGATCCGCGAGTTGGAGGCCGACCGCGAACACCCCGCCATCCTCGCGGCGCGGACGTTGATCGAGCAACGCTACACCGACGCGGAGCTCACGCTGGTGGAAACGGCCAGGGCCGCCGGAGTTTCGGCCGCCCATTTCTCGCACGTCTTCCACAAGAAGACCGGCGTCACGTTCACCCGCTACGTCCAGTCGCGCCGCATCGAGGAAGCCAAGCGCCTGCTCCAGGGGACCAACCGCAGTATCACCAACATCTGCTACGCGTGCGGGTTCAACAACCTCACGCATTTCAACCGGGTGTTCAGGCACGGCACCGGCGGCAGCCCCTCGTCGTACCGACAGCAACACAACCGGCCTCGCCCGGCCCAACCCGACATGCCGCAGTGACGCCCGCGGCAGTGCGCCGGCACGCGACGGAGCCTTCCGCGAGAAAACGACACCGGCCAAACCCATGGCCGGGTCAGACCAATTGGGTGCCGAGTGCATTCGACACGATGGCTGCGCACGACCACCCCAACCTGGATCACCGTGTGGAACGGTTCGATGATGGGGGCTGGCGCAGGCCCATGATCCCGGACTTGTCGTCATTGCTTCGCCTCCTTCAGGGATTCCTGCCTGTCACGACCTGATACCGGATCAGCCGCGCCGTGCGGCGTTCGGGGATGGCGATGCGCCAGTCGGATGCGAGGTCGGCGCCCCGGTGTTCGGTATCGTCTGGCACGTCGTAGTCATGGAAGACGTAGCGGGCCTCGGGATCCAGGCCGTGCAGGGGGAAGCAGGCGCTCTCGATCGGGCTGTCGCGACGGCGGAAGACCTGGATCAGGCCGTCGCCCTGTTCCGGGCGGTGGAACTGCCAGGCCATCCAGGCGTCCTCGGCCAGGGTCCATTGGGTCAGCGGATAGAAGTCGCCGTAGTAAAGGTCGGCCACCGCCCGCCATTCGCTGGTCAGTTTGCGCAGGAGCGGCAAATCGTGTTCCTGACGCAGATCGAAGCCGACGACCGTGCTCAGGCCCATGGTGCTGCGGCTGGAAACTGGTGCGCAGGGTGTGGTCGTCACCCTCGAAAGTGCGCACCAGGAAGGGCTGCTCCTTGCCGTGCTGCCAGGTTGCATCCACCCCCTGGACCTCGCTGACCATCGGGCTGCGACCAGCGGCCGACTGATCCAGGTGCAGGGTCCACTCCACCACCGGATGGCGGCGGTAGCGCACGGCCACGCAGCGCAGGGCCAGGCCGTGGTCGGGATGACGGGCGGTGAGAATCACTTCCTGACGTTCGGGGTCCGGCTCGCATGTCGTACGTTCGACCGTCCAACCGGTTGGACCGGCAACACGCGCACCGTCAATCTGAAGCGAAAAAGGCCAATCGTCACCAGTCAGATGGGCGT
>CAZTAJ010000164.1:0-7128 GCA_964611575.1 uncultured Verrucomicrobiota bacterium
CATCCGTTCCTCTCCTCAAGGAGACAAACGGATCATGGGTGAACTTTAGTTTACTGCGACGAGAAGGCCATGGCCCCATCGGCTTCATTGCGGCCGCCGTGCATCTCGTTGTCGTGAATCCACCAGTCAATCGGCGCTCCATGCAGTACGCCATCCAGGGTGCAACCGGAGATTTCGAACCGCTCCGCCTGCAAACCAAAATCGATCTTCGAGACCGTGTCCGTGCTCACCTGAAAGTCCACGTTCCGGACGAGCAGATCCTGATTCCAACTACCCCCGCTGAAGCTGGCGCTGCTGACATAGAACGGGTTCGCCCCGAGATCGGCTTTGAAGGATAGGTCCTGCAAGGCGATATGATGACCATTGGTTGCCGAGAACATGATCCGCCCGCCCGCTCTTCCCAGGATGGTCGTGTTGGTCTTGCCGGCACCCATGATGCGGACATTGCCCGGGATCGTGTTGGTGCCGCTAATCCGAAAGACTCCCGGCCCCAGGGTCAAGGTCCCGCCATTGGTCCCCGTGGCCACCAGCGCATTCAGGGCCGCCTGAAGATCTGCCGTGCGGTCGCCGGTGCCGGTGTCCGTGAGCGTTTGCGTGTTGGTTCCCCGCTGCCACGCCGCCGTCACGGTCAACGGCTGCGGGGCACTCCACCCCAGCGCGCCGCCGTGCCCGTTGTGAACGTAGACGTCATACACGCCCGCCGCCAGGGAGGGTACGGTGAACCAGACGGCGTAGGGTTCGACCCGGGTCACGCTGCACGGCGTGGGCGCAACGGTGGTGTTCGTGGGACGCAGATAGACGTTCGAAATCAATTCACCCAGGGCGGTGGACAGATTCTGGCCGAAGATCCGCTTCGTGGTATTCGTGCCGGCGGGTGCGGTGGGACCGAGGGGGCCCAGCCACGTGCCCATGGCGCGGTTCAGGAGCACCGGGGCCCCGGGACCATATTGGTTCTCCACCCACACCAGATAGACACCGAAGGCGAGGTCGCTGGGGACGCTGGCCATGATGAGGTTCTCCGACACCTTCCACAGTTGGAGCGTTCGCAACTCGCCCCCTTCGGCATTGTCGGCCCACAATAAAACCCGCGTATCCGAGCCGGTGAGTGTCCCCGCGCGAACGGTGAAGCGCGCCCCGGTGAGCGTGAACGACTCGCCTGGCTTGACCGTTCGATTCCACTCCGCCACGACCGGCGCCTGGGCATTCGGTACGGAGCCGGTGAAGGCTGCGGGGAATGGATCTCCGGGAGCGGTCGGCATGCCGGCAGGTGCCGCCCATTCCAACGGGGCCGGCAAATCCACCGTGGGGGTCATGCCATAGGAATGCGATGGGGGGGTGACGGCATGGATGTCCTTGCCGAGCGGTGGTGGTGTCACGGCCTGTGCTGCGGAGGGCACTCCCGCCACGGCAAAAGCCAGAGCGGCGAACCACGCGATATCGGACCAAGGCTTCTTGAACATCTGGGCGACTTTCTCCCCGGGTTGACTCAAGAGGCGGGAGGCATCGGCCGGGCGCCCAGACTGCGCAGGGCGTGCTGAACGGGCGATGGTTTTTCCGCCCCGGGCGGAATGGCCTTGAGTTCCTCCACCGATCTGAAGAGCTCGGCGCAGGCCTCGGCGTAGCCCACGTGGGCGAGTTCGGCGATCAGCCGCGTTCCGCGGTCGAGCAGCTTCTTGTTGGACACATCCACATGGCTCATCCAGTTGCCGCTGAGTCGCCCCAACCGGGCCATGGTGCCCGTGGAGAGGGTGTTCATGGTCAGCTTGACGCCCAGCCGCTCCATCAGATGCAACCGCGAGGCGAAGGGGCGCAGCGGCATGTCCAGGCGGCGCCGCTCCTGGTAAGGGGCGGCATGCCGTTCGAAGGCGGCGGCAAGTTCGGTTCCTGAACCGACCAGGACCGCTGCGTTCGGCACGCCCTGGTAGCGGTACGGCAGGTCTTCGGAGCCGATGGTGAACTTCATCAGCTCCGCCTCGGTGAGCGTGGGCGGGTTGGCGGCGATGCGGTCGGCGGCGCCCATGCGCGCGTAGTCGGCGCGGCTCCAGTTGAGGCAGCGCGGGCTCCTCCCGAAACACCGGCGCCAGGCGGCCGGGGTGGGCAGCAGCGGGTTCTTCACGAAGGCCCAGGACTGCGGCGACACCCGGTCGTCGCTCTTGCGGAAGGGCGGGAGCATGAAGGTCGGGGAACGCTCGGTGGTGTCGGTGAAGATGTCCAGCAGGAACGCGTCGGCGAAATAGGTGACCAGCCCGTGGCGGCGGTAGAGCTCCTCCTCGAACTCGATCTGTTTCGCCAGGGCGGCGACAGCGGCATCGGAACCGAGCTGGTCGAGCAGCACCTCGAAGGCGTCGGCGAAGTCCGGCCCGGGGGATCTGTCCCCGGCAAGGCGTCGGGCGATCTCCTCGAGCGCGGCCCCGGCAACAAGCTGTTCGGAGGTCGTCGCCTGCATGCGGGTGGAGCCGGCGACGGCCATCGGGCCGCAGCAGAGATCAAGGACGGTCACCGCCGGGTTGTCGATGGCCTGGCGGCAGCGTTCCAGTTTCTGGCGGAGCAGGTCCGCCGGATTGTTGAAAAGCAGGAAGACCCGGGCTCCGCCGCGGGCGGCCTCGTCCACCGTGCCGAGGACCGACGAGGTCTCGCCGCCCTCGGTGATGGCGACCAGGACGTCGCCGCTGCCCACGCCCAGTTCCTGGACCTGGCGGCGGCCGAATTCCTGGTAGTCCTCGAAGAACTCTACCGAACGGACCAGGGCGTAGTCGCCGCCGGTCATGAGGCTGAAGACCCCGTCGCCGCCGTGGCCGCGCCACATCGACTCGAGCAGGATGCTGAGCCGTCCGGTGGCGCCGCAGCCGGAGAACACCAGTTTGCGGCCCTGGCGCAACGCCGTTTCGCCGGCCTCGACCAGCGCCATGAAGGCCTCGCCCGCTAGAACGCGGCGGGCCATTTCCAGGACATTGCGGTCAACGCGCTGGAGCGCCCGGACGCCAGCGGCGGAACTGCCTGCGAAGGTCCGATCCAGGCCGCGGGTCAGCGGGCTGGATTGTTCGGTGGGCAGGAAGCCGAGCTGGAATTGCGTTTCTTCCTCAACGAAGCGCCTGGCTTGTTCACGATAGTCCATGTGCGGTCCCCCGGTCGTGTGTTGGCGTCAGACGGGCTCCAGCCCTCAAAGTTCCACCAGGAGCCATGAGCGGCGGGGGACTTTTCCCGACGCCGTCCTGCCTGCGCTCTCGAAGGTGAAGTCCTGGTTCTCCCGTGAATAGTTGGCGACGACCAGGCCGACAGGCCCGTCCGGGGCTTTCCACACCGAATGCAGCAGGGCGGGCATGGCCTTGCGGAAGACCCGTTGTTTGCCCTCGGCGGTAAAGATGAATCGCGACAGGAAATCCACTTCGACCTTCCCGGTTTTCAGGAGCCCGGGGTTCAGCATGTCCCCATCGAAAAGAAAATTCCGGTGCGCGTGGTAGAAACGGGCGGTCTGCACCAGGAACGCATAGAGCTCGGCGAACTCCGGATCCGTGGTGTGTTTCGTCCGTAAGTTCGCCACGGTCGGCTGCAGGCCCCACACGACGGCCCGGGCGACTTCCGCGAAGAACTGGTCGGGATAGAGCCGGTGCCACGGCTGCTCGTTCTTCCAGATCGCCTGTTCCGGCCATTGGGGGTCGAAGGGCGGAATGGAATCCGGCAGGGCATAATTGCCGAACACCGCGAGGAGCCCGTGGTAGACGGCACTGAACGCGGGAACGTTCTCGCACACGTTCGGGTCGCTTCCCAGCCGCTCCAGTCCGCCGGACAACGAGATGGCGGAGTCGCACAGGTCCATGTACGCCTCGCTCGCTTCCTCCGTGCTCAGCGGGAGGCCCGGGTTGTCCCGGCGGATATCCTCCAGCATCTTCCGGTAGCCCATGACCTGGTAGTTTCCCCCGCCCGGTGCATGGGCGTGCGCCCCGCTGTAACAGGGCTCGTAGCTGGCGCAGCCGATCATGTCCAGATAGACGCCCGACAGGCCGGCGGCGTTGAGGTTCCTGACGGTCTCGCGGATCCGTTTGCGGAACGGCAGGTTGCCGCCGCCGCACATCCAGGCCAGGCGCCTCTTGGCGAAGCCATTGAACATCACCGCCTTCACGCGGCCGTCCTTGTCCAGGACGGCGGACTCCTTTCCGCCGTCTTCCCAATGGTCGGCGTCCATGTCCCAGGTCACGCCATTGATGTAGACCTGGGTGAAGATGTTCTGTTCCTTCAATCGCGCGACGGCCTTCTCAAAAACGGGCAGCCCCTCACGGGGTGGCCAATAGTCGGGGTAGGCGGTGTCGTAGGCATTCCGGTGCCACCAGTACCAGTCCAGGGCCATGGGGACCCCGGCGTCTTTTTGAAGTCTCTCCACCGGCGGGATGACATCCTCGGCTTTGCCGCGGTTCCACAGCCACATGCCGATGTCGCGCAGCCGCGGATCGACGGGAGGGCGTTTCGCCCACCACTGCTGTCGCGCCCACGATTTGTAGATCTGGGCGGCCTCGAACCATCCGCCCCGGTAAGCGGCGATGGATGAGCGGTAGGGGATCTGGTAGCGGATGCCGCTCCTCCCGTCCAGAGGCAGCGGGAGGACGGCCGTGTAGCGGATTCTGGAACGCCCATCCACCAGGTGATACTCGTATTTCCTGGAATGGAATTCCGTATCGCGCTGGTCGAAATAGAACGATCCCTCCGGGCTCACGATGGCGCAGAACTGCAACACCGGATTGGCGTTTTCGGTAAGCAGATCGTTTGGACGGAGAGCCTGGTCGTTCAGGATCTTCACCATCACGCCCTGGCCTTGGGGGGAAAAGACCTGGCCATCCCGGGGCACGGGGACTGTCGCCACGGGGAAGCAAACTCCGGTCAAAGGGTGCTGTTCGTTTCCATGGGCCCAACCAATCGTTCCGCACAGGCGGTCGTCCTCCAGCCACCAGTGAACCGTCACCTCAAACTTCGGCCCGAGCGTCCTATGCCCCCGCCACGTGCAGACAAGCTGGTCGCCCGCTGCCTCCTGTGAGAAGGTCTCCATCTCCGGCGGGCTCAAGGGGGGGAGGGCTCCCTCCGCGAAGGTCAGGCTCCAGGAAAGGTCCAGGCCCTTCCATCCCATCTGGCCGGACGCTACAATCGACATCTCCACGGGGTTCATGGGGTTACTCCCATAGCATCCCATGGAATAGTGGAGTGATGGAGTATTGGGACAAACAGGCCAGGCAGAATCGGCTGACCTGCAAAGCATGGAGATCGGAAATCCCTTGCTCCGCATGAGGGTGAATAGAAAGTGTAACTCATCGTCTGGCAACACCCCAATAATCCCGCACTCCATTACTCCGCGTCCCCGTGGGACGCCAGAGGGTTTACTCATTGAAACCAGTATTCGTGCCGAAATGACCCGACGGCTGCCGCGCGCCGCCCGGCTACAGCCCGGCCTCGCATTCCTTGACCTTGCGGTCGTAAAACTCGCGCAGGATCAGGCCGCTGTCGAGAAGCTCCTTCAGCTCCGCCACACGGCTGGCGACCTGGTCCGGGGTGAATTTTGGCTTAATTGCGGCGATCAAGGCGCCGATCTCGGCCTCGGTGAGAACGTGGTTGAAGATCATCGTGTCGTCGATCGTGCCGTTGAACGACTGGCCCTTCTTTCCGCCCGCTGTGTCGGTCCTGTTCATGCCGATGATCAGGTCGTCACCGGGCGCGGGCATTTCCCCGAGCCGTGCCGCCGCCTGCTTCTGGAGTTTCCCGTCCAGGTAGAGGTTCAGTTTGACGCCGTCAAACGTCGCCGCCGCATGGTGCCAGGCGCCGTCGGTGACGATCGTGTCGCTGAGGCAGGTATGGTTGCCGGACAGGGCGAACAGCCGTCCCTTGTTCGTGGCCACCGGCGCCTCGCCGGCGATGCCCAACACGCAACGGGGGTGCCGGGCCTTGTCGAAGAGGGTTTGCGCCGCGGCATTCGAGGCCGACGTCTGGAACCACACGGCACAGGTGGCCTGCTTGAGCGTCAGGGCAGGGGAGTTGGTCACGACGATGGACTCGTTGGTCGCGGCGAAGGCAACCCCTCCGCCACGCTTCCCGGTGGGCATCCAGGTGGCGCCCACCACGCGTCCGTCGTGGCCGCGTCCGGAATGGTCGGAAATCTTGCCGCCCGAAAAGGCTTCGTCGAAATTGAAATGCAGCATGAGCCCCTGCGGGAACTCCGCCGCACCCGCCCTTGCGGCCAGTACCAGCAGCAGTCCCGCCAGAATGCCGGCGCCCAGGCTGCGGCAGCGTCTTGCATCCCGGAAGGTGTTTGCGATTCCATCCCGATTCATCTCGGATGCTTTCATAGGTCGTCTTCCTCTCGCAACGCGCTCACTTCTCTTCGAACACGACCGCCCTGAAGTCGTGACGATGGAGGCTTCGGTAGTCCTGCTCCTTGCCCAGCGATTCCCTCAGCTCGTCCTCCTCGGTCTTGACCAGGGGATTGTCGCGGTGATGCCGATCGGCTCATAGGGCGGGATGACGATCTTCTCCCTGCCCAACTCGCTGTTTTCCCACGGGAAGTGTTTGACCTTGATGGGGTGCGTGACGAGGCCCTGTTCCTCGCCCGAGGAATCGAGGAAGCGCGCGGTGGCCAGGCACGGGACAAGCGACAGAAGGGTCGGCAGGGCGCGCCAGGCCCGACGGCAATTCGTGTTCGCGGCACCGAAGGTTTCGCGCTTGAGGAAAGGGAGGCCCTCGGTATGGCGCGGTAGGGTGGCGGGGTGGGCGAAGCCGGCGCGCGTAGTCACGGACTTCATGAGTGCTTCATCCTGGAATCCAAAAGGAGGTCTGGGTCGTAATCGCCTCGGGCTTTCCGTCCAGTTCCAGTTCGACGGTTGTTGCCGGGGTATCCGGCAACGGCATCGGCAGGTTCTTCAGGAAGAGGCGGTTCCCCTCCTGCTGGAAAGGGATGGGACGGCCATCGGCGAGCAGGCGGGCGGACTTGACCCGATTCTTGACGTCGGCCCAGCAGAACGATCCACCGGGCTCTTTCAGGAAATGCAGATAGACGCGGTTGCCGCGCGCCGTGATCGGGCGGGCGGTATTGTTCCACTGATAAGAAATCGCTTTTCGGGCAGTACGGGCAGACGCCCGTTGAGACCGGTC